>CAZOZF010000169.1:0-6411 GCA_964584205.1 uncultured Verrucomicrobiota bacterium
AGCGAAGCGGGTGGTAAATCTTCTCTTTTCGGAAGAAGGATCATAGGTGTTCGCTTTTGAGCTGGTCGATCGCCTCGTTGAACCGGTTGCGCAGGCTGCCGTCGATTTCAAGGCTGCCGAGCTTGATCTTGATGCCGGCGATCAGTTCCGGCGAAACGGTTTCCTTGATTTCCAGGCGAGTCGCGAATTTCCGGGACACAATATCCTTCAGCCGCTGCTGATGGGCGGCCTCCAGGGGATGACTGCTGATAACCTCGATAAAGGGCGCGGCGACCGTGATGCTGCTGGCATCCATTTCATCCAGGGCCAGAAGCAATTCGTCGAGAAAAGAATGATCCAGGGCTCGCCCCACCTCGGCGCTGAACACCATCTCGCAGACTTTCGACGTATTCTCCAGGGTCTGGACCTGGGCCTCACGGATGAGTTCCTGACGAAGCTTCTCCTTATTGCGGACCGCCTCGTCCAGGATGCGATCACGCTCCTTGCGGGCATCTTCCAGCAACGTATCGCGCGAACGGGAGATCTCCTTTTCCATTGTCTCCTTGGTGCGGGTGAGGGCTTCCTGGGCTTCCGCGCTTTTGCGCCGGAAGTCCGCCTCGTTGTCCTCGATCCGCTTCCGGATCGTCTCCTCCTTGCGCCCCAGATCGGCCTCGGCGTCGCGCAGTTTCCCCGCCGCCTTCTGGGTATCGCGCAGCAACAACTGCTTCATCCCCATGACGAGGATTGCAAAAACGGCCACTTGAAAAATCACAAGATAAATCATGGTTGTCATATATTCACCTTTTCACGCGCTCTCATACCACCCTCACCCCCACCCTCTCCCCTCAAGGGAGAGGGAGAAAAAGTCACCGACCGAACAACTGAAACAGTACCAACAGGGCAATCACCGCGATGGATTCGGCAAACACCAGCGAAATAATCATCGCCTGCAAAATCTTCTGGGCGGCGGAGGGATTACGGCCCAGCGCCCGGATACTGGCATAGCCGATGGTGGCAATCACCGCAGACGGCCCCAGAACCGTCAAAAAAATCACCAGGAATATTACAAAATTACGCATTCCTCTCCTCAAGCAGAATCACACACTCGTCATTTGAAAACCTGACCATCCCCTTCTTGATCGGGATGCGCGTCTTCCAGTCAATCACAATCTCGCCCTCTTTCAAAAGACTAATAATCGGGACATGGTACGCCAGCAACTCAAACTCGCCGGCATCCCCGGGCAGAAACAGCGTTTCCACAGGCCCCTCAAAGACCACATGCTTGGGATTGAGCACCTTGAGGGAAAATGTGGCCGCCACAATCAGCCCCCCGTCCTGAAAAAGGCCACCAGAAGCGCGTTCAGACGCGACTCCAACTCCGGCGTCAACCCCGTGGCCGCCTCAGCCACCCCGCCCAATTCCGGATCTCTCCCATGAACAAAAGCCCCGATTTCACTCCTGAACCGCGTCCACTCAGTACTGTCCAGATCCTGAAGAATTCCGGAGCGAAGGGCATACAGAATCAGCAGTTCCTCCGCCAGGCCGGCGGGTTTCTGTTGGGATTGTTGCATCATAGCAACCAGAACCTGCCCCCGTTTCATGACCGCTTCGGCATCCTTGGACATCCCTGACTGGAGTTTGCTCAGCCGCGCCACCTCGGTATATTCCAGATAGTTGCGCCGCAGGTTGGAACTCAATTCCCGCAGGAGCGGAGGCTGGGCGCGCCCCCCCACAACCGAGAGCGACATATTATAATCCACCGCAGGCCGCATGCCTTCGCTGAACATCCCGGTACTCAGGTTCACCAGCCCGTCGCAGATGGAAATAAGATTGGAGGGAATATAGCCGGTCAGATCCCCCTGCAGCGTATCCGCTATACCCAGAAAGGTCATGGAACCACCGCCCTGTTCCTTGTTCAACTGCCCAGCCCGCTCCATGAGCTGGGTCTGGATGTAAAAAATGTCGCCGGGATAGGCCTCCCGACCCGGGGATCGCTCCAGAAGCAGGGAAATCTGGCGGTAGGCCCAGGCGTGTTTCGTCAGGTCATCAAACACGATCATGACATGCTTCCCCCTGCGCATCAGGTAGTCGCCAATGGTGGCAGCGGAAAAGGGCACGATGTATTGCTCCCCGGCGGTGGAACTGTCGGTGGCCGCCACGATGATGGAATAGGAAAACGCGCCCCGATCGGACATGACGGAGAGCACCTTCTCAAGGGCCACCAGCGCCTTCCCGATGCAGCAGTAGATGCAGATGACGTCGCGGCCTGACTGACTGAGAATGGCGTCCAGCGCAATGCTCGTCTTGCCGGTCATGCGGTCGCCCATGATCAACTGGCGCTGCCCCTTCGCCACAGGCACCATGGCGTCGACAATCTTGGTGCCGGTGACCAGAAAATGCTCCACCGGTGCCCGCTCGACAATCAGGGGCGAAGGGGAAAACACAGGCCTGATGGTGTCGGTCCGCATCTCACCCTGATTGTCAAAAGGATTGCCGAGCGCATCCACCATGCGCCCGATCAGGGCTTCCCCGACCGGAATGGAAAAAGGCTCGCTGGTGGCCGTCACCGTCTGTCCCAGACGGACTCCGGCGTCATCCCCAAGCAACAGCGCCAGGACATCCTCCTGGTCGTACCCCATGATGATTCCCTTGTTTCCCTCGCCGAAATCCACAATCTGCCCGTTCAGGCAGGAAGGAAGACCGGTAATGCGGACAATCATCTTCTTGATGTCCTTGATCACGCCCGTTTCCGAAAATTTGATTTTAAACGGTGCCAGTGCCATACGCGGTGAGTTGCTCATTAAGCCCCTCCTTAATGTCTTCCGTCAGATCTTTTTTCATCACCAGTGTTTCAATCAGGCCCGGGTTCTTCTTGCGGATGGCAGCCATCACGCCGACCTGGTAATCCGCAACCTGCTCGGGCATCAGGCCATCCATAAAGCCGTTCGCCAGGGCATACAGAATGATCACCTGCGTCTCGATGGGAACCGGGTCGTTTTTATCCTGCTTCAGGATGGCGGCAACCACCTTGCCCTTCCGCAAACGTTTTTCAACCGCCTCGGACACCCCCGCCTTGATCCGGGTCAGCTTCTCGAGCTCCTTGAACTGGATGTACTCGAGACGCAAAATGCCCGCCAGTTTCCGCATGGCAGGCCACTGCACCTTGCTGCCGATACGAGACACCGACAAGCCGATGTCAATCGCGGGCTTGAAGCCCTCGCTGAACAGCGGGGTACTGACATAAAGCTGTCCGTCGGTCATGGAGATGATGTTGGTGGGAATGTAGCCCGTCACGTCGCCCTGCACCGTCTCAACGATGGGCAGGAAGGTCATGGAACCCGAGCCCCGCTCGGGACGCAATTTCCCCGCACGCTCCACCAGCTGGGAATGCAGGTAGAAAATATCGCCGGGATAGGCATCACGTCCCGGGGACCGCTCCAAGAGCAGGGACATCTGGCGGTAGACCCACGCATGCTTGGTGAGATCGTCAAACACCACGCACACATCGCGCCCCAGCTCGTTCATGAAATATTCGCCGAGACTGGCAGCGACATAAGGCGCCAGGTACTGCTGCCCGACCGAGGAGGAGGCCGTCGCCGCCACAACAATCGCGTAGCTCATCACCTCCCGCTCCCGGAACAGGTCGAGCACCTTGTTCAGGGACGCCTCGGCCTTGCCGATGCAGCAATAGATGCAGATGACGTTCTTTCCCTTCTGATTGAGAATGGCATCGGTGGCGATCGTCGTCTTCCCCGTCACGCGATCCCCGAGGATCAGCTGGCGCTGCCCCTTTCCGACTGGATTCATCATGTCCACGATCTTGACTCCGGTTTCAAGGGACTCCTGAAGGGGAGTCCGCTCCAGCACCCCGGGTGATTCGTTGAAAATAGGATAGCGCTTGTTGGCCTTGATCGGCCCATAGCCATCAGTCGGCTCCGCGAGCCCGTTGACGATCCGCCCGAGGAACTGGTCACCAACCGGTACCGTGCAGGTTTCGATGGTCGAATACAGTTTGTCGCCAGGCTTGATCTTCGCCCCTTCCTTGACGATCATGACGAGCTCGTAGCCATTGTCGAATCCGACAATCACCCCCGTGCTTCCGCCCTCGAAATGCACCAGCTGCCCGTTCATGCAGTTGGTGAGTCCCGTGATGTGGGCGATGTCCTGCTTGATTTCCGCCACCACCCCGTATTCCTTCATCTGAAGGGCGGATATTTTAAGTTGAAAAGCCATGGTAAAAAGAGGGGTTCAGGGGTTCAGGGCGACAGGGGTTAAGCGAGAAATGAATAGTTGAGTAAAACACATATAAATTACTTTATTTGAAATCTTTGAAAATCGATGCTTTCTCCATCTTAACCCCTTAACCCCTGAACCCCTTAACCCCTGAACCCCTGAACCCCTGAACCCCCATATTCTCCTACTCCTTCTTCTCCGCCTTGCCTTTTCCGTACCACCGGATAAAGAACAAGGCGCTAAAAGCCCCCAGAAAACCCAGAATAATGTAGATAATGACCCACGTCGTACGCTTGTCGGGACGGGGCACATCCATGATGGGAACCCCTCCCTTAATCGGCTTCTCACCGGGCTGAAAAAGCTCCTCAAGCCGCTGGACCCGCGTAGCCAGCCCCTGTATCGCCGTGCCCTGCTGCCGCGCAAAGGCCACATAGTCCCGATTCACCTGGGCCGGCCAGGGCTTCGCCTTCACCGCTTCCAGATCCGCCTGAATCGCCTGCGCCTGCGTCAAAACAGCCTTGTAGGAGTCCATGTCCTTCACAATGGCAATAAGCTCCCGGGTCCGTCGCTCCAGTCCGGGCAATTGCTCCTTCAACCCGGTCCAGGGATCCCGCAGCTTGACATCAAACACCTTGCTTTCCTGCGGCCCGAGTTCGATATCCTCCAAAGTGGCGTAACAAAGCCGCCGGTCGGCATCGAACCCGATCTGCAATCCGCCCGCATCCAGCACATCCGTCGTTTTGATCTCAGCCGGAAATTCATGCCGGAGCGGAACTTTCTTTTTCTCGGACAGCGACGGATTGGTGATCTTGAGATGGACGACCATGACGCCCCCGGTGGCCGCGGAATTCCCGAGATCGGCAGGAGGCAGGATTTTGGGCAACCCCAGAAAAGATTCAGGATCCTTCCCTGCCGCGACGACCAGGTTTTCCAGCATCCCGACATCTTTCCGGACCCGCTCCAGAACCTCGAGATTGGACTCATAGACGCGGATATGATCCATCGGCTTCACCACCCCGACCGCATACGCCGCCTGGCGGGTCGCAATCCCCTTCACCCCCTCATCAATCAACGTCTTAAGCGCCTCCGCCGTCTCCGCCTTGCCGCCCCCCTTCAGAGCCGCCGCCAGTTTCACGGCATGTCCGGACAGTTGCGTGAGATCAGCCTCGGGGATTTCCCAGATATCCTTGATCACCACTTCGAAGGTCCGCGTCTCACCCGGATTAAGCTCAACCTCTTTATTGACCCGGTAGGCCCGCGCGGCAACATCATAGACCACGTCCAACTCACCCGCGCTCACAATATGCTCAGGCTTGACGTCACGGGGCAACACCGCCGTGACGGGAACCTTCTGCTTTTCAGCCCGGGACGGATTGATGGCGCGGATTTTGAGGGTGATGACACCGGCGTGGAGGGACGGGGAAACAAAGACAAAAGCCCACGCCAAAACAAACAGGAGAAGAAGGTTTCGCTTGTTCACCATAGTTTAACGCCCCATTGAATCATTGCCCGGAATGGTAACACCCCTGCAGCCCGTGCGCAAACTGAACTTACTTCTGGGTGACAACCGCCGAGCCCTGATTGTCGTATTGGTCCTTGACCGTAATAATGTTGTCGCCGGTTCTGCCCTCATTCGCCTTGTAGGTGGCGTTACTGCCTGAGGAACTAATTATCGTGCCCAGAGCGGGATTGGAGACACTCCACGCGAGGGGAAGAGCGAGTTGATCGCTGACCGAAGCGGTAAATACCACCGCCGTTGAGTTGCTGGATGAACCGCCCAAAACCGGATTGGCTGGACTGATACTCACCCCGCCCGTGCCCCCGGCGCTCTCGCATCCGGTCCAAATCCCGATCGCCATTACAGAAAGAATCGCCGCCATACCAACCATTGTCCATTTATTCATCGTCATGCCGCCTCCTTTGTTTGACCCTTGCATATCAAATCCCCGCCAACAGGGAAAGCCCATTGTCCGCCCCTCCAGCAATTCGCATTATGGCCGCTGGGCAATGTCAAAGACCGGCTAAAGCCGGTACACCAACGCCGGAATATGATGATTTCAGCCCGTTGGTGTACCGCCTTCAGGCGGTCTTCGGCCATAATGAGAATTGCTGCCGCCCCTCCCTCATTCATCATTCATACTTCAGGTCCTTCCGGGTATCCCGGGTGTTTTTTCATTGGTCTCTATCCACATCTGCCCT
>CAZOZF010000170.1:0-6407 GCA_964584205.1 uncultured Verrucomicrobiota bacterium
GAACCTAAAGTGGCTTAGATCAATGAAAAATCCCCACACAAACCCAGAAGCGCCAAAATATTTTGCTCCCGGACACAATAAACCGGATACTTCATCCGTTTTATGAAACATGTCTCAATTAAGGGGCAAAATAATAAGGAGTTATTATGAAGAAGATTGTATCGATGGTGGTCTGCGCGACGGTGGTGGTGATGGTGGCTGGAGCCGCGATGGCGGGCGAAAAGGGCAAGGGCAAGGGACCGGGCGGTTTCTTCGCCAAAGCCGATGCCGACAAGGATGGCAAGCTGTCGTTGGTTGAATTCACAGCCACCTGCAAGGATCCCACCAAGGCCGAAGCCAAGTTCGCGGCCGCGGATGCCGACAAGGATGGTTTCCTGACCCCTGCAGAGCTCAAAGCAGCCAAGCCGGCTCATGGCGCAAAGAAGGGCAAAGCGGCTTGTGACAAGCCGGCCGATGCTCCGGTTGCGCCTGCGGTTGCGCCTGCGGTTGCTCAGTAATTCAAGCCACATAAAGGCTTGATGGAAAACCCGTTACGGTCACTGGCCGGGCGGGTTTTCTTTTTTTTGAGCGGGTTACTTCGCCGCTTCCGGCTTCAGAGGCTCAATCTTGTTTATCCGGAAGGATTCAAGGGTCTTGTAGATGCCCAGCTGGGTTTCCAGCTTAACGTCCCCGGAGGGTAGTTTCTCCCCCAACACTCCCGTCAGCACTTCCCCTGTCGTCAAGGTTATGCGCGTATCGGCCACAAAAACGCGTTTCAGGATTTCCTTCAACGTGACGGTCTCTCCCTTCAAAATGGTCACCCGCTTTTCCACGGAGCCATATCCCTTGAAACGAAGAGACACCACATGAGCCCCGACCGGTAACTCCACATCCAGCTTCCCAACAGGCTCATTGGAAGCGGGCATAACCGTGCCTTTCTCGACTCCATCCACCAGCACACTCACGCCATTGGGCCGGGCCATGACCGACACGATGCCCACGTTCCGGACCAACTCAAATCCCTCAACTTTTTTCTCCGCCTTATTGAGTTCAACGGTACGGGTCTGAGACTCATATCCATCCAGTTCCGCCCGCACAACATGGCTTCCGGCCTCCAAGCTGTCCAGCGTCAGCGGCGTCTGCCCCCGAAGCGTATCATCCACAAAAAGCCGCGCGCCCGTCGGGGTTGAGAGAACCGTCAAGACCGACGGCAATGCCTTGAGGGGAATATCCAGCGTCTGTTCCTCATTCGCCTGCAATTTGATACGAGCCCGGTAGACACCATATTCCGGCAATGATACCACGACCTCGTTCTCACCGGCTGGCAACCGGTCCAATTTGCAGGGCGTGACCCCTTTGGAAAGCCCATTGATCGTCACAGCAGCGCCCGGAGGCGTGGATCCGATGGTGAGCATGGCGGAATCGGAGACCAGAGAGACCAATACGGCCTTCGGGACACGATCCACCACTTCCATTTCAACATCGCGGCTCAGATAGCCCGCTGAGGACGCCTTGATCCGGTAGCGACCCGGTGGCAAATCCGTGATCATCAGAGGGGCCTTCCCCCGGTGCGCCCCATTGATCTCAAGATCAGCTCCGCTTGGAATGGATCGCACCAGAATCAACCCCGTCAGGCGTTCCAGCGGAATCTCCACCGATGTGCGCTGACCCGCCGTGAGGGTAAGAGTTCGTTTTACCGGAAGATATCCCGCCTTTTCAACCTGAACCAAATGAAGTCCGGGCCGCAAGCCAGTAATCGTCGTGGGGGTCTCTTCCCGCAAAATGCCGTCACAGGTCACAGTCGCCTTGTCCGGGATGGTCGCCAGACTCAATCGGCAGGTCAATTCCTGCCCTCCCGCCGGGAGGGCAAGAACAAGCAACAAAACCGCCATTCCAAATTTTAGAGCCTGGAGTGCCATGCTATTTTTCCACCGCCAGATGCCGTCCCACATCCACCATTTTTTTATCCACATTACGATACCGTTCATCGGACGGATCGGGAATCATATCCCGCATGATCTTCAACTGTCGATCCGCCTCTTTCCAGTCACGCAGCTTGACCGCCCGTTCTGCCAGAAACAACAGATCCTCGTACCGGCGCTGCATTTCACGCTGACAATCCGCCTTGGCGCTTACCGCCTCCCCGTAAAACCCGGGCTTCGGCTCAATGGTTTCAAGATACCACTCACACTCCGTGTAACTCCGGATTGCCTTGAATAGATTCCCGTCACGCACCTCGCGCTCATCCCACATTTTTTTTCCCTGCAACAACGCTTCACGCGCCTTCACCAGCAATGTGGCCGGATCAATGGCCAGGGCGGCCAGGCCCAATTCGTTCTTCCCGAATTCCTCGATCAGTGCGCGGATGGCGGCAAAACTCTCAGGCTCAAGGTGATTGACCACCTTCACGCGTCGCGCTTTCACCCCGATGGTCACCGATAAATCAGAAGCCTCATGGATGCCCGGCGCCAAGCCCGCATACTCCTCCCGGAGTTCAAAAAAACCGCCGGCTTCCAGCGAACGCGCCAGGTTCCGAAGCAATTCGGGCGCCACCTTCTTTTCGCGGCGCACATGCCGGTTGCTGTCCAGATCATCCACCTGAACCATCAGACTGCCCCCCTTGATTTCAAGGGCATACCGGAAAATATTGGAAGCGGATCCCTCCACCCGTTCCAGCGCAACCTCAAGATCCGGAAATACTTCTAGCGGTGCCGCCGCAGGCGGTTTTTTCCCCCACGCCAGAACTCCGGTCAGTTTGCTCCACGGCGTCAAGATCACTACGACCAACAGCGCAAGAACACCGGCAATCACGATAAGGTTCCTTCGCAGAACCGGAGTGCCGGAGGATTCCGCTATAACGCCCCCCCTCTTGAGCCCCAAATCGACGGATGACTCGACACCCTCACCCTCCGTTGTGCAAATCACACGAAAAAGGGTATCTCCGGCCAGCACCTCATCATTCACCTTCAATTGCTGTTCCTGGACAACGGCGTTATTGACGAGGGTTCCATTGGCACTCCCCAAGTCCGACACCCAGAGCCCTTCGCCGGGTTTAAAGAAAAACCGGCACTGAAACCGCGACATGGCATCATCGACGATGGAGATGTCATTTCGGGATGACCGGCCAATTCGGACGCCTCCGGCGGGAACATGAATTTCCCGGAGATCCCCAGGTCCCTTCACAACCGATAAATGAATTGTTTTCGCCATAACAGAACCACACCCTACATCTGCTTGAGAATCTGTAACACAATGGGACCCAACAGGACGAGAAAAACGGCCGGAAAAATAAACGCGACCAGGGGAAAGAGCATCTTCACGGGCGCTTCATTGGCCATTTTCTCGGCTCGCTCAAACCGGCGCTGGCGCATCTGATCGGATTGGATCCTCAGAATAGACCCGATCCCCACCCCCAGTTCATCCGCCTGAACCAGGGCATTGATGACGGATCGCAAATCCTTCTGGTTCACCCGCTCACCCATGTCGCGCAGGGCATTTCGCCGGGTCTTCCCCAGCTGAATTTCCCGGAGGACCCGCACCAACTCCTCCCCCAGGGCATCAATTTTACCCCGCTCCACGATGCGTTGCATGGCGCTCATGAAATCGAGCCCCGCCTCGACCGACAAGGTGAGAAGATCCAGTACAAACGGGAGCGCCTTCTGGATCTTCCGATGTCGCTCATTAAGCTCGCTTCTCAACCAAAACCCGGGATAGGCATAAAACCAGAGCAGGATGATTCCCATGAAGGACGCCTCATGACTCCGCAAGACCAATCCAGCCTTTCCCGGCACCATGGACAGCAGGGCCCACATCAGAGCCACCAGTAAAATCCCCAGTACCGACGGCAGCAGAACCTTCAACGCCAGGAGTTCCTCAGAGGTCAGCAGCCCGCCATAGCCTGCCGAAACAATTTTACGAGATAGTTCGGCGTTGGTCTTTTCAAAGGTCTTCCGGCTGAACACCGGGCTGAGATTCGGAGCCAGGGGAATCAACAAGCGGAACAGAAAGGGAAGCCGCCGTTCCTGACGGCGGCCATCGGCGAGCGTCACATAGGTGACCTGTTTCAGGATCTGGGCGCAATACCAGAACGAGAGCCCCGCAAACGCGGCCCAAAGCAGGCACACAATCAATTCAATGACCGTATTCATGGTTACACGTCAGTAGCGTCCCATAGGACGCAGGTTAGAAGGCCGAAGGCTGAAGACTGTAAGGGAATTCGCATAATCTTGTTTAATTTCACGTTATGTCATTTACGATCATTCCTCGTTCATCGATCATGTTTTCCTTCAGTCTTCAGTCTAACCCGCTTCAGCCTTGGCGTCCCATGGGACGCCAGTGATTACACGTCGATCCGGATGATCTTCCGGATCACCAGGGCTCCAATGGTTTCGAGGACAAGCACCCCCAGCAGAATGCTGATTCCGAATCCGGACCGTAAAAAGGCCAGCATCATCCCCGGATCCATGAAAAACAGGGCCACCCCGAGCAGGAGGGGCATGGCGCCTACAATCAGCCCCTGTAATCGTCCCTGAGCGGTCAGGGTCCGGATGCGCATTTCAATCCGCATCCGTTCCCGGATGGTATGCGCAATTTTCTCAAAGACCTCGGTCAGGTTCCCCCCCGTCTGGCGGGCCGTCTCCAACGCTCCGATCATCAGGGCCAGATCGTCGCTCCCTACCCGTGTCTGCATGCTCTCCATCGCCTCTTCCATCCGCATTCCAACCCGCGTCTGGTGCAGGTACATGCCGAACTCCTGGGCAATCGGGCTCTGTCCTTCCCGAACCACCAGCTCAATCGCCTGCTGAATACTGAACCCCGCCTTAAGCGCATTGCTCATGTTGACCAGGCTGTCCACCAACTGGATATTAAAGCGTTGAAGCCGGCGTTTCCGCATCACCGCCAGAACCGTCCTGGGTATATTCCAACCGAGTCCGGCACACACGCCCCCCAGGACAAGCCCCACCGTAAAGGAACTTCCGTCAAATCCCCCGAACAACAAAAAACCGGCAAGGAAACAGATCGCCGCCGAGGCGGACGCCAGCTCCAGGACGCGCCGGGCGGGAATGAACAGGAAAAGATCCTCCATCTGGCGCGAGGTCGTCTCGGAATAGGCGGTGGCGTAATCCGACGCCGCCGTCCGGAATGACTGAAGAATAAAGTAGGTCAACCCGCCCAAGCAAAGGAGGTACAACCCCGGCACCAGCCATAAAATGACACCTGAACCCATGATTTGAATCAACCCTGTCGTTTCGGATCAAAGAGAGAGAGATCAATCGACACGCCCCGTGCCCGGAGATCGTCCAGGAACGTGGGGATGGCCCCCGTCGGGGTAAACCGTCCCATCACCTTGCCCTCCGCATTCAATCCCTTTTGCTCGAACACAAAAATATCCTGCATGGTGGTTCGCTCCCCCTCGCTGCCAACCACCTCGGTGACATTTACCACCCGCCGGGAGCCGTCACTCAACCGCGCCTCATGAATAATCAAATCCACGGCTGCCGTGATCTGTTCCCGGATAGCACGGATCGGAAGATCCATGCCGGACATCAGCACAAGGGTTTCCATGCGCGAAATCACGTCCCGAGGGGTATTCGCATGAACCGTGGTCAGGGAACCGTCATGCCCGGTGTTCATCGCCTGGAGCATGTCCAGGGCCTCTCCGCCGCGACATTCCCCCACGACAATCCGGTCGGGTCGCATGCGCAGGGCATTCCGAACCAGATCCCGGATGGTCACCGCGCCCTTCCCCTCAATGTTCGGGGGCCGGGACTCCAGGGAAATCACATGATCCTGCTTCAGTTGCAGTTCCGCCGCATCCTCAATGGTGATGATGCGTTCGGTTTCTGGAAGAAAACTGCTCAGGACATTCAGCAGAGTGGTCTTTCCTGAGCCCGTACCGCCCGAGACGATGATGTTCTTACGAGCCTCGACGCAGGCTTTCAGAAAATCACGCATCCCCTCGGTCCAGGTGCCCATGCGGATAAAATCATCGGAGGTGAGGGGAATCTTTGAAAATTTCCGGATGGTCAGGCAGGGACCGATCAGCGAGAGCGGATGAATGACGGCATTGACGCGGGAACCATCCTTTAAACGGGCATCCACATAGGGTTGACTTTCATCGATGCGGCGTCCCAGGGGCGACACAATGCGCTCAATCACCGAGAGCACGGATTTGTCATCCAGAAATGTGCGATCCGTCAGTTCAATCCGGCCCTTCCGTTCCACATAGACCCGCAACGCTCCATTAACCATGATTTCGGTGATATCCGGGTCGGCCAGAAGATCTTCAATGGCCCCCAGCCCCACGGCTTCGTCATAGACTTCCTTGACCAGCGTCTGGGGCGAAATCTCAGGAGGCAACCGGGGCGCCACTTCCTTGACAATCCCCTCCACCGTCGTCAGCACACGGCGATGCAACTCGCCCTCTT
>CAZOZF010000171.1:0-2195 GCA_964584205.1 uncultured Verrucomicrobiota bacterium
TTCTGAATTCTGGATTCTGGATTCGGTACGATTGCAATATTTTGCAATCGCACCCGTGCGGAGATATCCAAATAATTGGCTGTATTATACAAGATATTCCTTTGTATAAAGGACAAGGTATCGGCAGCTAAACAAAGGAGATGGCATGAAGACATTGATTGTGGTGGGCGAGAACATTCATTGTACGCGCGTTTACAAGGTGGGTGGAAATTTTGTCAAACCCCACGGTGAGGGTCATGCCATTGTTTATGGCGGCAAGGCCGGATCCCGGTTTCTTCCCATTCCCGGGCGTTTCCTTGAAACGGCCGACTGGGCGGCAGGCAAGGTCAAACATTGTGCCGTGGCCGTGTGGCAGGGGCTTTACGGCGATGCGGCAGGCAAGGCGGCGGCGGTGGATTACCTGAGCCATCTCGCGGCGCGTCAGGAGGCGACCGATGCGTCGTTCCTGGATGTGAATGTGGATGAGTTCAGCACCGATGTGGCCGAGCGCTGCCGCGCAATCAAGTGGGTGGCGGAAGTGGTGCAGGCGGCCAGCAAACTGCCGTTGAGCATTGATTCGTCGAATGAGGCCATTCTCCGGGCCGGACTGGAAGCCTGCGATCCTAAACGGGCGCGCCCGATGGTTAATTCCGTGTCGCTTGAACGCCAATCCTCAATTCGGGTGGCGGCGGAATTCAAGGCGGTGGTCATTGCCTCGGCGGCGGGTGAGACGGATCTGCCCTGCGATACCGCGCAGCGCCTGGCGAATATCAATCGCCTGATGCCGATGCTGGCGGCAGTGGGAATCAAGGGGGCGAGCGTTTATGTGGATCCTTTGGTCTTTCCCGTGGCCACGGATTCCAATAATGCCCAGTCCTTCATTGAGGCCGTGGCGGCGATCCGGAAGACCTATGGTCCGGAAATCCATATCAGCGGCGGACTCAGCAACGTCTCGTTCGGTATGCCCGCTCGCAAGTTGATCAACCAGGTCTTTACCTGGATGGTTGTGGAGGCCGGAGGCGACAGCGGCATTTTGGATCCGTTGCAGATGAATGCCAAAATTTTGTCCGCCGTGGATACCACGACCGAGCCTTTCAAACTGGCCAAGGCCCTGCTGACCGGCGAGGATATGTTCGGGGTGGACTTCATTACCGCCCATCGTGAGGGAAAACTGGGCGGGGAATAATTCAGATCTCTTTGTCCGGCACGCGGGCGATGGCTGCCAGGATCAGGGCGTACTGAAAGGTGAATCCGCTCACAAACGCCGCGGCACCGATGATGGTGCCGTGGGGGCCAAACTGGTTGATGAGCGGGTGGAACAGGAATAGGTTCATCCACCATCCGTTGCAGAATCCTTCCGGAACCCCCGCATAGCGGAGCAGGCTGGGAATAATCGCCCATACTCCAAGGCTCCATGACACGACGAGCCAGCGCAGGATGGTGGGGGCAATGTCCTTTCCTTGTGTCCACGCTTGCCTGAGACGGGGTGTTTGAACGGCCATTCCCGCTGTTAGTCCGATTGCAAAATGAAGTGCCGCGTGTGCCATCAGGTTTTTTCCTTCCTGAAAAGTTCCCGGAGCGCCACTCCAATCAGGGTCGCCGCCTCGAGGGCGATCCCCACGGCATACCAGGATGACTCCGTCTCAATCTGATCCAGGGTGTAGTGCCAGAGAAAAATGTTGATCCGGGGATCCGCCGCAAGCCGACTGTAGAGATCGAAATATCCGAGCATGCGCGGGATGTCCGGGGCTACAGCCCAGGTGCCCGCGAAAGCCATGGCGAGGGGAATCAGGATCAGCATGAGGAGGGGGGCGCGTCCTTTTCCGAGGAGATAAAGGAGAACTCCGATGACGAAGGGAATGGAGGCTCCGTAGAGAAAGTGATTCATGTCAGTTTTTCCCGGGGAGTGGAGGTGGAGTCATCCAGGCGCGCAGGGCTTTGGCCCGCTGAAACGCCTCGGCAGCGCGGGTGTTCTCCCCCAGGGAGAGGCGGATCTGTCCCAATTCAAACCAGAGCCGGTAATTCTGGGGGTCGAGTTGGGCGGCATGGGTTATAAGCGTCTCCCCCTGGGTGCAGAGGTCGCGGGCTTCCCGGCTTGTCCCTTCCTTGAACAGGGCGCGGCCCAGATACAACCAGGCCGATGAGGTGGGCGCCCAGACCAGGGCACGGTTCAGTTCCCTGTATTTTGCGGTGTAAAGATAAGCCGGATTATCCAG
>CAZOZF010000171.1:2295-4789 GCA_964584205.1 uncultured Verrucomicrobiota bacterium
CCGGTGACGGCAATGATGATGACGCTGGGCGGCGGGGTGAGGGTGTGACGGATTCTGTGATACAGGGCCCAGATCAGCGCAAGGGCGAGACCCACGCCAACAAGTCCGCCCTCCGCGAGGAGTTGGATATACTCGTTTTCGGAAGCGATCAACCGGGCGCTTACGCTGGTCTGTCGCGTCTGGGGATACACCATGCGCAGGGCATTCATGCCGGCGCCGAGCACGGGATAGCAGGGCCAGACCCTGAGCGACTCCCGCCATTCGGCGAGACGGCTCTGGACGCTGCCGATTTCGCCGGGATTGTGAATTCCCTGGAGCCTTTCCCGGACGGCGGGCGAGTGAACCAGAAGGGCCGTTCCCCCGGCAAGCAGGAGGCAGAGCAACAGGATTCCCCATGCGGCACGATGCCGGAAGGCGATGATCAGTGCGGTGACCGACAGCCCTGCGCCCATGGCCAGCATGGCCCCGCGTGAGAGCGAGTAGAAGACCACCGCCATCATGATCCCGGTCAGGGCCAGGGACAGGAGCGCAGTGAACCCGCGACGGCGGTCGAGGGCATGAGCGGCCAACGCAAGGGCGACGGGACTCAGCATCGCCACAAACCCGCCAAAATGATTGCGGTTCAGAAAACATCCGACCGGCGACTTTGCGGCGTCGGGAAGCGGGATAAACCACCAGAGTGTGTCGCCCTGAGGGATGATCCATTGGCTCAGGTATCCGGCGATTCCCACGGCAGCCCCGAGCAGGGCGAGAAAATAGAGATGCCCGGTTTTCCACGCCGGAGGCAACGAGGCAGTGAGCAGGGCGGCCCCGAATGCCGCCGCCAGAAGCAGGAAGAACCGTAAGGTTCCGGCCCGGTTGCGGGTGAGTGAAAACCAGGGATCGCTTTCCGGGATCGGAATTCCAATCTTTCCCGATTCATTAAAAGCGTTGAGCACTGCCTGATTTTGGCCGTGACGCAGGGAGCCGGCGAGCGGATCCAGGGCAGGAGGAATGGGCAGGGCCGTGAAAAGGACGAAGAGCAGGATAGCCGCAAGGATCAGTTCAACCCAGGGGCGTGACGGTCGTGCCGCAGTCGTCATGCAGGCCAAAGCACAGAGGGCCAGGGCGACGGCCATGACGGTGATGGGAAAGAGCCCGCCGCCCGCCACGGCAAGAAAGAGGATTGAAATCGCCAATACAACAAATGTCGTTGCCGCGATCATGGTTGAATTCGAGTCCTAGGGTTCGTCCGCTTCGCTCCCGGAAGGGTTGTTTCCAGAGCGGTGAAACAAAAACAGGATGCCGCCGGGAAGCCCCCAGAGCACGAGGAAAAGATAGGGAATAAAGGCCAGGAGGAACGCTTTTTCGTCGGGCACGCCCAGAACTGCCCAGAGCTTGATGGAGGCGCCTTCCCGGATGCCGATGCCCCCGGGCGTGATCGGGATGGCACTGATCAAGCCGACCAGTGGCGAGAAGGAAAGATAGGCAAGAAAGGGAAGGTCGAGTCCCAGTGCCTTGCCCACCAGCGCGCCTGCCCCGACAAAAAGCAGCTGGATGGCGAGGGAATAAAGGGCGAGGCTGATCAGCAGGCGCGGATTTTTCCGGCAGACATAGAAGGCATTGTAGGCCCGCTCAAGGGTATCCATGATTTTTCCGATCATCGCAATATGGTTCCACCGCTTCAGCCAGGGGAAGACCTCGAAGAGATGAACGCTGAACGCCACCACGCTGCCGATCACGAGGATGCCGCAGGCGATGAGGGCAGGCCAGGCAAAGACGCGCGTGGTGGGATGGGTCATGAAGAAGTCCCAGCGGACGAGAATGACCGTTCCCACCAGAAGCGCCATGACGAGCAAGCCGATCACCCGGTCGATGAAGATCGTTGTCACGGCCTCTGTTTTTTTGTGGTGGGTTTCCCGAGCCGTGTAATAGGCCTTCATAAGGTCGCCGCCGGTGGGGCCGATCATGAAGGAGTTGAAAAACAAGCCGATGAAGAAAATAGTGTTCACTCGAATCCAGCCCAGTGTCATGTCCTGCGCATCGAGAATTTTCTTCCACCGTGCCATGCAGGCCAGAACGCCTGCCAGGCACAGGGTCAGGCCGGCCAGAAGCCAGGGCCATTCCCGGGCGGTGGCGGTGAGTGTCGTGCCGAGTTGAGCCAGGCCCATCTTGTTCAACAGGTACCCCAACACGGCAACGGCAATTCCCAGCTTTACAAGAATACCGAGGATGTGTCGGAATGATTTCATACGTCCTCTAAAATATCACGGAGCGTTTGGTCGATCGCGATTTGGGGTGCCCAGCCGGTGTCGTCCCGGAGGCGTTGGAAATTGAGACCCGGGTTATGATCGAGGGGGCGATACAGTTCGGGATCCCGGACGAACTCGGGCTTGATTCCCGCCAACTCACAGAGACGGTTCAGGATATCACCCATCCGCATCTCATGGCCGGAAGTGACGTTGTAGGCCTTTCCGGACTGTCCTTTTTCAAGGAGGAGCCGATAGGCCCGGGC
>CAZOZF010000171.1:4889-6356 GCA_964584205.1 uncultured Verrucomicrobiota bacterium
CGTGCCGTCATCCCATAGACCTGGGCGCTCGAAATGCAGAGAATGCGTGCGGTGGAGCGGATGTTCCTAAACGCATCCAGAAGATTCACGGTCCCCATCAGGTTGACATCCAGGACGGTCCGGGGATTGCCGTTGCCGACAAACGACCAGCCGGCCAGGTGGAGGCAGGCGTCAGGCGCCAGATTGGCGACGATTCCGGCCACGGCATCCGCATCCGTGATATTGGCGGAGATGAATCGTTGAGGGGGCAACTGGGCTGGGGCGGCGCCGACATCCATTCCCACGGCCTCATGCCCGGCGGCGGCCAGCTCGTTCAGGACATGTTTTCCCACAAACCCGCAGGCTCCAGTAACCAGTATTTTCATGACTCCCACGCCTCCCTGATGAGTTTCAGTCCCGCCTGGATTTCCTCCCCTGTGACCGAATGACTGGGTTCCAGCACCCGGATAATATCACCCTGGGCGGTTTCACGGAACAACTCAAATTTGAGGGTTCCGCCGGGTGGCATGAAATGATCCCCGGCGGGCGGGCGGACATCGTGGACATGCATCCCGGCGATCCAGGGTTGCAGGCGTTTGACCCAGCGGGCATGACTGGTGAGCCCGAGATTTTCACGGATTTGACCATGTCCGAGATCATGCCAGACGCGAAGCCAGGGGGAGTTGAAGTGGCGCATCAACCCTTCGATCTCAACTTCGGTGGGAATCGCCTCCCAGGTGGGGAGCAGTTCGAATGCCAGGATGCGGTGTGTGCTTTCCAGAAGAGGCAGAAGCCGCTCGACCCCGGCGTAGAGGAAGGGGAGTTGTGTGGATACCGCCTTTTCACGGGCCAGCAGGAGTTTCATCCTGGATTTCTCATAGTCCTCGTTGTATTGCCGTCCGGTGGCCGTCAACTCGATGAGATGCGGGGTAATGGGTTTCATCTCGACGTTCCCGGCATGGGCGACGACGACGCGGGCATCGACCTCAGCAGCGAAGCGGATGGTATTCTCGAGATAATGCAGGGCATTAGCCCGGATGGTGGGATCGGTCGCGCACAGGGTGAAGGGTTCCGGCGAGGGATACGGCACGGGGGGGAGCGGGCAGTAGGCGTGAAGGCTGTCGGCCTTGATCCGGCCTGCCTTGATCATGGCGCAGACGCCGGGAACAAGATTGGCGGTGAGGTCGAACCCCAGTTCGACATGATCGAATCCGAGCTCAAGAATTTCCTCGAGCATCGATTCGCCGGTTTCGTGCCGGCGCGCATTCCAGCGGGTTGTTAAGCTGAAGATCATCGTAAAAAAAAGAAAGCTCCCTGACTTGATGTCCAGGGAGCTTTCAAGGATTCAACGGGTGAATCAAAGGTTGTACGCCGCGCGAGCGCGGGCACGGGCTGCCTTGCGGCGGCGTTGCTCACTGGGCTTTTCGAAGTAACGATGGGCACGGATCTCTTTCATGATCCCTTCCTTGTCCATGATCTTCTTCAGGC
>CAZOZF010000172.1:0-6326 GCA_964584205.1 uncultured Verrucomicrobiota bacterium
TACAGTGATTATGCCCGGCTCGGTGACCGCGAACAAGGCTCATGTGGTCATGTTTGTGAATCCGTCGTCTGTAGATTCGTTACAGTGCTATTTGCATCATGTGAATTCACAGCAGGATGTTTATGAGTACTATTCGCTATTTGATGCGGCACACGAACATCAACATGTGAGCGATGTGTATAATGTGGGGTACGTCCCGTTAGATGCCTTTGCTAGAAGCCTAGAAGGGAAATACTGTTGTCCTAAAGCCAAATGTTTAGCAGAACTTGCGGTGCATTTTGCGCCCCAAGTTTACTATTGGTTGTCAACATACTACTCTACAGTAAATACTGATCTGCCGTGGCCCCCAAATTTCGCGATGTACGATATGTATGTGACGCTCGCCGCATATGAGCATGAGCAATACGTGCATGCGAAAGTATCATTTGATGGCAAATTCGCGCAATGTAATGCTATGCCATAGGTGACGGTATACGCCAGAGGTTGGACTATTATGAGATGGGTCAAACTTGGAATGTGTTGCGGTGTGCTAGGGGTTATTTGTGCAGCAATATACCTATTTGAGGGTCGTTTTGTATGCGTGTGTGGCGACAGGATCAGCGTGATGAGAAATATTGAGTCAATTGAGTATCGAAATGGTCTTGTTAGGGAGCGTATATATATTTTTGAGCCTGAACCTGTTGATTTGAATTCTGCACATGTGGAAATAGAGATGTTGGCAGGATCCAGTAATTATAATGTGATAACAGGGGTGATTGATGCAAGCGTCTATTATCGGGCGTGGATAAGCGTCAACGACTTACTCGAAAGGGAAGGAGCGAAATGCGAGGACGAGCCCTCTTGTCACGACATGTTTAAAATTAGGGTGGCAGATAGATGCTACTGGCTACGCACGGGCACGAGTGCCAATATGAGAGATGAAGCGTTGATGACAAAGACTGCTACAATATTGTCGTGTGCCATATCTGGAATGAAGACTAATTCTATGAACATCGGATTACATTATTCATTGCCGAGATTAGTGATCCCAACACTACGAGAATCGAGGTCACCCATCATTGCGCCGTGAAAAGTCCGTGCCCGGACGAGGGCCTGTTAAAATTGAGGCGAAGTAGGGTCAAGTCTCCATTTTCTGCAAATAAAATGAGTAAATAATAATGGGCTTTTATCTGACAACCTCATCCGAAAACGCAGTGCCGGAAAAATCCCGGTACGACTCCATCGGCAACCGCCGATCATCTGTGATCTCAAATCAGATATCTGAGATCACTACCTACGCCGCAAACTCCCTCAACCAGTATTCTGCAATCTCAAATCAGCAATCTCAAATCCTCCCCGCCTACGACCTCGACGGAAACATGACCTCCTACAAGGACTGGACTTTCGCCTGGGATGCCGAGAATCGTCTAATCCTCGCCTCCAATGCGACAACAGTTGTCTCCAACACCTACGACTACATGTCTCGCCGGGTCTCCAAAAGAACTCAGTAACTTAACAACCCAACAACTCATTCTTTCTTCTCCTATCAGGGCTGGGCGATGATCTCTGAAATCTCATGTCTTCCATCTGAAATGCAAACCAACTCCAGTTGGTTTGTTTACGGTTTGGATTTGTCCGGAACAGCCCAAGGTGCAGGCACTATTGGCGGCCTACTTTCCTTAACAACTCAGCAACCTAGCAACTCAACAACTGCTTTCTACTGCTACGATGCAAACGGCAACGTTGCCGATCTAGTCGGCACCAACGGCGCATTCCTGGCCCAGTACCAGTATGACCCTAATGGAAATCTGATTGCTCAAATCTCAAATCCAGCGATCTCAAATACCTTCAAATTCTCGACGAAGTATTTCGATGCCGAGACGGGCTTGTATTATTACGGCCACAGATACTACCAGTCGGAGAGCGGGCGGTGGGTGAGTAGGGATCCAATTGCGGAACTTGGTGGAGCGAACCTCTATGCCGGCATGCTGAATGATCCAATCAACGCTGCGGATCCTGTGGGACTTTCCGCTCAAGGTGTAACCTGCAAAGGCAAGCCATCATGTAAAGAGGACTGCAAATGGACTGGACCGGTGCATCCCGATCGCATCTCTGGGGATCGGTCCGATTGGTGGTGGCACCAGATAGGGAAATGGATTCCCCGCTATTCTTCGCCCCCTTTGCAAGCTCATTGGAAGGACCAGTGCGCCACTGAGTATCCAAGGCTTGATGAGATAAAGACTCTGTACAAACCCACGCCTGGCTCAAGTGATATAGGACGCGAAGGCACTAGTGGTGGAGTCATGTCTATTGAATCGCGATGGTGGGCTATTTGGCCGCTCGGCTACAACGGAGATGATACAGGGGCGACGGCAAATTCTGCCGGTACGTTCTGCTGTTGTAAGGACCTTCAGTAGCCTTTCGGCATAATCATCTTCGAGGGTACCTAAATGCAAAAACAGATTTTTATTTACCTCGTATCGGGCGTTGTGTTGCTCCTACTTGTAGTTCTCGTCCTTCAGACGGGATTTACATCCTCACTGGAGCGTCGCATTATACCCGACTATCCTGCGAAAAGCGGATCGCTCCGTGATGTGTTGACTTATTTCAGGGAAGAGTTGGCAAAGCAGGGTCTGCGAGTGACAATTCACGTTGTGGATGAGACAGGGTATGATGATCAGCGACCTACAACGGGAATTGGCGGGGGAAACGGATACCTCTTCTTGTGGGGCATATCCAGAGTGTTCGATACGCACTTTCGCTTGGCAAGGCATCATGTCGTCAATATTGATGGTGTCGGATCGACAGGGCAGCACAAAGGGCAAGAGGGAGGGATCCATATTCGAGGGGTTCAGTAGAGGGGAGTAGTGTCAGCCCTAATCGCGCCGTGAAAAGTCCGTAGGGAAGCACGATGGGTCAGGTGTTGACGATCATTTTATGACCGTACGCGGTTTCCGAATTAAACCTGTTGAAAACGGCGTCGATTTCCGCCCTCTGACCCTGTTTTGCTCACATTCCTGTCATAATTGTTGCGGGCCCAGTTTTTTCTCCAGACAGTTTTTCAAGGTAATCGCATTTGAACAGTCATTGATGCATCGTAACCTTCCAATGGAAAGGAAGGTGCGGGATGCGAAAGACGAAACGATTGCGCCGACGGAAATGTCGCCATTGCCATCGGGAATACGATCCCGATCCCCGGTCGGCGAAAAGGCAGAAGTTCTGTAACCGCGCCGAATGCCAGCGGGCGCGCCGCCGCCTGTCGGCCCGCGCTTGGCGGCGGCATAATCACCTTCGCCACGATGAGGATATTATCCGGGTACGGGTCTGGCGCCAGGCGCATCCCGGATATTGGCGGAAACACCGGCGGGGCCTGCTCCTGCTGGAACTGCTCGTTCCCTCGGTGGCTCTTCGCTGGACGCGGTTTTGGGCCAAGTTGACGCAACCCAAGACCGGTGCGTTACGAATCTTGAACCTCGTGCAACACGTTGGAAGTCCGTGCATTGTGAAGGAACTACTCACTGCGTTACGAATCCCGATCAAAAAGAATCGCTGCCCCGGTTATTGTGCCGCTGCTTGCCCGGATTGTGACCTGGGCAGTAGGGAGACGATTCGATGCGGACAACGACAGAAGAGTGCAAAACCGAAAGCCAGGGGCCGGAAGGCCAGGCGGGCCTGCTCGAACGGGTGATGTTGTTCTACCACAAGGCGCTCAAGAGCGCGCAGAAGTCCAGGCAATGGCTCAAGCGCCAGGGACTCGACAATGAGGGGCTTGCGGAACAATGGGTGATGGGGGCAGCCGATGGGCGACTGCTCAAAAGCCTGCCGGCCGACGGGGACGGCCCAGCGGATCGCCTGCGGGATCTGGGGATTCTGACACCCGCGGGCCGGGAGTATTTCCACGAATGCATCACATTACCGATCCGGGACGGTGATAACGGTATCGTCTCGCTGGCTGGTGTTTCATTTCAGGACGGGGATCGTCTTCTTTCGACGAGTCCCACGGCGTTGTGGAATGCCCCGGCGGTACGGCTCTACCCCGAACTGATTCTTGCGACCAGCCTGCTTGACGCCCTGAGCCTGCATCTGGCGGGTTTCCCCCAGACCTGTGCCGTGGTGGGTGCCCATCTCAAGCCGATGGACCTTTCCCTGCTGCATGATGCCGGGGTTCGGCGGATTCTTTTGCTTGGTGCCCGACCCACAGGCTCCTTGCTCACCGAGCAACTGGCTGCCTTTTCTGTGCGATCCCATCCCCTGTCTGCCCATGCGTTCATGAATGAGAAGGGTTTGCCTGAACTGGTGGCGGAGGTGGACAGGTTGATGGCGGTGTTTGCGGGGAAGACGGGTGATGGGCGGATGGAGCGGGTGGCCGAGGGGTTCACCGTCAGTTTCGGGCGGAGGCGGTATGAGGTGCTGGGCGTGGATCGGAATGCCCGCCGGCTCAAGGTCACGCTCAAGACCGAGCGATCCGGCAAACTGCATGTGGACACCCTGGATCTCTATCATGCCAAGTCACGGAAGACTCTGTTGCAGGATCTGAGCTGTTTCTTCGAGGAATCGCCCGCAGTGATCGACGGCGACATCGCCAAGCTGATCAAGATGGGCGAGGAGTTTACGCCAGGACAGGGGTTGACGAGCGGGACGCTACCGGTAATGGTCATGACGGAGGTTGAACGGAAAGAGGCGGAGGCTTTTGGCAAGGCGGAGAACCTGATGAAGCAGATCCTTGAGGATTACCGGGCCTGCGGATTGGTGGGTGAGGAATCCAATATCCTGCTGTGCTATCTGGCGGCGGTGAGCCGGAAGACGGTGGAACCCATCTCGGTGCTGGTGCTCTCCAGTTCGGGGGCGGGGAAGAGCGCGTTGCAGGAGGCGACGCTGCGGCTCTGTCCGCCGGAGGATGTGGTCAAGCTCACGAGTCTCACGGGGCGGGCACTCTTTTACAAGGGGGCGGGCAGCCTCAAGCACAAGATCCTGGCCTTGGAGGAGGAAGCCGGGGTGAAGCAGGCCTCGTACGCGATCCGCAATTTGATTTCAGCCGGGGAACTCATTATCGAGACGACGGTCAAGGATCTGGGGAGTGGTCGGCTGACGACGATGCAGAACCGGGTGGAGGGGCCGACAACGGTTCTGATCACGACGACCAACCCCGATGTGGATCCCGAGACCAAGAGCCGGTTCTTTGTAACCGGAGTGGACGAGAGCCGCGAACAGACGCGGGCCATTCTTGAAAGCCAGCGCCGCCGCCGTACCTGGGAGGGGAAGTCGGGTCGTGATGATCGTGAGACGATAAGCCGCCGGCATTGGAACTTTCAGCGATTGTTGAAACCCAGGGCGGTGGTGAACCCGTTCGCAGAGCAGTTGATCTATTCCGATGACCGGCTCCAGAGCCGTCGGGATCAGCCCAAGTACCTGAACCTGATCAACGCGGTGGCATTCATGAGGCAGATGCAGAAACCGGTGAAAAGTCATAATGGCCGGGAATATGTGGAGGTGGATGGGGCTGATCTTGAACTCGCCAACAAGCTGGCGGAGGAAATCCTGGGGCAAAATCTGGATGATCTGAACCGGGTGAGCCGCGATCTGCTCTTCCAGCTTGAGCAGATGGTTCAGGAGCGGATCGTAAAGCAGACGGATCCGGAACAGGGTAGCAAGCCCAGTGTGAAGGACATTACCTTCACGCGGCGGGATATCAGGGAATATACGGGGTGGCCTAATATGCGGGTTGTCCGTTATCTGAAACAACTGGTGGATATGGAGCTGGTGGTGGCCCGTACTGGCCGATTGGGGTGGCGGTATGTGTATAGTCTGGAGATGAGTCCAGCAAAGTCTGGTTCAGCGGGGATTGTTGCCTCGGCAAACTCTTACCACCTTACCACTGCCTTACCAGCACCTTACCACCCCGGGAATCTAGCGTAAGTGCTTTGACATGATGATGTTGATCGAAAGGATTACCACTTTACCACGAAAGGAGAGATATGGAAAAAGCAGATCATAACCATAACAGTGTAATCATAGCGGCTGGGGCCTATCTGGAGCGGTTGCGGATCAAGCGGTACAGCGATCGGAGCCTGATGGTTTACGGGAAGGCGATTGAGGATATGCGCGTCCATATCGCCAAGCTGGATGTCCGGATGATCACGCATCAGGATCTTGAGGGGTATCGCTCCGGGTTGCTGGAGCGTGGATTCACGGTGTCGTCGGTGGTTGTGTATTTCCAGGCAATCAAGCTGTTTTTCAGGTACCTGGAAGAACAGCAACTGATCTTTGAGAACCCTGCCTTGGGGTTTCCCTCAATACGGGTGCCCGATTTGTTGCAGCCGGTGCCAACCGAAGAAGAGATGAGGATT
>CAZOZF010000173.1:0-6295 GCA_964584205.1 uncultured Verrucomicrobiota bacterium
GACGGTGTCAAGATGGCCTAAGGCGTTGACAATATCCAGCAGTATTTTTCGGTCGAGGATCTGGTCGTCGGCCGGGGTGGCGACGCCGAGTTCGGGTTGGTCGATCCACCAGGCGGTGTCGGAGTACAGGATGCCGGTGCCATGGGCTGCAGCGGTGCCCGTGCCGGTCGGCCGGGGCGGTGTGCCTTGTGGCGGACGCAACGCCTCACGCGGGCGGCTGGGCGGGGCGGTCTTGTCAGTGTTCGTGTTGCATCCGTTCGTCTGACCGTTTCAATTCGGCTTCTAGGGCCTCGGCTTCGGCCACGGCGGCGGGTAGGGCTTGGGCCAGTTGGTGGGCTATTTCCAATGCGGTGTTGCGGGCGGGGGTCCGGGCGCCTTGCGACAGGCGGTCAGGTGATAGCAGGCGGTCCAGAATCCGGCGCAGGTGGTTTAGATCGTAAACGGTGCCACGTGTCACCTTTTTGGTGCCGGCGTCTTGGTCCAGTATGCGCAGTAGTTGACGCTTGCTCTTGCCGACTACGGCCCCCAGGGTAGGCAACAAGGCGCGGGTCCCCTTGCGCGGCCGGCCAGGTGTAGCGCGGAAGCCAGTACCCCGCATGCGTTCAGCCAGGGCGCGCACTTCGGCGGCGGTGTAGTCCCGGCGTTGCTCGTTTTCGGCCACTTCCACGGCTAGGGCGCGGGCGGGGTCGGCGATGGTGGCTTTGCTTGGGACGGTGCATCCGAGTTCGGATGCGTGGCGTACGAGACTCTGGCGGGCGATCTCGGCTGTTGCCGGGGCGGCGAGGGTCTGGTTCTCCGGAGGGCAGTCGAGCCGAGTGAAGCTTTGCGCGCTGTGGAGTCGCTCGAAGTCGGGGAGTTTAAGCTCGGCTTCGGTGCAAGTAATCGTGGTGCCCCTGCGAACGACTTGACCGCGAAACTGACAGGGGAAGATGCAGATAAACATAGGCATGGCGTGTTTCCTTTCGGCAGAGAAGATGGCGACCAGCCGGCTGAGAAGGGCTTGAGGTCTACCGGCCAGTCGTCCGGGTGCGAGGGTTTATGGCTGGTC
Source organism: uncultured Verrucomicrobiota bacterium (assembly GCA_964584205.1). GTDB lineage: Bacteria > Verrucomicrobiota > Kiritimatiellia > CAIKKV01 > CAITUY01 > JAABPW01. The sequence goes on from CAZOZF010000173.1 coordinate 1,049, forward strand.
GATTCCCCAGATCAGGCAGAAGGCGGCGAGGGCGGAGAGTTCATGTTTGGGTGGCATGGGGTGCTCCTGATGGCGTGGGCGCGGGACGAACGGAAGGATTGGCTCTAGTCGCGCAGCCCAACTCAATCCGTATGTGAGCATAGGGTCGAAACGGCTTAGTGTCAACCCTGTGATTGCGCAAATCTAGAAGGGCTGGGGGCGCGTGATCAGAAGACCCGTCCCTTGTCGGATCACCGGCACCTGGCCGAGCACGATGGCGTCGAGCGGGCAGTGCGGCGGCTCGGGAATCTCGCCTAGGCACCACAGGTACTTGAGATAGAGGTTGATCGCCTTCTGCCAGTCGTTGCTCCGTCGTTGAACGGTATGGTGTGTCGCCTGCCCGCCGACCTATCTGTCGGAGCCGCTTCGGCGCAAACGAACAGGTCGGCTCGGACGCTGTCGCCCTGCCGCCGATCTACAGGCAAATGGCCTTGGCAATATGACCGGAAAAAAAGTTGAAATTATTCTTGCATAGACGGCCGCCCCAGATTAATATCATAAACGTTGACACGAGAAAGGGCTTTCGTTCGGCTTGCCTACGGGTGCAAGCAAAAGAGTTAAGGAAGGAGAATACGGGACTGTATCTCGCGTTCTTCCACGTTTAAAAGTTCCCGAGCGAAGCGAAGTTATCCTTGAAACGTTTGTTTAGTTGACTGAAGATGTTCATGTTTCGAATGGTTCTCGAAGAACTTGTTTTTTGTTTGGGAATGATACCGATAATCTAGTACTTACGTATTTAAGCAAGGCAGCCATTTATGACAGATCTGGACGTTGTGACGCTGTGTTTCGGGAGTATAAAATCCGTCAAGGAGTTGATTGCAATAAAGTTGCGGGAAGCGCGAGAGCTAGCCAAGCTGACCAATGCGCAGCTAGATGTCAAGTGTGGCTTTGAATTGGAAAGCCTTCCCGGAAGCAAAATATATGAGAATGATCCAGATCGTATCAACGGATGGATCTTCTCACTGGTGTCGGTTGAACTGAACGTAAAGGCAACCGATATATTGCCCGTGAACTTGGCTGATGGTAGTATAAAGAAACAATTGTTAGCGCTGATGAAGGACGATAAAGATTTACGGGTAGCAGCCACTGGATCAACGGGTGACGGATTCACCGTTTCTTTTGATAACTTTGCGCCTTTGTACGTCATCAAAAAAACACTTAATTTATTGCGCTAAGGCATCTGATTCAATTAGGTTGCGTTTGCCCTCAAGTGATTTAGCGTATCGGGTTCTCGTGGTTTTTCTGCCTGAAAAGGATTCTTTATGGAACGTGAAGACTTTTTGAGCATTGCAACGAAGGCTTATGATGATTTTATTGCTTTTGAGGAGAATAAAGTATACGAGCTTTATGGACCTTACTTACCTCATAAGTTGAGGGCGTGCAGTCGTAAGAGATGGGCTCAGCATTATGCAAAGCAAACAACAGGAGCGATCATGCTTCTTGGTGATTTGCCTGAGCCGGGGTTCGCGTCTTGGCTTATGGTTGATGGGACTGATGATCAGCCTTTGATTGTGATCGATAATAATATAACACAAGATTGGAGCTCTCGCGAAAAAGTTGATCAAGATATTATAGAGTCCCGCATAATTTTTCATGAGGTCGGACACATCCGAGTTTCTCCTGGGATGCTCGCGCTGCGCAAGGCAAATAAATTCGTTTTTCCGTGTCCTTCGATCGAAGAATCAAGAGCATGGTGTTATGCGTTTTCTTTATTATCACGTCTTGCTGAAAAATACGCTCTGTCTGTTCGAGAAGCGAATAGCCCGGATGATACCGCTGCACAGAGTGTTTAACGTTATCAACTTAGGGTCCGCCCCGTGGCGGATACCTGTCGGTTGATCCATCCCTGAACGACTTCTTCAGCAAGTAGTGCCATATCAATCCTCGGTTTGCGTGTGCGTCATGGTGTGAACTGTCGTTACTTGGCCTATCGCTGATCCCCGTAGTTCTCCAGTTCCCACTGAGCCAGGGAAAGGCCGGCGGCGGCGAGGCGGACCTTCCCGATGACTTCAGCATACTCCTCAATCGTCCTCATCCTCGTCCAGTGCACGGTCTCGCACCCCGGAATCTGGCCGAACACGATGGAGTCGAGCGGGCAGTGCGGCGGCTCGGGAATCTCGCCCAGGCACCAGAGGTACTTGAGATAGAGGTTGAGCGCCTTCTGCGCCAGGCCGATCCGCATGCCGCCTTCGGCGAGAATGTCCGCGTGCTTGGCGGACAAACCGTCGGCGAGAAGCTGGATGTTGGCGACATGCACCTCTTCGGTGACAGGGCTGACGTAGGTGCCGTCCATCTCTTTCAGAAACCCTCGCAGCGAATCCTGGAACGGCTTGCGATCTTTCTCCGTCGTTCCGACCCTGTACAGCCCCGACCGCTGCACCGTGCCGGCCAGCGTCAGGGTGAAGAACTCCTGGAGCAAGAAGGATTGTTGTTCTGGTGTTGGCATGGGGTTAGCATGACCTTTCCATTTTTAAGGGAGCTACGTCTTTGCTTACAAAAGCGAATTTGAGCGATGCCTGATTACGCCCCTTATTGGCCGATTTTCCAGCGGCTTGAACTTGTCGGCATACTGATATCCGCTCGGTTGTCATTTTGTGCCCATGTGTGGTTGGTTTTCGGTGCCCGCTGAAAATTAATCGCTGAAGGCATGGCGGATACTGGCGGTTTCTTCAAAAGAGAAGAAGGACTCGTCGTGAACTTGCTTGTAATGAGCGATAGTGTCGTTGCGGAAACACTGCTGAAGGGGTGAGTCTTTGGGGCCATAGCGATCCGGAAACTTTTCCGCAGCCTCTGCGCGTGTTGCTGCAAATCCTTTCCGAATAACGTAGTCGTGAAATTCTTCGTCCGACATGTTCTCCGCAAGATGATAGTAAAACATGTCATACTGCTTGTTTGGCAGATAGACTTCTTCGAAGAACAGATCTCTAACGCAACGCGCCAGTATCTTAAAATGAGCGAGCCGCTCGGTGTACGCCAGTTCGAGGAGACTTTGAAACAGCGGAGACGAAGCATTCGTCGCGTCGGCTTGCTCGCCCGTTTTCTTGTTTGTTATCGTGTAGTTCGGAACGCCGTACTGCCCCGTCCCGCCGAAACGGGTTTTGAAGTTGGTGGCGAGTGCGGCTGTCAGTTTGCTATAGCCTGCGGGGCTCATTCGTGAACTGATGTCTTCGGCTTGGCCTTGCTGCTTGCTGGCTGGCACAGGTGGGCAGCCCAAGGCTGCGCGCATCGCGCGTATCACGTTGATTCGCGCCTCATAAAGGTCGGCCAAGTGGTAGAACCAGAGGGGATCTTCCGCCTTTTTGCGGGCAAGGCACTTTCTCGCTTCGAGCATGAAGACGCGGCCTGCGAACCAGATCGGGGGAGGATTTGTGTTAGTATCGTATCCCATGTCGCCACCTCGCTTAAGTTACAGCTAAAAAAGTACAAGTTGTTCTGAATTGTCTTGGGGAATGGGTCTCTTGGGGAAGTCCGGCATCTCCGGGTCTGCCGCCCAGCGAGACCCGGCCTCTGTCAGTTCCCAGACACCCGACGTCGAATCCGCTCTTATAAGGCCAAAAAGTCTGTGACGCAAGCGTGAGAAGCGGACTTTGACGATCCAGCGGACTTGGCCGGTCGTCGGCAGCGGTTCTTTGTCGACTGCAGTGAGTTTACTCTTCAGGTGCTCGCCCACCGCTTGGATGACGCGCGACGCAGGCGCCGATCCTCCCAGCTTGAGCAGGCATTCCGCCAGCGGGCGCCAGTAGGCGGACTCGGGAAGCGTGCCGGGCGCGTCGCTCGTTTCGGGCGCGGCAACGGGCTCGCAAGGAAAAAGGTCACGGATCGGGCCCCAGGCGTTGCCAAGGCCGCGCAGTGTGGCGTACAGCGTGTCGAGACGGGCGCAAAGGTCAACCAAGACAGGCGCGTTACTGCCAGCATCCTGCCGGGCCTCGGCCAAGGCTTCGAGAAGGTTGTCCCACGCGGATTCGATGTTCTGACAATGTGTGGTGTTCATGTGAGTTCCTTAGCAAACCCGCTCAAGGGTCTTCGTATGCGCGGCAAACACGAAGCGAGTTGCGCCCGATGCTTGCCAGGAGTTGATGTCCGCAACCATGTCGGCGGTGGCTTGGCGGATGCCGCTCATGGTTTGATCGGGATTATATGTAGAGCGAGCTGCAATCAGTACACTCGATGACAATGGAATCCATCCCAGGTTGTTGATCCGATAAGGGTTGTCAGAAGTCACGAACACAGAGCCCTTATGTGCAAGGTAGTACACCCATGGACCTGCACACATGAGCATGTTGTACACTCTTTCTGCCCGTGCGCGCATCGCGCGCATCGTGTTCAACTGAACGGTCATCGGATGTGCCTCACCTTGGATGTGCGGCAAGTAATGATTATTTCCTTGGGCATTCACTCTGTGACGGCCCAACTGTTCGCCAGAAACATCGATCACATCACGCGATAGGGCGCTGAATAGATCAAGTTGTTCTGGATTACGGGCGTGAAGGTAGGATAAAAAGCGCAGAATAGTCGACAAGTTTCCTTGCGCGTTACTGCCAGGCGCTTCATGCTTAAGAGAGTTTATAGCGATACCGTAGTCAGACTCGACTTTCCCGAGGAGTTTTCTTTCAATTGTAAAGTCCGTGCCTTCAGCAGTTTCAATAGTGTATAGGTGATCGTATGTCGCGACGTTTGCGGGGCTAACGTTCTGATGGAACCTTGCTCTTTTTTTGTCGAACATCTGCAGTCGACCGGCGGCGTCACAAAAGTTCTTGAGATACACTTTGGGAACAAAGTGCTGCGTGACAGGAGCGCTGCTGCTTTGCGGTACTGCTGGCATTGGTTGTCGATAATCAAGCGTTGGTCAGATGGCCGAGACGAAGAAGAGGTAAACGCTGGACCTATTCCTAATGGCTTGCTGGTGACCGCTGTTGACTGGCCTATCGGCCAGATAGTCCGCGACTTTTGCTGTGACGGTGCGGGTAATAATCTTCATGTGAATGTCCGGCGCTTCCCGTTTAGGTTAAGGCTGTTGTGCCGCCAGTTCCTCCGGAACCGCGCCGACTCCCGACAGCCACACGTGCTTCATGGCTCGGGTCATGGCGACATAGAGCAAGGAAAGTTCGCCGGTCAGGTGCGCTCGTTGCGAGACCTGATCCAAACTCTCGTAGCCTGCCGGCTTGAGTGGCCATACGCCTTTGTTCAACCGAGGCAGGACAACACCGA
>CAZOZF010000174.1:0-1802 GCA_964584205.1 uncultured Verrucomicrobiota bacterium
ATCTGGATTGACAAACTGACCCAAAATGGACTCAATACGTCCCTTTTATCCAGAAAGAGGCTCTTATGACAGCAGGCGAACAGGCAATCGGAAGCAAAGGATGGGTTTCATTCCGTCCTGAAATCAAGGTCATGGACGTGACAATCCGCGATGGCGGATTAATGAACGACCACAAATTCGATGTCGATTTGGTCAAGACAGTGTACCAGACCTGCTGCGCGGCAGGCGTTGACTACATGGAACTCGGCTACAAGGGCTCCAAGAAGGTTTTCTCCCAAACAGAAAACGGCCTGTGGAAATTCTGTGATGAGGATGTTCTCAGGCAGGTTGTCGGCGAAAAGAAAGGCGATGTTAAGCTCTCCGTCATGGCCGATGCCGAACGCACCGATTATAAGACCGACATTTTGCCCCGCGACAAGAGCGTGATCGACATGATCCGCGTCGCCACCTATGTCCACCAGATCCCCATGGCGCTGGAGATGATTAAAGACGCCCATGAAAAAGGCTATGAGACCACGGTAAACCTGATGGCCATCTCCACTGTTCCGGAGTATGAACTGGATGGCGCCCTGGAAGCCCTGTGTCAGTCGGAGGTGGATATCGTCTATCTCGTCGACAGTTTCGGGACGCTCTATAGCGAGCAGATCCGGGCGCTGATGGACAAATTCAAGAAGTTCGCCAAAGCCGGTAATCAGCAGATTGGAATCCACACCCATAACAACTGCCAGCTGGCCTATGCCAACACCATCGAGGCGATCATCTGCGGCGCCAACTATCTCGACGCGAGCCTGGCGGGCCTTGGCCGAGGCGCGGGAAATTGCCAGATGGAACTCCTGCTCGGGTTTCTCCACAACCCGAAGTATCGCATCCGCCCGTTGCTGCAATGCATTCAGGAAACCATTGAGCCCCTGCGCAAGGACTTCTTCTGGGGCTACAGCATTCCCTACATGATCAGCGGCATCCTGAACCGCCACCCGCGCGAGGCCATTCAGTTCATGGAAAGCGGTAACACCCACGATATCGTCAAGTTCTACGATGAAATGACCGCGTTCTGAGACGGCCTGCGCTGCCATGATGGAACACGGCCACGAGTACTTTATGCAATTGGCATTGCGGGAGGCCCAACGCTCCGCAGATGCCGACGAAGTCCCGGTCGGAGCCATCATCGTCAAGGACGGCATGGTCATCGGGCGGGCTCACAACCAGACAGAATTACTCAAGGATCCCACCGCTCATGCAGAGATGATCGCCATTACCCAGGCGGCCTCGGCGGTGGGCGACTGGCGACTGACCGACACCGTTCTCTACGTCACCAAGGAGCCCTGCCCCATGTGCGCGGGGGCCATCGTGCTGGCTCGTATTCCGGTGGTGGTCTTCGGGGTTCCGGATCCCAAGCGGGGCGGCGCCGTCTCGGTGTTTAACATCCTGAATCACCCTCAACTCAACCACCGGCCCGAAATCATCCAGGGAATTCTGGAAGCACCATGCCTGACCCTGTTGCAGGATTTTTTCAAAAAGAAACGACTCATTCCAAAAGATTAAAAGGTCAGAATCGAATTTCCATATGCGTGAATCGCGGGAATGAGAGATAGAGCAAGGGACAGAACCGCACAGGCGAAACCTACGACAGTCATGATTAAAACAGACTCCGGCTGGTTTCGACGTTTCAGGCTCCCGACGACATGAGCCGTAAACAGGGCAAGCAGTCCCACGACCACAAGGGGAATTCGCAGCCCGAAGATCGGCATGAACCAGGGCACCACCAGCAGCACACATCCTCCCATGACACCCAAGGCCAGTAA
>CAZOZF010000174.1:1902-5006 GCA_964584205.1 uncultured Verrucomicrobiota bacterium
ACTCCAAATCCTGCACCCGCCAGGGCATCGCTCGCATAGTGGCGGCCATAGTAGACTCGCTCCAGAGCCACTCCGCCTGTGGCAAGGACCGCTACTGGCACACCCCAGGGCGCCAGACAGGCTATCGGCGTTACGAACACGGCAACGGTGGCAACATCCCCGCTGGGAAATGACTGAAAGTTCTTGAAGGCAGGGCGCTCCCGGCCTACGCCGATCTTCACAGGCGTGATCAGAATAGCCATCACGGCAAGTGCGATTATAATGTGCAAAGCGCGACGACGCGCACCGCACAGGCCCATACCAAATGCAATCATCAAGATGACGTCGCCCTGACCCAATGGCCGGAACATCTCAAGAACTTCCCGGGCAAGATGATAATTCCCGGCCTGACTGGCGAATGATCGAAAAAAATGAAAGATACAGGTGTCGTAAGGATGAATGAGCACTGCACACAGTGCCAGCGCAGTGATCACAAGGAAAAGGGCAAAGCCCTGTATTCTTGAAACTTTCATGAAATAAGGGACTGATACATCGCCACAGTCTGATCTGCCATTTGCGTAAATGAAAAAGAAGCGACAAGACGCTCACGGGCGGCAACACCATGCTGTTTCCGCATTAAGGGATCACCCGCATATGTCCTGATAGCCTCCGCCAACCGCACAGGATCGCAGGGAGGAACAATCATTCCGGTCTTGCCATCTTCCACAAGTTCCACCATTCCCCCAACCGCCGAGATGATCGAGGGAACCGCCAGGCACATCGCCTCAGCAACCGCCTTGGATAGCCCTTCATTCCTGAGAGTCGGCATCACAAACAGGTCGCAGGCCCCCATCAGCGCCGGCGCATCCATTCGAAAGCCCGTCAGATGAATTCTCTCGCGCAACACCGGATCATCAAGAAGTTCACTGATTTCGGCATCATCATTCTGCCCGATCAGCAAAACATGAATGGGGAGATCAGCCGCCAGGCTCCGAACCGCCTGCATAAGAATGGGCACCCCCTTGATCGGACGGGCTTTCGCGGTACACGCGATCACCACGGCATTATCCGGAATGCCGAACTCCCGAAGTGCCGAGCGGGGTGCTGAAACAAACCAGGAGGGATCGTGACCTGCATAAATCGTGACGAGACGATTATCGGGCACGCCCAGTCCGCGAAGATAATTCATAACCGCCCTGGAGACGCATACGATCCGGTCGGCACGCGGACTCAGCACAGCCATGCGGGCAGAGGGGTCCCATCGTTTGAGGTGCCCCATGGTGCCACAAAACCCGATGCGCTTCAGACTCATTCCGGCAGAGGCAATCAGGCCATTCGAGAGCGCCCGGCTATTGAATGCGTGCAAAATATCATAAGAATCCGCCCGTAGCGCCCTCCAGAGAACGCGAATTGCCGCAGGATCAATCCGGGCCTTCATCACAAAATGAGTCATCGGGAAGCCCGACTCCTTCAGGGGATCAAAGTAAGGAGATGTAGTATCGCACAGGAGTTTAACCTGCACGCCTCGGGCCGCTAGTTCCGGAAAAAGATGCGCTTCCGGCCGCTCACCAACCCCTGCCACAAGTAATACTTTCATAAATGCCCATTCAAAATTGGATTCACAATCACCCCCGGGCGACGCGCCCCGGCGGCGGCCATCCCCATCAGAAATGCGTAGAGAATGATAATTTCAGTGTCGCCGAAATTGTATTCCACAAAACCATTTAACAGCAGGCCTGTCAGCATCAGAATCACTACCATCGCATTCGCCTGCTCAACCGCCGATCGTCCCTTGCCTCTCACAATCCAGACCATCCCGTCTCCCAGCGACTTGCCCATCCAGATAAGATATAAAATCAAGCCAGCCCAACCAGTTTCCACCAAAACCTGCGCCCAATTGGAATGAAGATGATTCCGGTTCGGCTCCACCCGCCGGAAGACATCGCGCATCATCTCATTGGTCAGACAGCCATATCCCACTCCTTGCGGGTGTTCCCGGATAAGGGCCGGGACAATTTCAAACCACATGGTGAGACGTCCCCCACCCTCCACATTGAACTCCCGCTTCAATTGCCCCAGTCGAGAGTGTACCGGCGGAATCATGAAAACCATAAAAATCACGAGAATCGCCGGTATCCAGGCACGCCGACGCAAATTCCACAAAATGGCCACTCCGACCAGAATGATCGTGCAGAACCATGACCCTCTCTTGAAGTTAATCAGAAGACCGGCCACTGACACGGCCAAGATCGCCCATTCCCACCAAATCACCTTCCGCCCCGTTTTGACCATGGCCAGAATCAGAAACGTTGACCCCGCCACCCCCAACATCAGCATCTGCCCGTCCGTCATGGAACCCTTGTCAATCAAGGCCGTCAGAAAGTCAGGAACCGGCTTACGCCATGCCAAAACGGGATAGAGCACAAGATCCTTGATGCCCAGGACTGTGCAACCAGCCAAGAATGACCGGATGAGCTTCCGCTCACGTCCGGGCTCAACCACCAGGGAGGCGGCCACGGGAATCAAAAGGAACCAGCCCAGTTTCCCGCACCGTTGCCACAATCCATGCCACGCCCCGCCCCATACGGATGACACGATTGCCAGACCCATGAACACTCCCGCCACGAGGAATACGGAAGGCAGATGAATCCGGATTTGTCGCTTTACGACCCCTGCCAAAAACAACAGCAGACAGAACCCTGCGAACATCTGCCCCAAGGCGATTGAAAAGGTGATCGTGAAGGCCGTCGCAAGAAGCGCATAAAACGCCTTTTGCTCAACGGATGCATTTTTAAAAATCTGCTTCATGAAGTGAAAAATTAGTGCAAGCGGGGGTCAGATGCAATATCTTCCCGTCATTCAACACGAATGAAACGAACATTTTGGATTTACAGCATTCCGATCCTGCTTCTTTTTGCGGTAACTTTGCCACATTTGGAACAGGGTGATTTCAGGGTCGAAACGGCTCATTATGGAGCCATTGGGCTTCAGGCCTGGCAGAACCCCTGCCTGTTCTGGACGCTTCACGAGCACCCGACTGTCCCGTACTTCAACAAACCCCCCCTTGTTTTCTGGATTCACGGCCTGATTCTCCACCTGTTCGGGATCACGCTTGCGGTGGTTCG
>CAZOZF010000174.1:5106-6269 GCA_964584205.1 uncultured Verrucomicrobiota bacterium
TGCCTGGCTGGCGGGCATCCCCCTGGGCCTTGCCCTTCTCTGCAAACCTCTCATGGCCTTACTGATTCCTATCGTTTTCATAGCCTGGTACTTCATCGGGCCGTCATTCAAGTTTCTCAGAATCCGGGACTTCGCTGGATTCCTGATGGTGGCCCTGGCCATCGCCTTACCCTGGCACCTCTCCATGGCCATGCTTCACGGAGCCACCTTCCTCAATCAGTACTTCGGTCATGAGGTGGCACAACGGTTGCAGGGACATATCAACAATCAACCCCTCTGGTACTATGCGGTTGAAAACGGAAAAACCTATTGGCCGTGGATGATTCTCCTGGTGTGCGGGGTTGCCCGGTGGGCACGGGGAACCGTTTCACGTCATCACCGGAATACCCTCACCCTCACCGTGATCTGGCTGATAATCTGGGCGGCTGCCATCACTTTGTTCCCGGATAAACGCCCCCGCTATGCCCTTCCCCTTTACCCCATGCTAGCCATCCTCAGCGGCTATGGACTGGCGACCCTGCCTTGGCGGAGCTTGAGAACACTGTACCGGAACAAACTGGGACTGACCTCCGTCGTCATTATGATTGTGGCATTCACCATTTCAGTCTTGCCCATTCGATTTCAAGCCCCACCCGAACCGACGTTGTCGGCACTGGTCAAATGGGCGGAAGGACAGAATCCCACCACTGTTTATTCCGCCGCCTTATCGGCGGTTGACGAGAGTATGCTGTACCTGAAAGCTGGATACTGGCCCATCCCGCTGTCATCCCAGACCCATCCCCCGGCAGGAAGCCTGCTGATTTATACCGACACGCTCGATCCAAAACCGAACCCTGACGCCTTATGCGTTTTCAAAAAGGGCCTCTATCGAGTCGTTCGCAAATAGCAACGATTCTCATTCATGAATCAAAACGTATAACGGCCCGTCAGGATGACATTGCGACCCGGCTCATTGCAACCTGAACCATGAATGCGATAGTCCTCATTCAACAGGTTTTCCACCGCAAGGGACAGGGCCAGGGCGGAGGTTACCTGCGAGCCGACCCGAATTCCGAACACCGCATACCCCGGAGTTCCGCCCGGTGGGATCCGCTGGGTGTCACGCTTATCATCCGCCGACAACTTGTCCGCCTTCTCCGCCGCATCACACACCCCCTCAGCCC
>CAZOZF010000175.1:0-6201 GCA_964584205.1 uncultured Verrucomicrobiota bacterium
GGTGTTTTGTGTTCAGTGATGACAGAGTCCCTGCTGAGGGAGGGAGCCAAGGTCGCCCTGGCTGATCTGAATGAGGATCACGCCAAAACCTTTCAGAAGGCCCTGGCGGCGCAAGGGCTCGGAGAAACCCTGATCTTGGGGGTTAATGTGCTGGAACGCGGCTCTCTCGAGGCTGCCCGGGACGCGATACTGGAAAAGTGGGGTCGGATTGATATTCTGGTTAACGGCGCCGGAGGCAATCATCCGAAGGGGACCTGTCCCGCCGAACAGTATGTGGAGGGAACGAAGCTGGAAGATTCCTTTTTCGGTCTTGATTTGGCGGGATTTGAATTTGTCAACAAGCTCAATTTCATTGGCAGTTTGTTGCCGGCCCAGGTGTTTTGCCAGGCCATGTTGAAAACCGGGGGAAGCGTCATTAACATCTCCTCGATGTCCGCGACGCAGCCGTTGACGAAGGTGGCGGCGTATTCTGCGGCGAAGGCGGCGATCGACAATTTTACCCGCTGGTTGGCCGTGCATCTGGCGCCGGCCAACATCCGGGTCAACGCCATTGCCCCGGGGTTTTTCATTACCCAGCAGAACCGGTTTCTGATGTTGGAGCAGGATGGCAAGACGCTGACGGCGCGCGGGCAGAAGGTGATCAATAAGACGCCGATGCACCGGTTCGGGGATCCGAAAGATTTGTGTGGTGCGTTGACCTATCTGGTTTCGGATGAGGCCTCGTTTGTCACAGGTGTCGTGATTCCCGTGGATGGTGGATTCATGGCGTATTCAGGTGTTTAGTGTAAAGGGAGAGGCTCTATGTTCAAGGGAAATTACCGATGGGTTGTTTGCACGCTGCTTTTTTTCGCCACGACCGTCAATTACATTGACCGGCAGATCCTCTCCCTGATCAAGGAGTTTCTGGATGTCCAATTTGGATGGAGCAAGGCCGATTTTGGGCTTGTTAATTCACTGTTCCAGGCGGCCTATGGACTGGGTCTGTTGTTCTTTGGCTGGTTTGTGGACCGGTTCGGGGTCAAGGTCGGGTATGCCGTCTCGATGGTGGGATGGAGCCTTGCGGCGATGGCTCATGCCCTCGTGGCACTGATGCCCGGCGATGCCAGTATTCAGATTGGAGGGCGGGTATTCGGGGCAGCCGCGCTGGCCGTGGCAGCGTTTGGGCTGTGTCGGGTTCTGCTGGGGCTTGCCGAGGCGGGAAACTTCCCCGCCGCCGTCAAAAGTACGGCGCAGTGGTTTCCCAAGCGGGAACGCGCCTTTGCGACGAGCCTGTTTAATTCAGGAACCAATGTGGGCGCCTTACTGGCGCCCGCGCTGGTGCCGCTTCTCGCGATCAAGTTCGGGTGGGGGATGCCCTTCATCGTGGCCGGTGTGATTGGTTTCGTCTGGCTCGGATTTTGGATCAGGATGTACGATGTTCCCGAAAAGCATGCCGGGGTGGATGCAAAAGAATTGGAGCACATCCTCAGTGACCGCGAGGAGAGTGACCGGGTTGAAAAGATCCCCTGGAAGGCTCTTTTGGGCTACCGTCAGGTGTGGTCTTTCATTGTTGCAAAATTCCTGACCGACCCGGTTTGGTGGTTTTTTCTTATTTGGCTTCCAGACTATTTCAAGACAACCCGCAATCTGGACATCAAGCATAGCTGGCCGTTGCTCGTCACCATATACGGGATCATCACCGTGCTCAGTATCTTTGGCGGGTGGATCACCGGTCATCTGGCAAAATCCGGGTGGAGCGTGACCCGTGCCCGTAAGACGGGAATGTTCCTGTTTTCGCTTTGCGTGCTGCCGATTTTCTTTGTGACAAAGATTGGTGACTGGCCTGCGGTGTTGCTGATCGGGTTGGCGGGCGCTGCGCATCAAGCCTGGTCTGCCAATCTTTTCACCTCGGTATCGGATATGTTTCCCAAACGGGCTATTGCCTCGATTGTCGGACTGGGAGGGATGGCGGGTTCGCTGGGGGGTATGTTTTTTCCTATCCTGACAGGGAAGATGCTTGACCACTATAAATTAGCGGGCGACGAAACGGCCGGGTATGCCATTCTTTTCAGTATCTGTGCATTCGCTTATCTGGTTGCTTTCGCCGTTAATCATGTGCTTGCGCCTCGATTTGAGCCGGTGAAGATTCGGTAAAGGGGAGGTCGCATTTTCACTGTACATCACCCTGTCGCATGTTATGTTCCGAGTTTGAAGTCTTGGTAGGAGGGCGACGGCATGAGGCATGAGGCACTGACGCGGTGGACGGCGGAAAATTCCGCCGAATTGTACGGGATTCGGAACTGGGGACAGGGTTATTTTGACATCTCGCCCGGCGGCGAAGTCATGGTCCGCCCGAACGGTCCGAAAAGCCCCACGGAAGTCAGCCTCCTGCACCTGATTGACGAGTGTCATGGACGGGGCTTGAACATGCCCGTTCTGATCCGTTTCTCAAACATCCTGGCGTCGCGCATCAAGGAGATCAATGAGAGCTTCCGGTGGGCGATATTTGATGCCGCCTACCAGGGGCAATATCGCGGTGTTTTTCCCATCAAGGTGAATCAGCAGGATGCGGTGGTGGGCGATATTACGGAATACGGGCGCGAGTATCACCACGGCATTGAGGCGGGCAGCAAGGCTGAGCTTATTGCGGCGCTCGCCCTCATGAAGGATCCCGAGGCCTTTGTAATTTGTAATGGCTACAAGGACGAGGAATTCATCGACATGGCCCTTCAGGCTTTGAAGATGGGAACCCGCACCGTGCTGGTTATTGAAATGCCCAGTGAACTGGAACTTGTCCTGTCGCGGGCGGAGCGTCTGGATATCCGGCCCGTGCTGGGGGTGCGCGCCAAGTTGTCGAGTCGGGCGGGGGGGCATTGGGATTCGTCGGGTGGGGATCGAAGCAAGTTCGGCCTTGATGCCAGCCAGATCATTGAAATGGTGGATCAGCTGCGTCAGCGCGACAGGCTGGACTGCCTGCAGATGCTGCACTACCACCTGGGCAGCCAGGTGTCGGACATTCGCCGGGTGCGTACTGCGCTGCGGGAAGCCTGCCGCTTTTATGTTGAGCTCGTTCGCGAGGGGGCGGGAATGGGGATTCTGAACATGGGCGGGGGGCTGGCGGTGGACTATGATGGCTCCCACACCAATTTCGCCTGCAGCACCAACTACTCTACCGCCGAGTATGCCTCCACGGTGGTTGAGACGATCATGAACACCCTCGACGAGTGCGGGGTGCCGCATCCCACGCTCATTACCGAGTCTGGTCGCGCCACCGTGGCGCATCATTCGGTTCTGATTTTTAACATCCTGGATGTGCGCCGATTTGAGCCGCTTAGCATTCCCGAGACGCTGGACATCAATGCACACGAGATGTTGCAGAACCTGATGGAGGTTTGCCATTCCCTCTCGCCCCGGAACATGCAGGAGGCTTATCACGATGCCGTATTCTATCGCGATGAACTGCGCACCCTGTTTCTTCACGGAACAATTTCGCTTCGGGAACGGGCCCTGGCGGAGACGATTTTCTGGCACATTGTCTGCCAGATGTCCGAGATGACGCGGGGGCGCAAGTATATTCCCGATGAACTCGAGGGTCTGGACTCTGCGATTGCCGATGTATATTACGGCAACTTCAGTGTATTTCAGTCCATCCCGGATTTCTGGGCTGTTGACCAGTTATTCCCGATCATGCCGATCCACAGGCTCAGCCAGCGTCCGACCCGGAAAGGCGTTCTGGCGGACATCACGTGCGATTCGGACGGGAAGATCGACAAGTTTATTGACCTGCATGATATCAAACATGTTCTACCGCTTCATGAATGGGATGGCCGCGAGTATTACATGGGTATTTTCCTGACGGGTGCCTATCAGGAAACCATCGGGGATATGCACAACCTGCTGGGGAACACGAACGTGTTGCATGTGAGGATTGACGACAAGGGCCGCATCGAGTCAGCCAAGCAGATCACGGGTGACCGGGTGGATGAAATCCTGAAGTACATGGAATATGACCCCGAAAGCATGGTGGCGACGATCAAGTCGCGTGCTGATAAGGCGCACAAGCACGGCTTCATCACCGCCAAGGAAAAGACTATCTTTCTGAAGGCCTATAAAGCCGGTATTCGCGGTTATACCTACTTCGAACAGTGATTTCTTTTACCGACCAAGTTGGGATGGAAGCACTGAGGCGGCGGCTTCGCCTTGATCCTCAGGTAATCCGGCGATTGCGAGCCGTTTTTCTCCGTTCTTTTTCAGGCCAGGAGGCCGCCCTCGGCGCGGTGCCGGAAGCGGTGCGATCCGGGGTGGGCGCGGCGGTGAGATTCCATGAATTGGAGCGGACTGAAATCCTCCACTCGGTTTTGGATGGAGCCAGCAAGGTATTGTTCAAAACCCGGGATGGCCGTCGCATCGAAAGCGTTCTGTTGCGCATCAAGACCGGTCGATCCTCGGTGTGCGTGTCGTCTCAGACAGGGTGCGTTGCGGGATGCCTGTTCTGCGCCACGGGAAGACTGAAGGAGGTTCGCAACCTCACTCCGCCCGAGATCCTGGATCAGGTTGTCCAGGTTGGGGAAATCCTTCAAGCGGAGGGGCGCCGCCTCCGGAATGTGGTTTTCATGGGAATGGGCGAGCCTTTTCATAACACGGATAATGTGTTCGCGGCGCTGGAGCAATTAAGTAGTCCGGGTGGATTTCATCTTTCGGGTCGGCATCTTTTGGTTTCCACCGTGGGGATCCCGGAGGGCATCCGCCGCCTGTCCTCGTGCTTTCCCGCAGTCGGGCTTGCCGTGAGCCTGCACAGCGTGCGGCAGGATGTCCGTGATGAGTTGATGCCGTTTTGCCGTCAGTGGCCGCTTCCGGAACTCCGCGCGGCAATCCTGGAGCGGAACACGGTTCAGAATCAGCCGGTGATGATCGAGATTCTGATGCTGGAGGGAGTGACGGATACGGATGCTGATTGTGCGGGGTTAAAGGAGTGGCTTGCAGGCTTGCAGGTGCATGTGAACCTGATTCCCTATAATCCGGTGCCGGGCACTGCGCCAGGTGTTGCGGGGACGGTTTTGCGTGGCTCCGGGGAGAAACGGGTGGGGGAATTTCTGACCGAACTTAAGAAAGTCGGCTTCAAGGCAACGTGCCGTCATTCGCTGGGTGCCGACATCCAGGCCGCCTGCGGCCAGCTTGCCCGGTAACGCCCGCCGGTGTTCATTCCCCGTGTGAAGTTTTGGGGGGGTGATTTGAATTTGATCTTGCCTCTTCAGCCCGTTAAAGTGGCGGTACTTTTTTATGAGTTCACAACAGCCAAAAAGTATCACGGTGTCGCCTTGCCTGCGGATGCAAGGCGTTTTATCGGTTCCGGGCGATAAAAGTATTTCGCACCGGATTGCCATGCTGGCTTCCCTGGCCGCAGGCACGTCAATGGTCCGGGGGTTTCTCCGGAGTGAGGACTGTGTGACGATTCTTGAGGCCATGACCCGGTTGGGTGCCCGAGCCGAATTCGCGGGGGAAGAGCTTCGGATCACGGGAACCGGTGGATCGTTTCAATGTCCCGCCGGAGTGTTGGATATGGGGAATTCGGGAACTGGAATCCGGTTGCTGGCAGGATTGCTGGCAGGGCAGGCTTTCACCACTGAAATGACGGGGGATGCCTCCCTGCGCTCGCGTCCCATGCGTCGTGTTTCCGAACCGTTGACCCGGATGGGGGCCGCCGTCGAATTGTTGGGAAATAACGGATGTGCGCCGATCCGGATCACGGGTGGAGCCCTGCGCGGGATCGAGTATGCCCCTCCGGTTGCCTCGGCCCAGGTGAAGTCCTGCGTGCTGTTTGCCGGCTTGTTTGCAGAGGGGTGCACCACGGTTGTGGAGGCCAGTCCCACTCGTGACCATACGGAACGGTTGCTGAGGGCGATGGGCATCCCGGTCAGGGTGGAGGGACTTCGGGTTTCCCTGAAGGGCTATGGCGTCGCAGGGCCGAAAATCCAGGCTCGCGCCTGGAATGTGCCCGGTGATATTTCCTCCGCCGCGTTCTGGATCACTGCCGCAGCCTGCCGTGAGGGCTGGTTGGTTGAGTTACCCGGTGTAGGGTGGAATCCCCGCCGGAACGCCCTGGTGTCTGTTTTGCGGCGTATGGGCGCTTCCATTCATTTTGAAGCAAGCGCCGATTCAACAGCCTGCGAGGACATGGGAACGATTCGCGTCGAAGGGCGGCGGCTTCGGGGAACCGAGGTT
>CAZOZF010000176.1:0-1092 GCA_964584205.1 uncultured Verrucomicrobiota bacterium
GTGGTTCTGGTTCATGTGCCTGAACCGGTCACGGGCGCAATCAACCGTTTCTTCACCCGGGAATTCTATGAGGATGTGCGGGCCATCCTCGCTCCAGGCGGATTTATGCACACTTCGCTGGAGGCCTCTGAGCGGCTTGAGCAGGATGCGTCGAAACTGGCCGGCTCAGTCTACCGGACTCTGGAAACGGTATTCCCTGAAGTGAAGGTGACCGCCGGTTCCCCGCTCCACTTCTTTGCCTCAGGGCGGGGGGCGTCCCTGTCGCTGGACCGTGAGACCTTGTACCAACGCAGTGTGTCATCCCGGACGTTCTTCAAGACCTTTCAGTCCCTGTATTTTCTCGACGCCGACGAACTGGCGCCGGACAAAATCGCCTTCACGGAACAGCGTCTTCATTCTTCCGGTGCACCGGTTAACACGGTGATGCGGCCTGTTTCCTGCTATTACACCTTGATCCTGTGGAGCCGGTACAGCAACTCTGCGATAGGTGCCGTGTTGGGTCAGGTTAAGCGTTTAAATAAAGCATTTTTTGTGTTTCTGGCGATATTTTTGGGTGTATGTGCCATGGCTTCCGCCGTCATTTGGCGTCGTTCCACTCCGGAAAGCATTGCGCGTGCGGGAGGCTGGCTGGCGATGGCGGCGACCGGGTTTGCAGGGGTGGCCCTGGAGTTGATCCTGCTCTACGTGTACCAGGGATTGTTCGGGTATGTCTACAGTCGCATGGGGTTCATGGTCGGGCTTTTCATGCTGGGCACGGTGGCGGGAGCCTGGCAGATCCGTTGGATTGAAACATGCGGGAGCGTCGTGGTGCGCCGGGCGGTGGCGTTGGGCTTGCTGATGATGGCAGCTCTGGCCGTTGGTGTGGGAGGGGGCCTGATGAGCGGCGTGCGGTCCGAGTGGTTGCTTTACGGGGCGATGGCGGCGGCGGGCGGGATTGTGGGAATGCAATTTGTTGCGGTAACCCGGTTCCTTGTCGTGGCCGGATCCGGGGAAGCGGCGGCGGCCGGGACTGTCTGGCTGGGTGACTACTGGGGATCCGCGCTGGGTGGCTTGCTCGCCGGAGTGTTCCTCCCAGTCATTTTCGGCATCGCC
>CAZOZF010000176.1:1192-6151 GCA_964584205.1 uncultured Verrucomicrobiota bacterium
CGCGCTGGGTGGCTTGCTCGCCGGAGTGTTCCTCCCAGTCATTTTCGGCATCGCCATCACCTGCCTTCTCCTCGCTACGCTCCTCCTCGCCACTTTTGCTCTCTATCTCTTCTCTGACCCCCGAACCCTGACCCCCGAACCCTGACCCCCGAACCCTGACCCCCGAACCCTGACCCCTTTCTCATCCCCACACTCCCGGAATGACGGTCTGGCAGAAAATACATTTTCCGCCCGACAGGTTGTTTTCCAGAATCCGGAAGCCGTAGCGCTTGATGACGGCTTTCTTGCAGGAGGGGCAGAACGTATGTTCACCATCCATGCCGGGCTGATTGCCGCAATAGGCAAAATGGCATCCCTCCTTCATGGCGATTTCGCGGGCTTGGAGAAGGGTCTCGGTGGGGGTCGGCGGTAGATTCTTGAGCCGGTACAGCGGGGTGTAGCGCGTGAAGTGGATGGGCACATCCGGGCCGAGTTCCTTCACCACCCAGGCGGCCAATCTCTGGAGATCCCGGGTATTGTCATTCAGGGTCGGGATGATCAGGTTCACAATTTCATACCACACTCCCGATCCTGAAAGTCGCTTCAGTGTGTCGAGCACCGGCTGAAGCGTTCCCTCGCAGATTTTCGTGTAAAAGGACGGGGCAAAGGATTTGAGATCGATCTTGATGGCTTTGATAAGGGGAAACAGGGCTTTTTGAGGAGCGTCATTGATGTAGCCGTTGCTGATGATGATGCTCTCCAGGCCATGATGTTTGGCGGCCTGGGCGCAGTCGTGCATGTATTCATGGAAAATCGTGGGTTCACTGTAGGTAAAGGCCAGCGTCCGGGCGCCTGACTTCGCCGCCTCGGTGGCGATGTCGTCAGGGGTTCGGTAGGGAATCTGGGTATCGCCCGGGTTCGCCTGAGAAATGTCGAAATTCTGACAGAATTTGCAGTGCATATTGCAACCGACCGTGGCGATGGAAAATGACTTGGTGCCGGGGTAGACATGGAAGAAGGGCTTTTTTTCGATGGGGTCGAGATTCCCCGCACAGGCGTACCCGTACACCAGGGAATAGTAGGTTCCATCGCGATTTTCTCGAACACGGCAATAGCCGCGCAGGCCATCGGGAACCCGGCACCGGCGCGGGCACAGTTCGCACTGGACGCTTCTGTCCGGCAGGGTTTTGCAGAATCGAGCCGGGAACGGGATGGCGGCGGTCGGGTTGGCTCGGGTGACTCCGGCCCGGCACCAGGCGCAGGCGGCGGTTGCAGCCCCCAAACTGCCCAGAAAAGCACGCCGACTCATTCGATGTTTGGCAGGCACCGTCATGGCTGTTAGTATACCTCAAACCCATGATGTCAGAAGAGAAAAAACAGAAGGGGCCGAGGCTTCCGCCCTGGATCCGGATCCGTTATGGCGGGCGCGGAACCCAGGAGGCGGTGAACCGGTTGCTTGAAGACCATGCGCTGCATACGGTCTGCCAGGGGGCACAGTGCCCGAACCAGCACGAGTGTTTCAGCCGCGGGGTGGCCACGTTTATGATTCTCGGGGATGTGTGCACCCGTGATTGCCGCTTCTGTGCGGTGAAAACAGGGGCGCCGCAGCCTGTGGATTCCGATGAGCCGCGCCGGATGGCTGAGGCGGCGGCCCGTTTGAAACTGAAACATGTGGTGGTCACCAGCGTGACCCGTGATGATCTTCCCGATGGCGGAGCGGCCCACTTTGCCGCCGCGATTGGCGCGCTGCGCGGGGCGCTTCCCGGGACGACGGTGGAGGTATTGACTCCGGATTTCAAAGGAGTTGAGCAAGATATCGCGATGGTGTTGGCCGCTGGCCCGGATGTTTTTAATCACAATCTTGAAACCGTACGCCGCCTGCAGAAGGCGATCCGGCCCGCCGCCGATTATGACCGTTCGCTGGCGGTGCTGGGGTATGCGGTCAGGAGGGAATCCAGAATCCAGAATCCAGAATCCAGAATGGGTAATGAGCGGATAGGTTCGAAGATATTGGTGAAGTCGGGATTGATGGTGGGGTTGGGGGAAACGGATGAGGAGATTGATGGGGCGATGGCGGATCTGAGGAGGGTGGGGGTGGAGTTGCTGACCATTGGTCAATACCTTGCGCCTTCCGTTGGGCACGCGGCGGTTCAACGCTATGTTCCGCCAGCCCAATTTGAAGAGTATGCCCGGCGTGGCACGGAAATGGGATTTCGCAATGTCGCCTCGGGGCCGATGGTGCGCTCATCCTATATGGCGGAAAACCAGTTTCGGAGATAACCGTGGTCGAATTTTGTGCGTATTGGTTGGCGGGGTTTATCAGTCGGACGATTCCCCGGCATTTTGCCTATTGGATTGCCCTCCGGATGTCCGACCTCTATTTCTTCCGGGATCGCCGCGCGCGGGAAGCGGTGATGGCCAACCTGCGTCAGGTGGCGGCCTTCCAGGGGCGGTATCCGACCGAACGGGAACTGCGGCTGACGACCCGAACTACCTTCCAGTTCTTTGGAAAATACCTTGCTGATTTTTTCAGGTTCCAGCGCCTGACCGAGGCGGATATCCGGCGGTTGGTGGAGATTGAGCATCCCGAGTATATTGAGCAGGCGGTGCGTCTGGATCGGGGGGTTGTGGTGGTGACCGCCCACCTCGGTAATTGGGAAATCGGCGGGGCGGTCATTGCCGGGATGGGGTATGCCATGAATGTGGTCGCCCTGCGTCAGTCCTCCGAAAGATTGAATAATTTCTTTCAAAAACACCGTCGCAAAAGAGGCATGACCGTCATTCCCATTGGCTCATCTGTGAAGCGCATGATTGCGGCGTTGAGGCGCAAGGAATTTGTTGCCCTGCTGGCGGATCGTGATTATTCAGGGCAGCAGCAATTGTCAAACTTGTGCGGGGCGCCCGCCTGCTTGCCGAGGGGTGCAGCGTGGTTGGGCGAAAAAACCGGTGCTGTGGTGTTGCCGGGCTTTGTGCTCCGGAAAGAGGACGATACCTTTTTGATGAAGCTCTATCCTCCTATTGTGCCGGGGCCGGGGATGACCCAGGATGATATCCAGAGGAAGATTGGGGAGGCCCTGGAAGATGGTATTGGCGCCTACCCCCATCAATGGTTTATGTTTGAAAAAGTGTGGGATGGACAAAGCTACGGTGCCCATGCGGCGCGATAGTACCTGGCTAATGAATTAGTCAATGTTTGTTGAGAAAAAATGTTCATAATCGTAATCTTAATCATAATCGTAATCTCCTCTGGCCTGCTTGGCATGGGGCTTAAGAATAGGGATTACGATTATGATTACGATTACGATTAAGATTAGTTCCGGCGATGTCGGGGTAGGATTAAATGGATTCAGGGACAACCAAGCGAGGCTGTGCGATTATTCCGGCCTACAGGGAGGGCGGTCGGATTGGCAACGTTGTGGCGGAGGTGCGCCGTTATATTGCTGATGTGATTGTGGTGGATGACGGGTCGCCTGATGAGACGGCCCTGGAAGCCGAACAGGCGGGTGCGAGCGTGATCCGGCATGAGGTAAACCGGGGAAAAGGAGCGGCGCTGGACACCGGTTTCAAGGCGGCCCGGGACCGTGGCTTCCACTTTGTGATCACGATGGATGGCGACGGCCAGCATGCGGCGTCGGATATTCCCCGCTTCATGGAGGCCTATGCTGGAACCGGGACGCCGGTATTGGTGGGAAACCGGATGGCGGATACTCGTGCGATGCCCTGGGTGAGGTTGATGACAAACCGGTTCATGAGCTGGCTTTTGAGTCGGGAAATGGGGCAGCGGGTGCCGGACACTCAGTGTGGGTACCGGTTATATGAATTATATGTTGTTCCGGAGATTTCCGCTGAGTCCAAGCGGTTTGCCGCAGAGTCGGAAATACTCATGGATCTAAGCCAGAAGAAAGTTGTGATTGGGAGTGTGCCGGTGGCTACGATCTATGGCACAGAGAAAAGCAAGATCAACCCGATCAAGGATACGATCCGGTTTGCGGCGATGTTGCGGCGATATCGAAAACAAAGGAAAGCCCGATGAAAACCTGTTCCCTGCCTGAATCTGAAATGGTCGAGGCCACCCATCTGGCGGCGATGCTGGAGTTCCTTTCGATTTTTGGAGCAACGGGGTTTTGTCCTGGGGGTGCCATTCCACAGGATGAGGATGGTTTCCCCGGGGAAGACTTTGTGAAACTGGTGTCGCGGTTTATGGATGCCTGCTACAAGAACGGGTTTGTGGTCAAGTTCAACTGGGAAGCCTGGGAGGCGGAGGCGCGGGGATACCTCCAGGATCCGGGACGGTTGAAGGACGCTGACCTTTCCCTGTTGCGACGGCTGGTGACCTGGCATGTCCGTCAGAACCGGTTTGCGAAGGATCATCTTGCGACCATGATCGCCCAAGGCCACATGACGGCCATTTTGAGACGCCTGAAAGAAGTGGCGTAAGCCCCTCATTTCCTTGACGCGGCAGAGAGGCATTGGTAGTGTCTTGCCTCTTTTGAAAAAGGTCAGGAAAAGTGGTCCTTCCCGGGGGCTCCTGTGATTCCTGGCTTCTTTGTCCACACACCAATCGGGGTGTAGCGCAGACTGGTAGCGCGTTTGGTTCGGGACCAAAAGGTCGCGGGTTCAAATCCCGCCGCCCCGACCATCCTTCGCTCTGCGCCGTGCGGCTTGAGCTACGGATGGTCTGCGACCAAGAACAAATGGCGCAGAGCGAAGGATGGTCGCCCTTCGTAGCACAAG
This sequence comes from uncultured Verrucomicrobiota bacterium, assembly GCA_964584205.1. Classification (GTDB taxonomy): domain Bacteria; phylum Verrucomicrobiota; class Kiritimatiellia; order CAIKKV01; family CAITUY01; genus JAABPW01. The sequence goes on from CAZOZF010000176.1 coordinate 5,906, forward strand.
GCGTACTAGCCGCAGGGCGAAGTAGGGCGTTGTACTTAGTATGACTTTAAGGCATGCTAGCCCCATGCACTTCGTCTATTTAATTCGGAGTATATCCCGTACCAATAAGACCTATGTGGGCATGACCGAGGACGTCGAGTCCCGCCTTAAGGCTCACAACGAAGGTCTATGCCCCTCCACATCCAGGTTTCGGCCATGGGAAATAGTCACCTATGTGGCCGTTCAGACTGGGGATCAAGCTCGCAA
>CAZOZF010000177.1:0-1235 GCA_964584205.1 uncultured Verrucomicrobiota bacterium
ACCGGAGTCTGCTCCAGCCCGGCACACACCGCCCTGACCAGGTACGGCAACCTCCTGATGGCATAGGCCGCCGCCAGGAGCAGGGTCGGATTATTGACGGGATCAAACAGGTTGTTCAGCCACGGATACCGCGCACACATTCCCAGATATCCGAAGGCAATGACAATGCCGGGCACCGCCAGCGGTAACATGATCATCAGGTCGAACACCGGCGTCCATCGGGATTTCCAGCGAACCAGAAGCAATGCCGCCGGAATACCGGTCGCCACACAAATGAGCATCGCCAGCGAGGAATATTTCAAACTGTTGAGAATGCTGGGAACCACAATCTCATGCGACAACGCTCCCTGAAAATGCAACAGCGTCCAACCACTGGGCAACACGGTTCCGTACCAGTCGGCCGAAAACGCCATGGCCACCAAGGCCAGATGCGGCAACCCGGCGGCCAGGGTGATAAGCCCAAATACCCCCGCCGCCAGCCAGCCGCGAATTCCCGTCAAGGACTTGGCCGCACGCCCACCGGCCCCTTTCATCAACATCGCCCCATCAGTGCCCCCACCTTTCAGGAACCACCGGCTGACCGCATACAGCCCGCCTGACACAAGCAACAACAGCGCCACCAGGGCATACGGCATGGGATTCCCTTCCAGTTCGGTAATCCCATTGAAAATCTGAACCGTGGTGACTCGGTTGTAGCCCAGCATCAACGGCGTGCCCAGCTCGGTAAAACTCCAGATGAGAACAAGGCTGCCTCCGGCAAACAGGCCGGGCCGGATCAGCGGAAGAGTGACCCTGCTCAAGCGTCTCCACCTGCCGGCACCCAGATTCCGGGCGGCTTCCTCCATGGAGGGGTCGACATTCGCCAGCGCGGTCACCACATTCAGGTATAGAATCGGGTACAGGTGTAACGCCTCAATCACACAAACTGCATAGAAGCGGCCGTCCCCGCCCAGCCAGTCCACCGGCCCCAGCGAAAGTGCACCGAGCAGAGTGTTCATTACACCATAATGACCGAAGATCTGCTGAAACCCCAATGCCCCAACAAAGGGCGGCAGGATCATGGGAATCATCATTAATCCGTTCACCAGAGATTTTCCGGGAAATTCGTACCGGTCAAACAGCAACGCCGGTGGAAGGGCAATGAGGAACACCAGGCCGGTCGTGACCAGCGCGATCTTGAACGCATTCAAGAGGCCTTCCCGGTAAAATGGCGAAGCCAATGCCTCGGCGATGAG
>CAZOZF010000177.1:1335-6121 GCA_964584205.1 uncultured Verrucomicrobiota bacterium
GCGGAATCCGTGACCGTCCGGCTGTTGGCCGCAATCCGCTTGATCAGGTTGATCCCGTTGGCCCAGCCCTGATCCACTCCCTGCCCCGCCGCCACGGCCGCCGCAATCTGTTGCTGAACCATCAACTCATAACATTTGTTGACCGAGCCAGATTTCGTCGGATCCGCAATCACGAGGGTTCCAAAAAAACGCGGCTCCCCCAGCGACTCCCACCCTGACGGCGGCGTGGCCTCGGAGAGCGCCGCCAGCCGCTGCCGGTTCCAGCAGATGCCAAATGATGACAGACAGACGCCGTAATAGCGCCCGGCGGGATCATAAAAAATTTCGCCGCCAAACCGCTGCGGCATGACCTCATCCCTGAACCACTCGGGATGAAGCCGCTGAATGCCGGCATCCACGGCATAACCCTTTTCCGCCTGGCGGTGATGATCGTACTGCCCGCCCCCGAAAAAAAGATCCACCCCGATTCCGGCATCGCGCGATTTGGAGGATTCAAAGCGGTCCGCGATGAAACGGACAATGTCCGAGGTGCCACCCGGAGTCCGCCATTCCACGCTCACTTCCCGCCCGAACCGCGCCCGGTAATACTCCCGGAACGCGCGTCCAATTTCGTAGCGGATCGGTTCCGAATGCGGCGTAAGAATAACCACCCGATCGCCTGCCCCCCCAAGACCGGCGCCGGTTTCCGTCATAGCGGGACGCATCAGGATCGGAATGGCAACCAGCACAGCCAGCGGCAGAAACGCCAGAATCATCGTCCGCCACATTTAGAGCGCCTCCAGAAGGAATATCTGCTCCGGCTCAATGGCCACCTGAACCAACCCGCCCGCCTCACGGCGCGGCGGACAGAGTTCATGCGCAGTCAGCCGGTAATCCCCGGCGGTCAATTCCCAAATCCCGGCCTCTCCCAGAAACGCCCCCTGCTCCAGCCGGGCCTGAAAACAATTCGCACCCCCAACCGGTCCAAGCCGCACCGTTTCAGGCCTGACCAGTGCTGTCAGCCGGGCGCCCGGATGTGTGGCAAAGGACGGACCCACCGCGATCATCTCGCCGAACGGCGTATCGAGTTTGCAGGATCCGTCCGTGAGGGCCATCACCGTTACCGGGAAGAGATTGGTTGGCCCCATGAATTCGGCGACAAACCGGGTGGCGGGAGCTCGATACAACACTTCGGGGGATCCGCTCTGTTCCAGGCGGCCCTGATGCATCACGGCAATCCGGTCTCCCATGCTCAACGCCTCGCGCCGGTCATGGGTCACATAGACAGCCGTCAAACCGGTCGACTTGCAAATGCGACGGATCTCGCTGCGCATGGTATCCCGCAATTTTGCGTCAAGGTTGGACAGCGGCTCATCGAGCAGGAGCAAACGGGGCTTGAAGGCAATGGCGCGGGCCAGGGCCACCCGTTGTTGCTGGCCGCCCGACAGCGAGGCCGGCTTGCGATCCCCATAGTCAGCCATCTTGACTTGATCGAGCGCCTCCCGCACCTGCTTGTCCCGAATTTCTCCGCGAATTTTCCGGGAATCAAGACCGAAAGCCACATTCTCGAAGACCGTCATGTGCGGCCACAGCGCATAGTTCTGAAAGACCAGACCTGCATTCCGCTTCTCGGCCGCCAGAAGGGTCACATCCTGTCCATCAAATTCAATTGTCCCCGAGTCGGGCTGCAGAAACCCCGCGAGCAATCGTAAAAGAGTTGTCTTGCCGCATCCGCTGGGTCCCAGCAGGAAGAAAAGCTCCCCGGGCTGAATCGTCAGGCTGATGTCCTGCAAAACAGGAACCCCGGCCGTATAGGTTTTCCCGATCCCCTTGAGTTCAACTTTAATCATAGTGTCGTGTCCTTGCTCCAGACCCCATGCATCTCCTCACGGATGAATCGGGGAAAGGGTTTGATCTCTCCACGAGTTGAGGCGCTTTCGAGGTCGCCGGGGTTCGATTTACAATTGCTGAAAAACATATCCACGTTCCCCCCGAATCTCAATTCAATTGTGGAATGCGGCGTATTGGGTCACCGACGAGGGGGTATTCTTTGGAGGGACGCGCTTTGTCGCGTCCGGAACACCGGAAAGGCGGCCACGACGAAGCGTGGCCCTCCAGAATTTTGTGGGGGATTTTTCATTGATCTGCAGCGCTGTGCGCAGCATTGCGGGCAGGCTCAAGTCCCGCAAAAAGTCTGGTGCACAACCTCATGGGACGCCGGCGGAAACCGGTACTGGAGGCTCCCGGCATCATCATCCCAGGGGGTGGCGAGGACCCGTAGCAGCTTGTCCAGAGGGCCGAGGTCCTGCTCCAGCGCAGCGGCCAGGGCGGACTCGACCTGATGGTTACGCGGGATCACGGCCGGGTTCGCCCGCCGCATCCGGCTCACCCGCATGTCGGCTTCCACAGGCTCCTGTTGTAATCGCAAGCGCCAGCGCCGCAACCACTCCGGAGCCGCGCAGTTCTCACCGAACTCCGTAAGGAAGCCGGCGTCTGAACCTGCTGCCGCGTCGCATAGGGAGCGGAACCCGTTGGTGAAGTCCGCTTTGCTCTCGACCATGACCTGTAGCTGTTGTTGAAGACGAAGCTCATGTTCCCCCGTCGACTAAAGCACTACGCTTCGCGCTGTTCTGCAAACAGCGTCCTGAAGCGTTCTGCCATGAAGAGACAAACGTCCCACAAGTCACTGACAGGTTGGCAGGTGTAGGGCAGTGTTGGCATGTAATTCGGGGGACCGAATTCCGGGGTGAAGGTCAAGTGCGAAGCCCCGGCTTTCCGGTGTTCCGCAATAATGGCTTTCCACCACGCCTCATGGGCGAGGAGAGGGGTATGCCACTCCGGGGCCCGGGGATCGTTGACCTGCGGCCCTTCTTCATGCCCGACCCGGCCATGGATATGCCGCGCGCGTTTAACGCACAAGGCCATGTCATCCGTATGTTCAGCCAGAAGGGACTCGCAGACACAGCAGAAGTGGCTGAAGTCAGCCGTTATGTGAAGAGCGGTGAAGGCTCTGAGTAACGTGGCGGTATGCCAAGGGGTAAACAGGGCGCGTCCCCGGTGTGTCTCATGGTTTAGCGGGAGGCCGGCCCGTTTTTCTATGTCCAGTGCCCGGGCGAAATACTCATGCTGTTTTTCAAGTGGCCAGAAGCTCTGGGCGCTGTGGACCGTGATCTGGCAGGCTCCCAGTCTGAGTGCCTGTTCCACGCTCTGATTCAGCGAGGCGGCATGATCCGCACCATTCGTAAAGGCCATGGCGATAAAGTCGAGCCTGTGTCGTTTCAGCAAGACCTGGAATGTCGAGAACTGGTCATCCGCGGGAATTCCCGCCTCCACCCCGTCATACCCCGCCTCCGCAATGCGCTTGAACTGTTCCTCCAGTGTCCCCGTCATCCCCCACAATGCCTTGAATACTTTCAGTTTCATTTTACGCTCCCACTCCCGGGTTCCGCCCTGTTAGTGATCTCTGTTGCATATCATGCCAGACTGTAACAAGTGAAGAAAATATCCACACAGCAAGAAAGGGGTCACTGACGAGGGGGTATTCCGAATTCTGGAGGGCCACGCTTTGTCGTGGCCGCCTTTCCGGTGTTCCGGACGCGACAAAGCGCGTCCCTCCAAACCATTTTTCCAGATTGAAGTCCATCGACCAATATGGGACTATTCTAGTCCATATAGACAGGAAAAACGTGTAAAGCGCTACGGAAGGAGCGGAATATGGAAGACTTGAACTGGGGAAAACGAGATGCGAAAGGGGAATGGCAACCCCCGGAACTTCCCAAACCGAACCCACTATTCACCCGGCCATGGAAACCGTTGGTCATCCTTAAGTATCACTTTGGTTTGAACGGCTTCTTCTGGCCGTATAACCTGATCTACGCACTCCTCGCCGTCATCAGCTGGCTTTACTTTACACCCGGTCCAGATCGGACCACCCACTTCCAATTGGGCTGGATGGCCGAAATCTATTTACGCAATGTGGTGTTACTGATCCTGATTGCGGGGGGGCTCCACCTCAGGCTTTACACCAGCCGGGGGCAGGGAACGGTTTTCAAGTACACGAATAAATGGCTGGCGACAAAGGACCCGAAATTCCTGTTTAAGGATCAGACCTACGACAACCTGTTCTGGAGCCTGACCAGCGGCTGCATCATCTGGACAGGCTTCGAGGCCCTGTCGCTGTGGGCCTATTCCAACGCACTGATTCCCTCCGTGAGCTGGCGCGCGCACCCCCTGTATTGCCTCCTGCTCATGTTTGCCATCCCGTTCCTGCGCCTCTTTCACTTTTACTGGATCCACCGCCTGAGTCATTGGATGCCGCTCTACAAGATCTCCCACTACCTGCACCACAAGAACATCAATGTCGGGCCCTGGTCCGGTCTATCCATGCACCCGCTGGAACATATCCTCTACTTTTCAGGATTCCTGTTCCACTGGATTATCCCCTCACATCCCCTCCATATGATTTTTCATCTGATGCACGCCGGGGTAAGCCCCGCACTGGGACACACCGGATTTCACAAACTGGCGGCAAAAGATGAACGCGGCATCATCGCGGATAATTATTTCCATTATCTCCACCACCGCTACTTCACGGTCAATTTTGGAGTCGAATCGCTCCCTCTCGACAAATGGTTCGGGAGTTTCAACGACGGCTCACCCGAAGGTGAAGCCGCGATGCTCGCCCGGAGAGCCAAGGCAAGAAAACCGCAGTGAGTTTAGGTTGACGCGTATGTCCTTAGTGGGGGAACAGGCGCCCCCGGCTTCTGCCGGGGAGCCTGTGTCTGCTCCGTTCGTGAAGTGATGATGA
>CAZOZF010000178.1:0-6039 GCA_964584205.1 uncultured Verrucomicrobiota bacterium
CGGGCGCGGATGTTGCCGTTGTTGTGGTTGGGGAGGATCCTTATGCTGAAAGGAATGGAGATCGGGCCGACCTTGCGCTTTCCCCTGAGGATCTTGCCGCTGTTGTGGATGCCAAAGCTACGGGAGTTCCCGTGGTGGTGGTTCTCTTGACAGGTCGTCCAGTAATACTTGGTGAAGTGGCCACAAAAGCGGATGCGATTCTTGCTGCCTGGCTACCGGGAACGGAAGGGCAGGGCGTTGCCGATGTATTGTTCGGCGATGTCTCGCCGACGGGTAAACTGTCGTTTGCCTGGCCGCGTTCAATGGGTCAGCTACCGCTCGGGCATGGCCAATCAAAGATAGCAGAGGCACTGTTCCCGTTCGGGTTCGGTCTCGGATTTACGCAAAACTGGCGATTGACGCTTGATGAGAATTTTGATGGCACCAAGCTGAATCCGAAAATCTGGAACATTGAGACGGGGATCCGGCGTGATGCGATAAACTCCCCTTTGGCGGTGGATGTTAAGGATGGCAAACTCGTGATCACGACCCACACGGGTGCGACTGGCGAGACTTATTGCGGGTTCGTGACCACGCGGAATAAATTCTTCGTGACTCAGGGCAAGATTGTCGCTCGCTGCCGGTACTCCGTCCAGCCGGGTTCCCAGGTCGCGTTTTGGGCGCAATCGCCAACTCACGGCAAGTCCGGGGATCCGGCGAAGGCAGCAGAAGATGGCGTCGAGATTGACGTCATGGAGGCCACCGGTCTTATGAAGGGTGCCTACCAGTATGCCTTGCATTGGGGCACCTACAAGGAAGACGAGACACACCAGAAGACCGGGTGTAAATTCAAAACACCGGTTGGCGACCAATGGCATGAGTATGGTGTGGAGTGGAACGGAGCAGGCTACCGGTTCACCTTAGACGGGACCAATGTGGGGACTGAGGTGGAGTGTCCGGGCTCCAAGGTCCCGGAGTTCCTCCTGTTCACGAGTGAGTCAAAAATCAACGGGTGGAGTGGTGAACGCCCCAAGGAGGGGTTTGGTTCGAAACTGACGTCCACCAATATCTTTGAAATTGACTGGGTCAAGGCGTGGGAACGCATCCCGACCACGAAATAATATCCAGTAACCTCTCAAAGTGACTTTAAACTTGGAGGAATTATGCTTCATTACGTTTTAGTCCTTTTGATTCTGGTAGCGGGGCGGGCGCTCGGTGCGTCCCCTGTTGACGAAGTCGATCCATTCATCGGGGTGGATCGGGGTGGTAACCTCTTGCCCGGGCCGGTTCGCCCCTTCAGCCTTGTGCGATTGGGGCCGGATTGTGAGGTCTACAATAGGAACTCAGGCTATGCGACGGGCAAGCCTATTGTCGGTTTTTCCCACAATCATTTAAGTGGAACCGGTGGGGCGGCCCGCTATGGCAATATTTGCGTCATTCCCCAGACGGGAACGCTTGAATTGGTTGACCCGGCCTCAATGGGGACGAATGAAGCGGCTTCACCCGGCTATTACGCCGTAACCCTTGTACGCTCCGGTGTGAGGGCGGAATTGACGTCAACCGCCCGCTCGGGGTGGCATCGCTACACATTTCCGGGGAAAAGTGCTCCTCGTATCCTCGTGGATGTCTCCCGCGGGGTCTGGTCGAAGGTAAGGGGTGGGCAAGAACAGAACTATGGGTGCGATGGGACGGAGATCAAGGTGGTCGATGAGCGGACCCTGGAAGGCGTCTCGCGCTATTCCGGCGGCTGGGGTGGCGGCCCTAATCCCTATGCCGTGTATTGGACGGCAAGTTTCGCCAGCCCCTTTGTGAAAAGCGGATCCTGGACGAATCTCGTTCACTTTCCGAAAGTGCGCAGTAAAGGGGATCGGTATGTCGGGGTCTGGGTTGAGTTTCCGGCAGAGGTGAAAACGGTACTTCTTAAAGTGGGCATCTCCTACAAAAGTAGTGAGAATGCCCGGAAGCATGGTGAGGAAAAATCAGGCTTTGATTTTGATGCCGTGGTGCAGGAGGCCCGGGCAGACTGGAATCGGCATTTGAGTCTGCTTGAGATATCCGGTGGTGATAAAGAGTTGCGGAAGGTTTTCTATACCGCCCTGTATCGAACCTTTCTCGTTCCGGCCGACATTACCGGAGACAATCCGGGATGGGACTCGAAAGAGCCGCACTACTGGGATTATTATGCCATCTGGGATACGTTTCGCTGCCTCATGCCGCTTCATACGTTGCTCGTGCCCAAACGTCAGCAGGAGGTCTTGCGGTGTCTGCTCGATATTTACACTCACAAAGGCTGGATTCCTGATGTTTGGACGGCAGGCGGGTGGGGGATGGTCCAGGGGGGTACGGATGCGGACGTCGCCTTCGCCGACGCAGCGGTAAAGAATCTGGGCGGCTTCGATCTGACAAACGCTTTGGCGGGGATGCGCCAGAATGGCGAGCGGGAGGGGATCGCCGGCGGTGACGGCAACTTCACCATGGTGGGTCGTTGGCTGACCAATTACCTCAGTCGTGGCTGGGTTGAATCAGAAATGCCACTCTCTGTCTCCCATACTCTCGAGTATGCGTATAACGACTTTTGCATCGCCCAGGTGGCTCGGAAGGCCGGTGACTTCAAGACGGCCGAAATCTATTACAATCGTGCAACGAACTGCTACAACCTGTTCCAGCCTGACTCAAAATTCTTCTGGGGTCGGAAACGTTCAGGAGAGTTTGAGGGGGGATTTGATTCGAACAAGTTTGATGCCAGGACGTCATCAGATGTAAGGATGTTATATGAAGGGTGCGCTTGGAATTACAGCACCTATGTGCCGCAGGATACGGCGGGGCTCATTGCCCGCCACGGGGGAGATGAGTCCTTCGTTGCGTTTCTTGATCGCCTGTTTGATGGAAAGCATTTCCAGATGGGGAATGAGCCCGGGTTCCTTCAGCCCTATCAATATAGTTATGCGGGACGCCCCGATCGTGTGGCGGAACGGGTGCGCGCCAACACGACATCCTGTTTTCGTCCGGAGCGGGGTGGCTGGCCGGGCAATGACGATTCGGGTGCCATGTCGGCCTGGTATATTTTCGGTGTGCTGGGGTTCTATCCGGTGGCAGGGCAGGATGTCTATCTGATCTCATCACCCCGGTTCCCTGAGGTGAAGATGACCGTAGGGGACGGGAAAGTATTTGTGATCAAAGCGGCTGCGACTTCCGAGGCAAACAAATATGTCATTGCCGCGACGCTCAACGGGAGCTCCTTAAACCGGGCCTGGTTGCGTCACGACGAGATTATCCGCGGCGGCGTGCTGGAACTGAGCATGGCGTCGAAGCCCAATGACTGGGGGAAATTCGAAAGACCCCCGTCGCTAAGTCGAGTTGTGTTGCTGAAGGAGCGGAATCTGGTACAAACAATCAGTTTGGTGGAATAAGGGCGAATTTATATCGAAACGGAAAAGAGGTGCATAAATGGCAAGCATTTCAACCAATGGAACAATAGCGCATCCCGCACTGGATCGACCTAAAGGATATGGGTCCTTTATCACAGTAACGATCTTGTTTTTTGTGTGGGGTTTCATCACCTGTATGAATGACCTGCTCATTCCCAAATTCAAAGCGGATTTCTCTCTTTCACAATTCCAGGCAAATTTGGTCCAGTCTGCTTTTTTCGGGGCATACTTCCTGGTTTCATTACTGTATTTCCTCGTCTCGGCAATTTTTGGAGATCCAATTAACCGGATTGGTTACAAGAACGGAATCGTTCTGGGTTTGGCCACATCAGGGGTGGGTTGTTTGGTCTTTTATCCGGCAGCCAGTTTCCTCAGCTATCCGCTTTTCCTGGCTGGGCTTCTCATACTGGGTGGTGGGGTAACGCTTATCCAGATCGCCGCCAATCCCTATGTCGCCATCCTGGGGCCGGAAGATTCTGCGCCCTCACGACTCAATCTTTCGCAAGGTATCAACTCGCTCGGCTATGTGATTGCCCCGCTGGTAGGTGGGCTATTGTTGTTTGGCTCGCAAGTGTACAGCGGCGCATCCAGTGGACCCAAAGCCGTCCAAGCTCCCTACCTTGGTCTGGCTGTCGTGTTTTTTATCCTCGCAGGGGTGTTCAAGGTAATCCATCTGCCTAATTACAGTAACCATGAAAAAGTTAAGCCCGGGATCCATGTTTTCCGTCACCCCCATTTTGTCTGGGGCTGGCTCGCGATATTTTTCTATGTCGGCTCGGAAGTCACCGTTGGCAGCATTATTATCAACTATCTCGGGGATAAGGATGTGCTTGGCCTTGCTTCGCATGATGCTGATAAATATCTTTCATTTTATTGGGGCGGGCTGATGATCGGTCGGTTGATGGGGGCCGTGGCGTTGGGTTCTATGCAAGCACTCAGGAAATATTCCCTTATGGCCGTCTTGGCTATTGGATCAGTTCTGGTAATATTTCTCAATGCAACGTTCAAGGAAAAACTGACGCGAGGGCATTTTCTTGATCCCATCGACGTGCTTCCGTTTGTGATTATGGTTGCGTTGAGTTTTGCCGCTTTTGCGGTCGGACGATCAAAGCCGGGGCGCATGATAGGCCTTTTCGGTATTTGCGCCATCATCCTGACGCTTTTCTCCATGACTACCCACGGTTCACTGGCGTTGTGGTCCATCATCGGTATCGGGCTGTTCAATTCCATTATGTGGTCGAATATTTTCACGCTTTCAATTCGCGGGTTGGATGAGGATACCAGCCAGGGAAGTTCGTTACTTGTCATGATGATCGTTGGCGGCGCAGTCATGCCAGCCATACAAGGGGCATTGATGGATGTGGTAGGTGTCAGGTTATCCCTTGCAGTGGTGCTCCTGGGTTATGCGTATTTGGTATTCTTCGGATTTGTGGGGTGCAAGAAGTCCCGTAACCCACGAGAAGGTAATTGAACTGAGAAGTACTAATATTCAAACTCATTGGACAAGGTAAAGTCCTTTTCATGCTGGAAATCGGTGCCAGGCAGGGTGATCCTATTTGCGCCAGAGAGAGGGGTTGATCCCGGTTTTTTGCTTAAACAGGCGGGAGAAATAATAGGGATCAGGGAATCCGACGTTGCGGGCCACTTCGCTCAGCTTCATTCCCGGTTCTTCCATCAGTTGTTTGGCCAGGTTGATTCTCAGGTTCAGCAGGAACTGCTGGGGCGGGATGCCGGTGGATTGCTTGAAGACCCGTCTGAAATGGGGATAACTGACCCCCAACTCATGGGCCAGCACCTGCATGTCGACAGGTTGTCCTCCCGCATGGGCCAGCTTCTGTTTGGCTTGTCGGACGAAAGACACTTCCCGGTCGCCTTGTTCCCGCTGTAACTGGAGCTGACTCTGGATGAGTGCGGCCATTTGCAGGAGCAATCCGGCATGAATGATGTCTGAAAAAGGAGGCGATTCAGCCGCCACATCGAGCATCTGCGTGAAGAGATGATGCAGGGTGTTGTCCTCCCCGTAATGGATTAAGGGAGCCCGGCGGGGAAGTACCACCTGGGAGACCAGTTTCTCGGCCTGCCTGCCATTGAACATGATCCAGTATTCCTTCCAGCCCGTCTCGGGTGAAGGCGAGTAATTGTGCCACACCCCCGGATGAATAAGCAGGACATCCCCCGTTTTGACCGGAAGCGAACGCGAGCCCCGGACCTGGAATATGCCGGAACCCTGGGTGAGGTAGACGAAACTGTAGTCTGTCAGGATCCGCCCCTTTTCCCATTGGTAGGGCGCTCCGTCCTCATAAACCTGATAAGGGACATGGGGTGGGGTAATCCGGGTACCCACCCCGCAGAGATGCAATCCCCATTTCGGAGCCTTTGGCGCCAGATAATCGTATCGCTTATTGATGATCAATTTATCCATCCGAATGATCATTTCCTCTATTTGATAACGGAAGTATATGTGCGATTAATGGTTCCATCAAGACTTGAAAACGGAATGACCCGTGTGCCATCTTAATGATCAGAATGTGAATCAACCCGAAAGGCTCTATGAAAAACATCGCCGATAACCTGACCGTCTGGTTCATCACCGGGAGTCAGCATCTCTATGGACCCAAAACACTCGCCCAAG
>CAZOZF010000179.1:0-5999 GCA_964584205.1 uncultured Verrucomicrobiota bacterium
CACTGGCGTCCCATAGGGACGCCGAGTCTGAAGCGATTTAGGCTGTAGGCCATTAGGTTAAACGGCATAAAGATGGATTCCAAATATCGACAATGACTTGGCGCCAAAGCACGTTACAGTCCACTGCCTAAAAACCTTCAGCCTGCATCATGTGGGATGCTCCTGAATAGAAGGTATTCTTGTCAAGAATACCTTCTATCAGGTATTGACGTATGCCAGCTGGCTTCTAAGCGGCTGGAGCGCGGACGCTTCATGCTTCCCCAATGCGCGGAACCGGAAGTGGACCGCACGGCGCTGGCATTGTTGCTGGAAGGCGTGAAGGCCCGCCGACTACTTCCAGGATGTTCAGGGGCGTATCATGTCCCATTCCACCGCCAACCTGGATGAACTCCTGCCGGGAAACTGGTCGCCGTTGAACGCCTGACCGGGTGCAAATGATCCGAACCCATCGGAATCAGGGGACGGGGTTGACCGGACGCTTACGCGTCAACATACTCCTTCTTGATGTCCAGGATCTCGTCCCAGATGGCGAGAAAGGCGTCGAAGACTGCGGGGTCGAAATGGGTTCCCCTCCCCTCGCGCATCATCGACAGGGCCCGGGCAGGGGAATAGGCGGGCTCCTTGCGGTACGGTCGCCAGGATGTCAGGGCATCAAAGACGTCGATAACGGCAACGATGCGACCTTCAATGGGGATCTCGGCGGCCACCAGACCACGCGGGTAGCCATTGCCGTCCCACCTCTCATGGTGTGTAAGCGCAATGCGCTCAGCCATCTGGATCACGTCTAGGGCGGAGCCGCGCAGAATGTCGGCGCCAATGGCTGAGTGCTGTCTCATGATGATCCACTCGCCCGGATCCAATGGGCCGGGCTTTTGCAGGATCTGATCCGGTATGCCGAGTTTGCCGATGTCATGCATTTGTGCCGCCGACTGAATCAGTTCGACCTGCGCGGATGGCAGCCTGAGCCGCCGTGACAGCGCTGCGGCATAGCGGCCGATCCGCCTGATATGGGCTCCGGTGTCTTCGTCCTTATACTCGGCCGCCGCCGCCAGACGGACAATTACCTCCATGGAGGCGTCGTGGGTCTTCCCGGCGGCAACATGAAGGTCTTTGATCCTGGCATTGATCTCGGACACCAGGTGCTTCTGATAGGAGTGGAGATGGTCGTGATACAGTTTAACCTTCACCAGCGTCCTGACCCGCGCCTGAAGTTCCGCCATTTCCAGCGGCTTGCTCAGGAAATCATCAGCACCGCATTCGAGCGCCTGGACGCGATGCCCGACATCATGGTAGGCGCTGACCATCACGATCGGGGTGCGCGCCGTTTCAGGGTTGGCCCGCATCGATGCGACGACCTCACATCCACCCATTCCCGGCATGGCAATATCCATCAGTATCACATGGGGCGGTTGCTCTGCCGCCTTTTCGATGGCTTCCTCCCCACTGTGCGCAAAAACAACCGCGCACCCGAGCGGCACGAGCATGGCTTCCACGACGGCCAGACCGCGTTCGTCATCATCGACTGCAAGAATGGTTGCCAGCGTCTCGGTTGGTGTCATATCAATAAGTCCTTACTGCAGGCACGCGACTTTAGTGTCATGGGCCGGCGATTGGAGTCGCATCAACGCGAGCACCATGATGTCGGCCTGCACCGTGATGAGGTCGATTACGCCCTTATCCCATGCGGCGGACGAATGGACGCCGTAGTACGCCACGAATCCGGCCAACTCGCCTTGCCGGTTCAGCGGAATGACAATGGCCGACTTCATCCCGTGAATCCTCATGAACTCCTTCTCGGAGCTTGCCTTTGGTCGAAGGGTCTCAATGTCCTTCACCATGACCACGCGCAACTGCTGCAATTCGCGCATCAGGCATGGGAAAGCCAGGGGGTCGAACAGCGGAAAGGCTGCTCCGCTCCCTTGGGATGACTTGGTTATCCACCGCCAGGATGGGTCGAGGCCTTCCGTGCCCGGCGTGACCAGCGCCATGCCGCAGCCCTCCGTCCCGGTCAATGTGGCCGATGAGGAGAGGCAGAACTCCACATCCGCGGCAAGGGACTCTGGCGTTGTTGCGAGCATGCGGGTCGTTGTCGCGCGGAGGCCGAAATCGAATCGGAAATGCAGGTCAGCCGCCTCCTGCGAATGAAGGTCGGTTCGCCAGCGGAGAAGGCGCAGATTGTGATCCCGCACGAACTGCTCGACCTCCCGGATGACCGACGCATCCAGAAGCGTGGTGACCACGATTTCCTGCACGCCGAAACGGGTCACGAGGCCCTCGAGCTTCTCGATGCCGCCCAGGACACGGTAGCCGTAGACGGTGCGGCCGTGCAGGTTGGAATCGTCATCGAGCAACCCGACCACAACCCGGTGGGTGGTCTGGCGGCCGGTAACGTTAGACTTGGCACGCAGGAACAGTGTGCAACTGTAACCTGCGCCGTAGACCAGGCAGGGTACTCGCTCGATGCCCGCGATAGTGCTCTGACGCAGGAGGAACGGGAGGCTGTCCTGAATGAACCGGGGCAGCAGTCGGATGCCCATGAGCCCAACGAGGGCACAGGACCAGACCGCGACCGACTCAATCGCCATCTGGCGCGGCAGGTGCTGGACCAGAGCAGTATTCGCGGCGATGGCCACCAGAAGGCCTCCTGTGAAGGTCAGGCCGAGCACTCCGTAATCCATGATCCGTGCACGCGACCAGACCCGGTTATATGCGCCACTGGCGGCAAGGCAGATGAAGGGGATCGGAACCCAGTTCACCACATGCTCCAACCACAGCCTTTTGAGGTCCCAGGGCTGCGCCTGAGTCATCCACAAAGCTGGAATGAAGGCCGCCGCCATGATGACTAGATCACTAATGGGGTACGCCATGACGGCGACCGCCCTCCCGGGCGGGCGGCGCAGCCCGTTTACCAGTGCTATACCGCTGTCCCACAACTCCACGTGCGCCAGATGCCGCACGATCACATAAGATGCCACCACAAACGTCACCAGATAGATCGCCGTCGTATAGGAATGGAAGGCCAGCGACAGCAAACCGACCGCCACGAGGCCGCTATTGATGGCATAGAGGGTCACCGCCACTTTCTTTTGAGACTGCCCCGTGCGCAACAGACGATGATGCAGGTGATCCTTGTCCGCCGAGAAGACCTCCCCTGTGCTATTGCCATCCCCCTCCATTTTCTGCCGGAGGCGGCGAACACTGCGTCGCCAAATGGCGAGGGCCGTGTCAAGAATCGGCACCCCTGCGGCAAGCAGGGGAACGGCCATGGAAGCGACAATGGTCCCCTTGGACCCCGTACTCAAACTGATGGCAGCAAGCGTAAAGCCGATGAACATACTGCCAGTATCGCCCAGAAACACGCGGGCCGGGTTGAAATTGTAGCGAAGGAAACCCAGGCAGGCGCCGATCAATCCAAGAAGGACAAGAGCATTTCCCGGGAGATGCTGGATCACCATGGCCCCTGCCACACCAAAGGCGGCGATGATGCCCAGTCCGGTGGCGAGACCGTCGAGACCGTCAATCAGGTTAAAGGCATTAATGAACCCCACGCACCAGAATACGGTCAGGATGCAGTCCACCGGCCACGGAAGCGTGAAATAGAACAGCGAACCGAGATGAACCCCGCTGGTATAGAGAGCTACCGCGACAAGAATTTGGCAGCCTAACTTAATGCGAGGCTGAAGCCCCCATCGGTCATCCGCCACACCGACAATCACCAGGAAAAGTGATGCGGGCAGAAATTTTAGCCACCAATTACAGGACAGCGTAATTGAAAATGGATACCACGGCAGGAAATAGATAGCCGCGCACGCCAGATGGAACCCGACGAAGACAGCCAATCCCCCACCCCGCGGAATGATTCCCTTATGGATTCGCCGCTCGTCCGGCTTATCCACCATGCCGATTCTTGCTGCGAAAGCCATGACCGCCGGTACCAGGAGGTAGGAGACAAGAAACCCGAGGAGCGGGATGATGAGATATTTGGTGTAGTTTTGGGGAATCGCGATCATGGGAATATTTTCAGTCACTAGTCCACTGTCCTATTTTACGTAGAGGTTTCAGGGGCACGGTCCACGGGAATGGAATGAGACCATTGATTCGCCACGCCTTCCAATCGTTGAGATGGGCTTTAAGGCGATTAGTTATTGAACGCGTACTGACCCCACCAACCCGCATTTTGACAAGCACCTCGGGAATATACGCACAACGAATCCGGTGCTTGTTTAGGAGGCGGAGCATGAGCTCAAAGTCGGCGGCGGTGCCCATGTCTAAGCGGAACACCCCAAGTGTTTCGAGAATGTGTCGCCTTATAAACAACGTCGGATGGGGCGGCATCCAGCCCCAGAGCCAGGGATTTGAAAAGACAGACCGTGAAGAGGTGTCTGCAGACCATACCTGGCCTTGATTCCCTGCGCGCCAGAAGCGAACGATTCGATCCTCGAATTGATCCCGATGGGACTGGACGAAAACAAGATCCCCATAACAGGCGTCAATGCGGGTGTCGGCCATCACTTTTGCGACTCGTTCCAAAACCTGGTTGTCCGCGTAATAATCATCAGCGTTCAGTGTGCCGACAATGTCGCCGGAACTCATTTTAAACCCTTTGTTCATGGCGTCGTAGATGCCTTTGTCGGGTTCCGAGATATATAGTATGGATGGATCCGCGTTAGCGTCCCCCTTCAGCCATTCGCGCGTCCCGTCCCGCGAACACCCATCCACGAAGATATGCTCGGCGGCCCGTGACTGTGCCCGGACGGATTGTCGGCAACACTCTATCGTCGAGAGGTTGTTGAAGCAGGCGGTGATGATCGAAATAGTCATTGAGGTTTCGGGCGACTAAATCCTGAAGAACACCGTTATCGGATGATTAGCCGTTTGCGAAGAAACGAAGCGGGATTGCCTTGATAAATGGCATATGATTCCAGACTTCAAGTCACAACGGATCCGGCCGTCACCACTGTGTGACTGCCGATTTCAGCGCCGGGCCCGATCCAGGCACCAGCGGCAATCCAGGCGCCGCTTTTGACTGAAATGGGTTTGTTAGCAGGTCAGACGATTGCGACTTGTAGTCGTGGGAGCCGGTGCAAAGGAAGCTGCGCTGGGAGAGGCATACGTTGTCTTCAATCGCAATCGGCGCCAGATTGTGGAGCCAGCACTCTTCGCCCAGCCATGTCTTGTCGCCGATCCAGAGCTTCCATGCAAACGTTATTTTAACATGAGGTTTGATAATGACGCCGCGACCAATTGTGGCGCCAAACCAGCGTCGTAGCAGGCGTTTGAACGCATAACACCCAAATGGGTTCAGTTCGAATACCACGAGGCGAACGAAGAGCCAGAGTGCTTCGACGAGCAGACTTCTGCCGCGATGAAAAGACGCAGGCGAGTAGAGGGAAAGATCAACGTTCATGGGATGTGCGAGAGGTGGCGGCTTTTCGCCAGATTGAGACACATTGTTCGAAGACGGTATCCATAGAGTACAGGGCCTTGGCCTTTTGGTTTGCGCATGCGCCCAATTCTGAGCGCAGTTGAGCGTCGGCCAATACGCAGTGCAGGGCGGTTTGCAAAGCATCGGTGTCACGTGGCGGGATGAGCACCCCGCAATTATCGGAGAGCATTTCTGGAATGGCCCCAACCTGGGTGGCGATGATTGGCTTGCCCATGGCCATAGCCTCTATAATGACGTTCGGGAAGCCCTCTGTATGACTGGGGAGAACAAACACGTCAGCGGCAGCCATTAACCGCATGGCGTTGTCATGTGGCTGTTCGGGGATAAATTCAAGGCCATCGGGATGGAATCGTTGCCGCAATTCCTCCCGGTACTTGTCCGAGCCCGGGCCCGCGATAACGCAGCGCCAGCCCTTGGGTTTCAGATTTGCCCACGCCTCAACCAGTTCCTCCACACCCTTCTTTGGGATGACCCAACCCAGGAAGAGTGCCGTCCACGAGGATGATGGGGACTCACTGGCGGGCAGCTCGCGCAGATCAACACCGTTTGGAAT
>CAZOZF010000180.1:0-5968 GCA_964584205.1 uncultured Verrucomicrobiota bacterium
TGGTATTGGACGGTTGCACCAAGATCACCGACCTCACCCCCCTGAAAGGAGTGCCTTTGAAAGAGCTGAGCCTCAAGGGCTGCACCGGCCTCACGGACCTATCACCATTGGAGCGTATGCCGCTCTCGATGCTTGATATCAGCGGCTGCATCCACATCACCGATCTGAGCACGCTTAAGAAGTTGCCGCAACATGCCCTGATCCGCGATACAGATGGGCCACCCCAGCCAACACCCCCTCACGGTCGGGATTTTGGCTCAGCCCGACACCCATGACAGGCGGCAGCAGGGTTCCGGGTTTTGAGTGGGGAGCCCCCATGTGTAGTGGTATCAGCATTAAATATCCACTTCCTGCTTTCCTTCAACCAACTTCAATTCTTTTCCTTTCCAGCCAAATATTCCGGTAATCCCTTTGGGCAATTCAACAGACCCTTTGCAGCGCTACCCTTCAAACTTCAGGTCGAGCACAATAAATCCATCGGGATGCGGCGTCCTGCTGGCAATCATTGGAAACCTGCCCGGCTGCGGTTCGATTCTGACAGTTCTGAACCCGGGCGATCCCGGCCGCACACCCACCACACTCGCATGCAGATGAAAGAGCGGATGGCTGCCCCAGGCATGACAATCACTACGCGTGTTCCCCGGCGCCTCAACCGGCGTCTTTAGCCCGTCCTTAACCAGGTCCTTCCAGAAATCCAACCGCTCCACAATCAAATCACCGCGCCCGAATTTCCGCCATGTTTCCATCAGATAGAAACTGAAGTAAATCGTCGTCCGCTTGAGCTCCGGATCTTTCAAGAGTCCATCAAAGCATCGTTTTGCAGAATCACCGGTAACCGTGTCGGTCAACAACGCCAGGCATTGCGCATGTTCACTCCAGTTCTTCCGGTCAACAGTGTCGGCAACAAGACCACGCCCCTCATCCCAGAACTTCGCCCGGATCGACTCCGATGCACGCGCCACCTTTGACCGCAGTCGCGCCGCAAGCTGAACTTCACCCAGGGACTCCTCGATCTCAGCAGACTTCTGAAGCGCATAGACATAGAGCAGGTTATTGAGCGAGGAAAGTCCTTTCCCTCTCGGCGCATTACCGTAATACCAGCCGGGAGCCCAGTCCATAAAAGGCCAGCCCGGCAGATTTTCCAGCAGCCCGTCACGATTGATGTACGGTTCAAAATGCTCAAGCATGGACCGCAACCCGATGACCCGCGCCTTCACAAAGGCCGGATCGTTACGCCACATGGCATAATCATTGAGCATCAGCGCCCAGATCATGGAAAATGTCGGGGAATGCTGTGGCCTATTGGCCGGAAACCGCTCATTCACAAAGCCCCAGTTACGCCTGGAGAAATCAAAAAGCTCTATCCCCCGCTTGACCAGTCGGTCATCCGCCGTCAACACATCGGTTGTAAGCATTTCCAGCCTGGTATCACCCTCATACATGAGTTGCTCATAAAAAGGGCAATCCATGAACGTCTCATGCGAACACATCTGCAATCCGCGCACCGCAAGATCCACCACGCCCTTGAGCGCAGGATCTCCGCCGTCAAAACTGCCCTCGTTCTCAAGTGGGTAACGTGTTTCATCAAGAGCCATCCTGTGAAGCGTCAAGGAAGTCGTGCCGGTCTTTACCGTCAGCAGACAGTAACGTCCCGCGCGCCACCAGTGTGTGGAAAAGCGCCTGGCCTGCCCGCCATCAGGCAGAAAAGTATCCACCATGCCATGGAATGTCTTCCCGACAAATTCATCCCGGTTGCCCTTCGAGTTTGATCCGGGCGTGTACAGTGACTCCGCCCAGCCCAAAGTGATTTTCGCGCCATCGCCACCGGACACTTCACAAACCGGGTAGGCACAGAAATAGTTGTCCAGATCCCACAGGAGGAATACTTCGGCGCCCGCCGGCACCGTCACCTCGCCTTTTCCGTCGATCAATGCCTGCCAGCGCGGAAGTTCAGGATTCTTAGCCTGCTCGTCCAGCACCGGCGTATTCCTGGAAAATCCACCTTTGCCCAGCGCCACGGCCCTGCCCGTTACGACTTCACGATCAATCCGGTCAGGCAGGCTTGAAGGAAACAACTTCCAGCCCGCAACGCACTCACCCCAGTTATTATTCTTCACGGCCGCCCTGACCGTTACCGCCTTCACATACGCCCCGTCTTTCCACTGGGGACCACACCCCTTCGCTATCAATTGAGCGCCTGCTCCAAATATGCCGTCGCCAGGCGGCGTCATGTCAAGGCCGTCCAGCCGCGCCACGTCCCAGTCCGCCTTGCCGGTTGTCAACTTCGCATCGTAATCGCCATCCGCCTTCAGAACAAAACCACCACGGAATGAAAGCTGGGCAATCGGCGCAAAGGGACCTATATGCCAGCAAAGCGCTTCCAGCCGGTGTGCGCCCGGCACAAGCTTCACCTCATTAAGAGCTCTCGCCGCCTGCAACTCCTTCATGAGGTTTCCGAAAATGTTCGCCAACAACTTGACACCAAATCACTAGAAATATTCGACCCGTTATCCAAGCACTCTGAACTCAATGGTTTTGCCGTCTATGCCTCTGACGGCCATTACATAGAGCCCAGTTCTCATACGAAAGCAGAAAACACCAAGGACGAAGCCGTTGGCTGCTTCTTTTCGCTTAACCTCAGAAGCCACAGCCTCACTTTACTCGACATCGCCCGGCCAATCCGCAAACGCAAAAATGATATGACGGCACTTAAAAGGCTGGGCTCCACTCAGTTGCTCATGAAAGAGCGCAAAGGTGTAAAAGTGATTCACGTCTATGACCCGGCGGTAATTGATTATGCCGAGTGGCTACGATGGAAAGCCAAAGGCGTCTATATTATCAGTCGCGAGAAAGCTAACTCTACGGCCGAGGTGATCGGGAACAATACGTGGGATCATAACGATCCCCGCAATATCGGGGTATTAGCGGATGATATCGTCGGCGTTTTTTGCGGGGTCATGCTCCGCCGGGTCACCTATCGCGATCCAGCCACGGGCACAGTCTATACCTATATGACCAGCGAGATGTCTTTGCCGCCGGGCTTGATCGCATTCCTCTACAAACTGCGCTGGGATGTCGAAAAAGTATTCGACGAAAAGAAAAACAAATTGCACCAGAAAAAGGCTTGGGCCTGTAGTCGCGTGGCACATGCGCAGCAGGCGCAATTCGTCTGCCTGGCACACAATGGTTATTTTAGAGCGGCATCTGGAGACCCAGGAAGGTATTATCGATACCAAGGTTCAAGATAAACGCGAGCACCGCTCATCTATCCTGAAGGCACGCTTGAAGCAACAGGGGGCGTCTCCTAATCCCTTGGTCCTGCAATGCACCCGAATGACGCAGAGAAGCCAGCAATTCATCCGCTGGCTTCGTCACTGCCTTCACTCCGCCACCTCCTACAGCGACGGCCTAGAACTCCTACGGCCTCTTATGCGGGATTATATTTCATGAATGTTAAACACCGTTCTCGTACTGGCGGCTCGTCTTCCCCTTCCGCCACTGCCCACGGTCTCCCAACGCATCAACAAAAAAAAGACCCCTGATCTTCCTGATGGAAAATCAAAGGTCTGATGAGTCTGTTTAATGCCTCATTCCTCTTCCATCGCGAAAGAGAGACAGACGACGCCAAGCGTCATCGATCCATTGAGCATGAAGTATTACGTCTTCTGGCTTCCGGCTTCAAATCTACTACCCCACCTTCCCCCCGCTCATGCGGGAGTGGTTCCGGGGTTTCGTAGCCGGTTACAGCGGCGCGACCGCGTCTGAATCTCACAGACTTCCGTACTTACTTCACGGCTTCCGGTTATCAAAGAACTGCCGGGGAAAATATCATGTCCCCGGAAGGCGTCAATCAAAAGCCTATTTCAATACCTGCAAAACATAGGAAAACTTTGTCGGTTCCGGCCACACTATATAGGCATCCAGCGGCTTCGGTCCGCATCCGTTGGACCCCACACCCAGGGTCTTTGTGCTCAGGCACAGAACCGTTGCCGTGCTGGGGGGGGCGTCTATCTTGTACTCAACCGGGGTCATCTGCTCATCCGTGTAAGGCAGGGCGGAAACCTGCATCAGGCCTTTCCGGGCAAGCACCTTCAATCCGGGCATCCCCCACCCGGTCAACATGGCCCACCGCACATCCTCATGATTACCGCACTCCATAGGCTTCTCGTAGGGGGTCTGCTGCTCCTTCACGCTGCTTCCATAGAGCCCCACATCAAAGCCCCGCTTGCGGTCGGCATAGTTCTCCATCGGCCCGCGACCGAAATACTCGAAGCGATCCAGCTTGCGATCGAGCAACAGTCTCACCCCGATTCGGGCCAGCGCGATCCGGGGCCCCTCAAAAGCAATGTCATTATCCACCGTAATGGAGCCATCACCCAGGATCATCAGGGTTGCGGCATGCCTTGCCGAAAAGCCATTCTTCCCCTCGGCCTTGACAACCGTTTCGACGATAACCTTCGCGGGCTGGTCCTGCTTCGCAGAAAGGCTGATGGGGGAAAACTTCAGCGCATTCAGGCCGTTCGCCTCCCACCCTTTCATGGCCCACATATCGTCATTGCGGTGGGGTGCCCGCCACAGGTGCAACTTCGGACCGCCATTAGCCGCCAGCAGGCTGACACCGGCCCGCTCCAACCTGGACAGCTGTCCCGAAGCACGATCGAAAGCCACAACAAACCCGACACCGGTCACCGTAACGACCTTGTCGTCCTGGACCAATGCCAACGGTTTCATCCCCGAAATATCAATGGCAGACTCGGGCACGGAAACAGGTAATTTGAACTGGGCGGCCGCCAGTTCAGTTCCCCGCTTGGCCCACAGGGTCTCCTCATCAAGCTCAAAGGCCAGACGCAGGAAATACTCCGCACCAGGCTTTGGCTTCGCAACCCGAAAGGGCACCGATAATGTTGCCTCGGCCCCCGGGGCGATCTCGTGCAGCTTCAGGGCCCCCTGATCAATCTGGCGCCCGTCACAGGACAGCGACCATTTTGCCCGGAAGCCAGAAAGGGAAATAAACTGATACCGGTTGCGGACTTTCACCATTCCGGCGGCAAGGTCAGCCGGCTCGATCCCAATCCATTGGTACGCCCTCTTCATTTCCTGATAGTGCGGTTTCGGGGAGCGATCCGATGCGACGACCCCCTTGTGAATGAAATAACGGTCATTGGGTTTCTCGCCGAAGCCGCCTCCGTAAGCAAGGATGGGGTGCTTGGGATCGCGACGGTTCCAAAGCCCCTGGTCCTGCCACTCCCAGATCGCGCCGCCCAGTAGCGCCGGATACTTGTCAAACAGGTCATTATACTCGCCGATGGACCCCATGGAATTGAACATGGCATGGGCGTACTCGCACAGGTAGAACGGCTTGGTCATGCTACTGTCATTGGCAAACTTCTCGAGCTGCGAGGGATGCGTATACATCCTGCTGTCCAGGTCAGCAGGGTTGCTCTCGCCGATCCAGAACCGCTGATAATGAACCGGGCGGGTAGGATCAATGGCCCGGATTGCCTTCATTGCGGCGATAAAGTTCGACCCGCGCCCCCCGCACTCGTTGCCCAGCGACCAGATGATCACCGAGGGGTGGTTCTTGAAGTTTTCCGTGTTGGCGACATTGCGGTCCACAATCGCGTCCTTCATCAGGGGCTCGTTGTCAAACTTGTGATCATAGCCATGACACTCAACATTCGCCTCGGCGACAAGCCAGATTCCGTATTCGTCGCACAACTCGTACCACCGCGGGTCATCGGAATAGTGGCAGGTCCGGACATGATTGCAGTTGCCCTGCTTGAGCACCTCGAGGTCACGGATCATCTGGGCCTCGGTAATGGCATGGCCCACGTCCGGCCAATGCTCATGCCGGTTCGCTCCCTTCAGCTTAATGGGGGTTCCATTCACAAGGAACTGGCGCCCCTTGATCTCGATCGTGCGGAACCCGACGCGGGAGGCCAACAGCTCGAACACCTGGACACCCTCC
>CAZOZF010000181.1:0-2376 GCA_964584205.1 uncultured Verrucomicrobiota bacterium
GGTTGATCTCGGCGCCATGATCAATGAAAAATCCCCACACAAACCCAGAAGCGCCTTTAGAAAGCACTTATTTGCGTAAGGCATTGGGTTTCCATTCTGGATTCTGAATTCTCGGAGCGATGTAACGAAGTTAAATCGCTCCCCAGCAATTCTCATTATGGCCACATAGGAGCACCGGACGCCACGGAGGTCGTCCCTCCATGATTGAAAACACCCGTTTCCCGATGTTTTGGAGGGGCGCGCTTCGTCGCGACCGCATGGGTTGTGGCCATAATGAGAATTGCTGATCGCTCCCACTTCAGTATTGCGCCTGGGACGGGTTATTTCTATGCTTCAGCCCTCATTTATTTCAGCAAGGAGTCTTTTATGGGCTTGAATGTGGTACAGAAAATATTGTTCGAACACCTGGTTGGCGGCGAATTGGTTCCCGGGCGGGAAATTTCGATCCGGATCGACCAGACCCTGACCCAGGATGCCACCGGCACCATGGCGTATCTCCAGTTTGAGGCGATGGGGCTTGATCGCGTCCGGAATGAGCTGGCGGTGAGCTATGTGGATCACAACACCATTCAAGTGGGTTACGAAAATGCGGATGACCACCGGTATCTCCAGACCGTTGCCGCGAAATACGGGATACTCTATTCCAAGCCCGGTAACGGGATCTGTCACCAGCTTCATCTGGAACGGTTTGGCGCGCCGGGAAAGACCCTTCTGGGTTCCGACTCCCATACCCCCACCGGAGGCGGCATCGGCATGATTGCCATTGGCGCGGGGGGCATTGATGTTGCCGTTGCCATGGGGGGCGGGCCGTTTTACCTCACCGCGCCCAAAGTCGTGAAAATCACGCTCAAGGGAAAACTTCGCGCGTGGGTCACGGCCAAGGACATCATTCTCAAGGTTCTTCAGGAGTTCACCACCCGGGGAAATGTGGGCTGCATGTTCGAATATGCCGGACCCGGCCTCAAGCATCTCTCCGTTCCCGAACGTGCCACCATCACCAATATGGGCGCGGAATGCGGGGTCACCACCTCGGTTTTTCCGAGCGATGAGGTGACCCATGCCTTTCTTGAGGCGCAGGGCCGGGGTGGCGTCTGGCGTGAGCTCGTGGCGGATCCGGATGCCACCTATGAAAAGGAAATCACAATCAATCTTTCGAAGCTCGAGCCTCTGGCCTCGGCGCCGCATTCGCCGGATAATATCGTGACGGTCGCCTCATTGGCGGGGGTGAAGGTCGATCAGGTCATGATCGGATCCTGCACCAATTCATCCTACGCCGATCTCAAGACGGTGGCCAAAATTCTCGAGGGCCGGACGGTGGCCCCTGCCGTGAGTCTGGGCGTGGCGCCGGGCTCCAATCAGGTTCTGAAAATGCTGGCCGATGGGGGATCTGTCGGGACGTTGTTGTCAGCCGGTGCCCGGTTGCTTGAAAATGCCTGCGGCTTCTGCATCGGGAACTCGCAGTCGCCCCAGACGGATGCGGTGTCGCTGCGCACGAACAACCGGAACTTTGAGGGACGCTCGGGTACCAAGTCGGCGAAGGTGTATCTGGTCAGTCCGCCTGTCGCCGCCCTGGCGGCAATATATGGACAGGTGGTGGATCCGCTCACGATGACGGACATCAAGTATCCCCGCGTGAAAATGCCGAAGGCGTTCACGATTGATGATTCGATGTTTCTGGCTCCGTCCACGGATCCCGCATCAGTTACCGTGGTGCGCGGACCGAACATCGGTGAGCCGCCCCGCAACACCCCGCTTCCGGAGGCGATCAAGGGGGTGGCAACGCTGAAGGTGGGCGACAAAATCACGACCGACCACATCATGCCGGCGGGGGCGCGATTGAAATACCGATCCAATGTGCCGGCCTATTCCCAGTATGTGTTTGAGCCCTGCGACACGGGCTTCCCGAAACGCGCGGCGGAACTGCGCGATGCCGGGAAGCAGTCCATCGTGGTGGCCGGGGAATCCTACGGACAGGGCTCCAGTCGCGAACACGCGGCGTTATGCCCGATGTTCCTCGGGGTCAAGGCGATCGTGGCGAAGTCCATCGAGCGCATCCACGCGGCCAACCTGGTGAACTTCGGAATTCTGCCGCTGCTGTTCGAGACGGCGGCGGACTATGAGGCCATCAGCCAGGGCGATGAACTGGTGCTGGAAGGCGTCAGGGAGTCGTTGAAAGCTGGCGCCGAGCGCCTGGTGATCCGCAATACGACCCAAGGCCGTGATATCCCCGTGAAGGCTCTCCTGACCGCCCGCCAGCGGGCGATCATCCTGGCCGGCGGCCTGTTGAACTTTACCAAAGGATGATGACATCGGCGCCATCAAATGGAGGGCCACGCTTTGTCGTGGCCGGGGACGCGACGAAGCGCGTCCCTCCAG
>CAZOZF010000181.1:2476-5911 GCA_964584205.1 uncultured Verrucomicrobiota bacterium
GGGGGACTGGACGAATGCGAACCCAATGGAGGGCCACGCTTTGTCGTGGCCGGGGCCGGTCTTGACAGGCTGTGGCGACTTTGTGATTGTGAAAAGCAATTCTTAACAGGAGACATCGATGAGCTACCAGAAAGTTACAGTACCGAAAAGCGGCCAGAAGATCACCATGGGGGCGGATGGGAAATTGACTGTTCCCAACCACCCGATCATTCCTTTCATTGAAGGGGACGGCATTGGGGCCGACATCACCCGGGCGGCGATGACGGTATGGGATGCCGCCGTTGACCAGGCGTATGGAGGCAAGCGCTCAGTGGCGTGGATGGAAGTCTATGCCGGCGAAAAGGCCAATGTTGTGTATCAAAAGGACATCTGGCTGCCGCCTGAGACCCTGACCGCCTGCCGTGAGTTTCTGGTTTCCATCAAGGGCCCGCTGACCACGCCCGTTGGCGGCGGAATCCGCAGTATCAATGTGGCCCTGCGTCAGGAACTCGATCTCTATGTCTGCCAGCGGCCCGTCCGCTGGTTCAAGGGAGTACCCTCGCCGGTGAAACAGCCGGAGCTGACCGATATGGTGATCTTCCGGGAAAACACCGAGGACATCTATGCCGGCATCGAATGGGCCGCCGGAACGCCGGAAGTGAAAAAGGTGATCGACTTCCTGCAGAAGGAAATGGGCGTCAAGAAAATCCGGTTCCCCGGCACTTCCGGAATCGGCATCAAGCCGGTGTCGCAGGAAGGCACCGAGCGGCTGGTCAAGGCTGCCATCCAGTATGCGATTGACGAGAAACGATCCTCCGTGACGCTGGTTCACAAGGGCAACATCATGAAGTTCACTGAGGGCGCGTTCCGCGACTGGGGCTACGAGACCGCCCGCAAGCACTTCGGCGCGACGGTGATCGACAAGGGCCCCTGGCACAAAATCAAACTGCCCAACGGTCATGAATTGGTGATCAAGGATGTCATTGCCGATGCTTTTCTTCAGCAAATCCTGACCCGGCCAGCCGAGTATTCCGTGATCGCGACGCTGAATTTGAACGGCGACTATATATCCGATGCCCTGGCCGCCTGCGTGGGCGGAATCGGCATTGCTCCCGGCGCCAACATCAACTACCAGACCGGTGCGGCCTGTTTCGAGGCCACGCACGGGACGGCGCCGAAATATGCAAACCAGGACAAGGTGAATCCCGGTTCGCTGATTTTGTCGGGCGAAATGATGTTCCGCTACATGGGCTGGACCGAAGCCGCCGACAGGATCGTTGCCGGTGTGGAGCGAACCATCAGTAAAAAGACCGTGACCTATGATTTCGAGCGCCAGATGGAAGGCGCGAAGCTTCTCAAGTGCAGCGAATTCGGCCGGGCGATTGTCGAGAATATGTGATAAGCGGCTTTTGCTAGGGTGTTTTCCGGAGGGTAGCCATGAGCAAAGTGTTGATTATCGGGGCGGGCGGGGTTGGCGGAGTGGTGACCCACCCGCTTCTCATAAGACTACAGAGAAAAGAATGTTTCACGAATGTGAGTGAGTGAGGGCGAGTACCCCTTCACTCAAATTCGTAAACCCCCTCGTGAAGGAAGAAGTCAGGTGATTTTGACCGGGGCATTTCGGAGGGCGCTTTCGTAGATGGCATCCAGTAGTTGCATGACAATCAGCCCTTCCCTGCCGTCGGCGATGTGCGGGGTTCCGGCAAGGATGGAATCGACAAAATGGGTCTGTGGGGAGGGGGCGCGCTGAAGGGGGGGGTGCAAGCGCATGTCGAAGGCGGAGCCGTTGCGTTCTGTGTAAATTTCGGCTTCAAACTCATAGGTTTCGTTGCGATTGCGTTGAACGAGCCCTCCCTTTGTTCCGAGCAACCGTGTTTCCATCAGTTCCCGTTCGGCAATATTGGCGGCCCAGGATGCTTCGATTTCAAGCGAAGCTCCATTCTTGAATGTGATTAATCCGACGGCCAGATCCTCCACGTCGAATTTCTTCCCCTCTTTTCGGGCGCGCTTCGAAGCGATGGCATTGTAAGTTCTGCCGAGCACCCATTCCGGTTTAGGATAGTCCATCAGCCAGAGGGCCAGATCCAGGCGGTGAACGCCTAGATCGATCAGGGGGCCCCCACCGGCCAGTGACTTGGTGCCGAACCAGCCTCCAAAACCCGGCATGCCGCAGCGACGATGCCAGACGGTGCGCCCGAAATAGATGTCGCCCAGAATGCCGTTTTCGACCTCCTTCTTTAGCGCCCAGGATTGATCGGTGAACCGGTAGGAAAAGTTGATCATCAGCCGTTTCCGGGCCTTGCGGGCGGCGGCGATCATCTGCCTGGCCTCAGCGGCATTCATGGCCATCGGTTTTTCGCAGAGCACATGGCTTCCGGCCTTGAATGCGGCCAGCGTCAAGGGTTTGTGGAACTTGTTGGGCGTCACGACGCTTACAATGTCCAGCCGTTCGCGTTGAAGCATGCGTTCCGCAGAGGCATAGCGGGCCACAATGCCGTACTCCCCGCCCACCTGTTCCAGTCGTGAAGCGTTGGTGTCAGCGATGGCAACGACGTCTGCTTGCGGGTGTTTTCGATAGCCGTCGATATGGCTGCGTCCCATGCCGAGGCCGATTACTCCAATGCGTAGTTTATTCATGTTTTTTCGACTTGATGGTTTCTAAGGGTGAAATGGCGTTCGGGCATGAGTCCGGCAGTTGGACGCGGGGCGCCGCCCAGCGGACGGCGTTGTTGATGATCCGCTGGATCAGGGGGTCATGATAGATGGGGTAGGTTTCGTGGCCGGGGCTGAAATAGAAAATACGGCCGTGTCCGCGTTCGAAGGTGCATCCACTCCGGAAGACTTCCCCGCCCTCGTACCACGAGACGAAGATCAGTTTGTCAGGTGTCGGGATGTCGAACCGTTCTCCGTACATTTCCGAGGCTGGTATTTCCACATGACGGGGGATGCCTTGGGCGATGGGGTGACCGGGTTCAATGTTCCAGAGGCGTTCCTTTTCGCCCGCTTCGCGCCAGTGGAGCGAGCAGTGTGTGCCCATGAGCCGCTTGAAGATTTTCGAGAAGTGGCCCGAGTGAAGGACAATGAGCCCCATGCCTTCGAGGACGCGGCGGTGCACCTTTTCGACCACGGCGTCGCTGACCTTGTCATGGGCCATATGCCCCCACCAGGTCAACACATCCGTGTTGTCCAGAACCTCGCTGGTGAGTCCGTGTTCGGGTTGTTCCAAGGTGGCTGTGCGGGCCCGGATATCCGGCTGGGCGCCCAGGGCGCGGGCCAGGGTGGTATGTATCCCTTCGGGATAGATGGCCGTCACGGCTGGGTTCATTTTTTCGTGCAGAAACTCATTCCATACAGTCAGTCGTAACGGTGTCATCGAAGGCTCCTTATTATTGTGATCCAGTATCAGTAGCG
This sequence comes from uncultured Verrucomicrobiota bacterium, assembly GCA_964584205.1. Taxonomy (GTDB): domain Bacteria; phylum Verrucomicrobiota; class Kiritimatiellia; order CAIKKV01; family CAITUY01; genus JAABPW01. The sequence goes on from CAZOZF010000181.1 coordinate 5,867, forward strand.
TCCCATAGGACGCAGGTTAGAAGGCCGAAGGCTGAAGACTGTAAG
>CAZOZF010000182.1:0-5825 GCA_964584205.1 uncultured Verrucomicrobiota bacterium
TCGGTCATGAGGGCGACTTCCGCCGCGCTGTAACGATCGGCTTTTTCAAAGGCCTGTTTTTGCTCGGGGGTGGCGTGTTTGACGTCGAACATCCAGAGCCAGGCCTGGTACTCCCCGTGTGACTTCACGGCGGGAAAGACGCGTGCGTCCCAGAGGCTCCGCTTGGCCACGGAATCCCCGGCGCTCCAGACGGCATCGGGCTTTAGTCCCGCCGCCGCAAGCCACTCCAGGAGGGGGAGGCCACAGAGGGTTCCGCCCTTTTCCACGGTGTCCTTGAAGGTGTCGGTAATGCCGTAACACCGGATGAAGTCAACCCGGGCGCCCTGCCGGTCATGACCGGGCACGATATCCAGGCAGGCATTTTCCGGAAGGGTCAACGGGGTGGTGATATCGGCTCCGACGACAACATTCCGGCCCGCCAGGCGCAGGGGCGCGGTGAGCGTGCACCCTTCCACCCAGGAGTCGGGTCCCCTGATGGCCGCCTTGCCGGACTGGCGCGTGTTCAACGCCAGATGGGTGATGGCGGGGGCTTTGCCGAGGTCCTGTTCCAGAAGCTCGAGTCCGCTGGTGATCAGTTGTTGCGTGGTGCCGAAGTGCATGAAGCGGCAGGAGGGGACTACCTGAATGTGGAAGGGCATGGGCCGCAGCGCCTCGAAGGCGCGGGCCAAGACCGAATCTTCCCAGGTGGAGCCGCTTTCCCGGACGCTTTTGATATAGTGTTCGTACGTGGCCTCAGACCCCAGGGCACACCCGATTTCACGATACAGATCCAGGCCGCGCGACAGGATGCGGGCCTCGGTTTCCGGCACCCATTCGAACCGTCCGTCCGGCCCTTGACTCACCTGGAAGGCTTTCAGCATGAGGAGCGAGGCGGCGGCGTCAAAACTCATGACGCCGACATCCAGCGCCGATTGGCCGGCGGCGTTGAGGGCTCCGGCCTTCTTCTGGGTTTCGGGACTAGGCTTCTGGAGATAGGTTTTGACTACATGGCCGTCCGGCACAAAGACGCCGTGCTTGCTCGAGTGTTCCGGCGTGTCATAACAGGCGAGGGCGGTCAGTCCGGGAAGATCCATCCTGACGGAGCGGGGATCGAATTGAAGCAGCGCATCGCCTGAGGCCACGAGGATCTGTCCGGCACCGGGACGGGGTGCGGGGAGTTCCAGGAAGGAGGGAAGCAGCCGGTCGAACAGGGTGGGGGTGAGTGAGGCCATCTTCTTGCCAGGCACCGGAATAAAGATTTTCCCGCAGGGCCCGTAGGCGGGCAGGCGCCGTGAGTCACCCCCGGCATGAACGATCATGACGCGCAGGCGCTTCAGAGTTTGCTCAATATCAAAAGAGGCCGACCCGGCGGCACGGTGCGTTTTCAGTTCACACTCCAGGATGCGCATGATGCAGAGGATCGTGCTGCCGCCGCTTCCGATCCGCTTTCCGCCGGGATCGGTCACCACCAGGACATTCCGGAACTGGGACAACAGCCCCAGGGTCTGTCGGTGTGAAAGTTGTTTTTCATACGCCGAGCCCTGCGCCTCGTTGGACGCGGTGACGATCAGATAATCCCATGCCGGTGTCGGTGTCATATGTGGTGTCCTCTTCTCCGTTCCAGTTTTCAATACCCGCCCACTCTACACCCATTCCAAGCCGGACTGAATGGCGATTTTTGACTCCATCATGGATAATCTTGACCGTGCTGAACCCCTTAACCCCTTAACCCCTTAACTCCTGAACCCCTTTCCCTAACCTCTTCCCCCCTTGAATTCCCGGGGCGAGACGCCGTAGATTTTCCGGAACAAGCGCGAAAAATGGAAGGGATCCTTGAAGTCGAGATCCTGGGCGACCTGCTTGATGAGGACGCCCTCGTGATGGAGGCGGTGGACGGCCTCGTCCATTTTCAGGCGGAGCAGGAACTGGTAGGGCGTGAGGGTATCGTGACGAGCAAACAACCGGCACAGATAGGCGACGTCCAGGTGGCATTCGGAGGCGATCTGGCTGAGCGTATGAAGTTCCAGGAAATGCTCCGTGATGTACTGGCGGCAGCGCTGGTAGGTTCCAAAGGCGAAGGAGTGGGGAGAGTCGGCCAGGGGCCCCGCCGTTTGAGCCACTTTGAACAATAGGTGCTCCAGGATGGCCGTACTGGCCTGGAGATGCCAGCGCGCATGCTGCTGGGCGGTGTTGATCAGTTCATCGAACAACACCATGACATCCTTGGTGGCCGGGGTGTGCAGCACCGTGCCGGGCGCTAGTCCAAGCTCCTTGAGCAGGGGGGCTGCCGTGTGACCCCCAAAATCGACGAAGTACTTGGTTAGGGGTCGCTTGGCGTCCGTGCCGATTTCATGGCGGATCCCCGGCCCGTAGGTGAAGATCATGCCCGGGTGAAGGGCATGTTTCGACTGGTTGATCACCAGCGATCCTTTTCCGCCTGAAATGAATTCCAGGGAGTAATAGGGAAACGTGGCCCGCTTGATCCGGTAGGCCGGCATACAGTGTTCCACGCCGCCTGAAATGACACTCAGTCGATTTTTTTTCGATGGCTTGAGATCCAGAAAAAAACGCCGGGCATGGGACACCTGGGTCGAAAAAAAGCTGGGGTCAGTCGACTTCATTCCGGAACTATGAAACCGCTTTTGGGATTAATCAAGGTCAATAATAGGCATGTTCTGGACAAGATCCGCTATTGGAGGAAAAACGGGAGTGGCGTAGGATGTCGCCCATCAAATGATTTTCCGGACGTCCCGGGGTGGGGTGGTTCCGGACACACTGCGAAAAACCTGAATACGAAGGAGAAGCTGGAATGACGACGCAAAAAACGAGCAAGGAACCTGTACGGCCGGGAAAGAATGAGTTGATTGTGGTGGGCGGCGCGGGCGGCTTTATCGGCGGCTCGCTGATCCGTTACTTCTACAGCAAGGGCTATCGCAACCTGCGGGCCGTTGATAAGAAGCCGCTTCCGGCCTGGTATCAGACCACGCCCGGCGTCGAAAACCTGGTGATGGATCTCAGCGAAGAGGCGAATTGCAAGCGCGCCTGCGAAGGGGCGGTCGAGGTGTACAACCTGGCGGCCGACATGGGCGGCATGGGGTTCATCGAAAAGAACCGTATCGAGTGCCTGCGCAGCATCCTGATCAACACGCATATGGTCGAGCAGGCCTGGCGCGCCGGGGCACGCCGTTTCTTCTTCTCGTCCTCCGCCTGCGCCTACAACACCGACATCCAGAAGGATCCGAATGTCAAGGCCCTCAAGGAAAGCGATGCCTATCCGGCCATGGCCGAGCGCGGGTACGGGTGGGAGAAGCTGATCTCCGAAATGTTCTGTCAGGAATACTGGCACGAGCGGGGCATGAAGACCTTTATCGCCCGTTTCCACAATGTGTATGGACCGGTGGGAACCTGGGATGGCGGCCGCGAAAAGGCCCCCGCGGCGATTGCCCGCAAGGTGATCGAGGCCAAGGACAAGAAGACAGGCCTCATCAATATCTGGGGCGACGGCACCCAGACCCGCAGCTTTATGTACATTGACGATTGCGTGAAGGGGATCGACATGATCACCCATTGCGACGACCTGATTGCCACGCCCATCAACCTGGGCTCGAGCGAGCTCATCAGCATCAACACGCTGGTGGATATCGCCGAGAAGGTGGGCGGCGTGAAGCTGAAGCGCAATTACCAGCTGGATGCGCCCAAGGGCGTGGCCGGGCGCAACAGCGACAACACCTTCATCAAGAAGGTGCTCAAGTGGGAGCCCGGCACCCCGTTCAGCGTCGGGCTGGCCAAGACCTATACATGGATCGAGAAGCAATACATGGCCCGCAAGAAGGGGTCCCGTATCGTCGAGTAACATGCAAAATAAACTCCAGGCGATAACCGGTCGGATTCCCGGCCGGATGGCGTTGGCGGGCGGCTGGATTGATCAGCCGTTCGTCTCAAAGCTCAATCCCACCCCGCCCGGTTCCATGGTGGTGGTGGGAATTGAGCCCGATTTTCCCTACATGGACCGGTGCGGCATGGCCACCAGCACGCGTAAGGTGGCCCGGAAACTCTGGGGAAACACGCGCCCCAAGGGGGATCCCGCCAAGCTGGTTCGTGACCTGTATGCCGAGGAAAACAAGGGGACGAGCGCCCCGTCGGGTTCCCAGGACATGATTGGCTTGTTTTATCCCGGGGTGAACCGGCTGGATTATGAAATCACGCATGACGGGGGCCTTTACCCGGTCCATATCGAGAGCAATACCGATCCCAAGGTGGCGCGCTGGTTGGAATCGGTGATCAGCATGATTCCCGTGATGCCCCGACCCACCGGCTACGATCCGCTGGGGGTCAAGAATCTGGATCCGAAGTGGATTCGTCGACTTGGGAAGAGCGGCAAGGATTGCTATGATGGCATCGTCAATCGGGATGTCCGGAAGCTGGGCGCCTCCATGAACGAGTGCATGAAGTGCTGGGAGGCAATCCTGCCCCGGACCGTGCGGCATCCGGCGATCACGACCGATCTGGTCGGGATCCTGAAGGCCTACCAGTCGGCTTTTCACGGAGCCATGTATTCGGGGTGTGGCGGCGGTTATCTCTATGTGGTCTCCGATAAGCCCGTTCCCGGCGGCATGCGCGTCCGCGTTCGAACCGCCTGACGCTATTTCACGACTTAGGGGGCGCGGCGGCCTGAAAAGGCAGCGCGCAGACGACGGTCTGAAGAACTTTTGCTCCGTCGACATTCGGTGGGGCCAATCTGTCCGGAAATTGCGCGGCGGAATGCGCGACTTCGTTGCCATTCTTCCCACGTCCAGGAGGTTTTAAGGGGTGAGGTTGATTTCATCGGAAATCTCCTTCTTGAATCGGCGGAATTCTTCCAGTATTCGAAACGAGGGCAATTCGGCCAGGCGTTCGGTTTCCTCCCAATTGATGTCAATTCCACCCTTGAGGCAAACAGCCATGAGTTTCTTTGCGACAGCTCTGGCCTCGACATCCGGACGGGGATACACGGCGGTCAAGACGCGTTCAACGAGGGTCAACTCAAGCGGCAGAATGCTGATACGTCCATACGGTGTTTCGACCTCTCGACAGGGTGATGCGGACTCATTCTCCAGGAATCCCAGCAGGTCAACGAACAACCCTGCCACGATCCAGCTTCGAGGACCACCTGTTGCGTCAAGTTGACTCATGACATCCTGTGCGACACGTAAGGGGATAGGGGCGAGCGTTCGGCGGCAAAAATCCACATCGCCTGACATATAGGCACCTTCCGTGTAGAATTCCACAGCGGACCCGCCCACAACCACAAGATCCCATCCGGCTTTTTTGAATACGGTTGTTACCAGGCCGGATAACTTCATGGCCTTTTCCAGGAGATCCTGGGTGGACTGAATATCGATCAACGCTTCTTGAATCATTTTCACGTGGCAAAGCTAACACCAGATCGTTCCGGCTTCAAGATTGGAAAAGAAACACTCAGCAGTTCGCATTATGACCAACGGTCCGCGAGGCCGCAGACCCTCCCCTTGGAAAATAAAGGGGTTTTTACGGGAGGGACGGCGGCCATAGCTATCAAGCTAAGAGAAAATACTGACTTTGGACAGGTAGGGCGAACCGTCCCCGGTGAGCCGGAGCATGGGGAAGCCCTTATTTATGCTCGGATGAAATTGATCTGTTCGGGCGCATTGCATGAACTTCATAGGCGCCGACGGCTCGGCAGGGACGCCTCGCCCTACCTTGTCAGAATGGCTCTTTATTGGCATTTCTCATTCATTCTGCTCAACAAAATCCTTAGCTTGATAGCTATGGGACGGCGGCCTCGCCGTCCGTGGCAGACCGAAAATGGCCAAAATGAGAATTGCTGA
>CAZOZF010000183.1:0-5736 GCA_964584205.1 uncultured Verrucomicrobiota bacterium
TGCTTGGGATTCGCGTTGCGAGATGCGTAAGTTTGTCCAGCATCAATTAAGGGTAAAGGGCAGGGCTAGCCGTCAAACCGCAACTCGCCCCACTCTTCTTGCCGGTGAAAGCTCAGCACTTTATGCGGCGAGGTGGACGATAAGACTGGGCTTTCCTGCCCGCGCGTATAGTCGTATCGGCTGAATGAAAACAACCACCGCGTGTCGCGCCGGGGTTGCGAGGCCTCGCACACCAGGTCGAACGGGATCTCTACCGCCACTTCCCACCGTTGAGCGGCGATGTCAACGCGAACCCGGCTCTCGACAACGCGATGGCTGATGAACCATTCCGGCGGAAGGCCCGGCTGGGCTCGGGGCGCCGCCAGCGCGGCTGCGGAGGGAAATCGCAACTGGAGCTTCTGGTTCTCCGGGGTGACATGGAATTCGAAATAGGCGTCCTGATCACAGGGACGCAGGAATATCTCGAACACGTCGCCTTTCGTAAACGACAGGGCATTGAACTGTTTCTCCGGATTGAAGATGTCCGCATCCTCAATCTCGGCATGGACATACAAGGCGTCGCGTGTCCACCCCGTCTTCACGCGCATCGGGCGGAATCCAGGCTCCAGGTCGCTCCGCCACGCCTGTTGCGATTCTACAATCTGGGCATCGAAAAGAACTGAACCGAGCTCGGGCCACGAATCAAGGTTCGCTTTTCCAAGCGATTTCACATTCAAAAAGGGCGCTTTATTCACGAATTTTGCTCCATCATGCTCGGAATAGCGGTTTGATATGCCGTTCGTAGAGGTTGGCTTCGACATTCCTCGCCACACTCACGCGGTGTTTGTCGAGCGCCTCCAGGTAACGACCGCCCATCTCGGCCGCCACCTTGTACCCCACATGCAACAACTGCCTGAGGTTCGGGTTGTAGCCGGGTGAAGCCTGGTCATGCCGCAATGCCGCCACGAAGGTCGCGCTATCCCATTTCGCCACCTTCCCGGCAGGAGGCAGGGCGTTCCTGTCAATATTGATCACTTCGGCGTAAGGGCTGCAGAGTTCATCGAACCGCCCCAGCGCCGCGACATAGACTTCCTTGGCGATGACAAGCCCGTCGCCACCCGCCTCAGCCAACCCAACCACTTCCTCCAGCCAGGACGTACCGGCCGTCTTCAGGTGCAGCCCGGCCCCCGTCTTCTGCAACACGGCCCGGATTGGACCATAGATCTTGAACTTGTCACTGCCTGAATGAACGCTCAGCTTCAGATTTTCTGGCAACTGAAGGCGGCGGCAGGCGTATCGGATCACAGCGACATCCGCCTCAAATTCCTTTGCAAACTGCGCGACATCCCCGACGTAATCCACGCCCTTGTTGAACCGGCCGGAGAAACGCGGCGCGATGGTCTGGGCCGGAATCCCCTCATCGGATATAGCTGCCAGGATCAGCAGCAGCTCGGGCGGAGTCTGCGGCGTCATGGTTTCGTCCATCGAGACTTCCGTCACAAACCGGTCGGCGCCCTTTTCCTGCGCGATGCGACGGTAGATCCGCCCTGCCTCCTGGACGGCAAACAGATATTTCCCGGCCACGCTCTCCAGGAGGGCGCGGGTAATGACCAGCGGCGAAGACAGCCCCTCGACCTGCAACTCCCCGCACCAGCTGCTGTATTTCTCCACGAACGCCTTGACGGCCGCGGGCTCCGCCGCGGTTCCGATGGCACTGGCCACATCCAGCGTAAAAAAGTCACTTGAGGAGATGAACCCGCCAACCGTCTTGAAATTTATGTGGTCGGCATCCACGAAATACGGAAATGACCATGCCATGGCTTGAACCGCCGCATCAGCCGCCTTGCGCACACTGGCCGGCTCGGTGTGGATGATGGAATGCTCCCGGAAGGATTTATTCCAGACCGGCGCCACCTCAATCCCTTCCTTCCGCGCCCGCAGCAAAGCCGCCAGTTGGGCTTCCCCTTCCCGTCCAAACCGGTCTCCCACACCCATCGTATATTTCGGCAGTTGCATCATCGTATCCCTGTTCTGTTTTTTTCTTTCCGGGTTTTGCTTGCACCCGCTATTTGTTCATCCAAAGAATATTGGTCACAATGCGGGGATAGTACTTACTCCCCATCGCTTTGCCAGACTTGAATTGATCCGAGCAGGCATCGAATTCAGATCCTTTGCACTCCCATTCGGCATGGGCATGGTCGGCCGCCGCGCCGGTCTTGCCCGGCTTCACCCCCAGAATGGTGCGGGCGACGTGCTGGCAGAGGTTGATCTTGCTCATCCAGGAATCAGCAATTCGCATTATGGCCGCTGGGCGAGGTCAAAGACCGACTAAAGTCGGTACACCAACGCCGGAATATGATGATTTCAGCCCGTTGGTGTACCGCCTTCAGGCGGTCTTCGGCCATAATGCTGTCCAGGAATTATCGGCCGTAGAAGAAAGTTTCCATCCACCATCCGGATAGAGGCAGACCCCCGGCACGAGAACATGCTCCAGGTGCAATTTTAGCGTTTTCAACAGGTCACGCGTGATCTTTCCGGCAGGAATCACCCGCTCGGTCGTGGCGGCCCCATTCGCCTGCCCTCCCTGGACATAGCGGGCCCGCTCATCATCGTTCATGGCAAAGAGAGGCAGGAAGTTCAGCACTCCCTGATCGTCCTCATACCCCACATAGACGCCGCCATCGGCAGGCTGCCCCTTTTCCATCGCCATGCCCCCGCGGGCTCCGTGCATGCCACAGGTCAACGAACTATGAGCTCCCATGGGCGAGTGATGGGCGTGAAAGGATGTCTTCATGTTCTCCTGTTTCCTTGCATGTGATCTTTATTTCTGCAGGCTAACCATCCGGAAGAACTCCCCTTCCCGGGTCATGAGTTCATCATGCGTTCCTTGTTCCACTATCCGGCCCTGATTCATGACGACTACACGGTCGGCATTGCGGATCGTGCTCAGGCGGTGCGCCACAATCAAGGTCGTGCGCCGACTGATCAGCCGTTGAATGGCCTCCTGGACCAGTTTCTCGGACACCACATCCAGCGCCGAGGTGGCCTCATCGAGCACGATCACCCGGGGTTCACGAATAAAGGCCCTGGCAATGGAAATCCGCTGGCGCTGACCGCCGGAAAGCCGCCCCCCATGTTCGCCAATAACCGTATCAAGTCCCTTGGGAAGCTCCCGAATAAATTGCGATACATTCGCCAGTTCCAGGACTTCCTGAAGCCGTTTGTCATCCACGCGATCAAGCCCGTAGGTGATATTCTCACGGACCGTTCCCGAAAACAGGATGGTGTTCTGGGCAACCACAGCAAGGTAATGGCGATAGGTGCGCATATCCAAGGTTTCCATATCGCACCCATCCAGCAGAATCCTTCCTCCCGTCGGACGACGGAACCCGATAACAAGATTCATCAGGGTGGACTTGCCTGAGCCGGACTCCCCTACAAACGCCACGCTTTCGCCGGGTTTGATGTCGAGCGTTACATCCTGGACCGCCTGGGCCAGATCCGGAGCATAACGGTATTCCACATGGTCGAGAACAATTCGCCCCTCAACCTGCTTGACCTGCCGCTTCCCCTCATTGTGTTCCAAGTCGGGACATTCCAGTATCTCACTCAGGGAACGCAGCGATTCCCGGCCCAGACAGAGCGTCGGATAGAAATCAACCAGACCATTGATCGAACCGACCATCATTCCGAAATAACCCAGATACATGACCACATCGCCCGCCTGAATCGAACCCTTCACGGCCATCCAGGCGGCGACTCCGATACAAATGAGATTGAAGAGCTGGAAACACACCCATACCGACGATCCGAAAACTGAATTAACCAGATCGACCCGGAGCGCTTTCCGACGCAGGGTCTGGAACTGGTTTCCAAGCCGGCGGGTTTCCGCCTCTTCCACCCCATGGGCACGTGTAACCGGGATCATTTCCAGCATCTCGGTCACCATGGACGTCATGGTTTCCATTTCAGTCCGGAATTCCCTGTTACTCTTGTCCATCGGACGACGGAATAACTGCACCAGCAGGACGGCCACGGGCGCCGCCACCAGAAAGAACAGGGCTATGACAGGCTTGTGGTAAAGCGTAACGCCAAGCGCAATGGCAACGGAGAGAAAGCTGTTCAGCACGACTCCGAACATCTGGCGCGACAGGGATTCCACAACCTCCACGTCCCGAAGTATCTTGGACTGCATCCGCCCGGTCGTAAACCGGTTGTGAAACGAGATCGACAGCTGTTGGAGCCTTGTGACCAATACACACCGGATCTGCTGCTGCATGCTCCGGACAGCCCGGCTGAGATAATCCTAAAAAGAGCAGTTGAATCCGGAAAATAGAACACTTAGTCGCATGTCTTAGTCACCCCTCTTAGTCGGGTACGCTTAGTCCAACGGCTTAGTCGTTCTCAGACAGTTACTTATCGACTAAGCAGGTCGACGAAGCGTAACCGAGTAAGTGTGGGATTAAGTGGGGGACGAAGTGTGCTTCGCACCCGTTTGGTGCAGAGGGAATGGGAGAAGAGGCATGTTGTAAGCACTTCATTTTTGAACATATAACGACAACATTCTTCATCTGCGGAGCAGTTGAACTGCTCCATGTAGGATAATACACATGCAGGGTATGCAGGGGGATATTCTGGAGAATCAGCACCAGCATAACGAGAATATTGACCCTTATGGCGTCAAGGGAATCCGGCCTCACAGGCGAGAGGGCATTCAGAATGTTACGGGTAACGACCGGCCAGACCCACACGGGGGACGCCTTGACCACAAAGACCAGCGCCGCCAGGGCCAGATTCAAGTATTGCCCCGCAAAGAAGCCCCACAACGTGGAAATCCATGATTTTCCGCGGTAGCGACGCCAGAGAATCCTGAAAAACCAGCCCGGCGCCGCAAGCCCGGCGAGTCCAGTTTTATGTCTGGTGAAGAAGCTCTTGCTCATGCGTGCTTAACCCTGTCGCGTTAGTATCGGCAATTATCCCGGAACAACTCAACCATGTATTCGTAATCCGACACCGATACACTGGGCGGGATGGAATGATCGGACATGTAGATGTAGGGAGCACGCAAGGCCTTCATGCCGTTAAGCACCGTGAATCATCTCGTTGCAGCAGAACGGACCGCACCGGAAGTTCAGGCGTGGGTTGGTCTTGCCGGTGAAGTCGAGGATGCCGGCGGGGTGCTTCTTGTCCGGCGGCCCAACGAGGTGCGTGCCCCACTGGACGTAGGTGGTGACACACCGCAACCCGGTGTCCTTCAGTCGTTGGATCAGTGTGGGCCAATATTGCGGATCGGTCCGGAAATACTGGATTTCAGCACCGAAGATTTCTCGCGACTCAGGTTTTGTCATGGTCTGTCTTTCTTTTGAGGTTAGTTTTACAAAAATAGTTAGGGATGGCTTGAAGGGAAGGAGCAATACGCTGAATCGACACCGGCTCCCCCTTCAATTGTTTTTGAATCTGATCCAGTAAAGCCTTGGCAATCTCGTCCGTGGACACCTCGGCAAACGTTACCGCCAGCGGGGTGAAAACAGGAACAGCACTGTTCTTGTAGCCCACGAGTTTCAAGTCGCCGGGCGTGTGGATTCCCAGTTCAAGCATCGCGGAAAAGACCCCGGCCAGCATGACATCATCACTGACAATCAGGCCGTCGGGCCTTGTCTCCCGCCGCCAGAGGGCATGCATGGATTCATAGCCGAACTGCTGGAAAGCCGCCTGGGAGCGTAAGGCATTGGGTTTCCATTCTGGATTCTGAATTCT
>CAZOZF010000184.1:0-5709 GCA_964584205.1 uncultured Verrucomicrobiota bacterium
CGGCGGGTGCGGCGGCGGCGGAAGCGCGGTTCGAGGCGTTGGAGGTTCGCTCCTATGACCTTAACGGTGACTAACTTTTGGCGGGAAAACGCCGTCGCGTGAAGCCGTTGTTTGAGGATTTGGTTTCCTTATTTTTGCAATGTCTGCGAAATCTGGATCGTCTTTCAGTTTCTGGTTTGCCGCTTTAACTATTTCTTTCGATGGATGTGGCAGAAGGGTGTATCCAGTTATGGTTGTTTTCCAGGCATTGGAGACCATCAAATCTGAATCAGGAGATATGATAACGATGTAATATGAGAAGCACACGTTTGTTTCAGTTTTGGGATTCAAGAAAACAGGCGTGGTCCAGGGATATTTGACTTGTTTCGATGGAAACAATCCGATTGGTGCAATTGCCTCAAAGTGCTGATTTGTGGAGAGCCCATCGGGATATCCGAGAGATGCCAAGTGGTTAACGAACATCGATGCCCTGACGGTATTCCAACAGGTGTCGTTTTTCGCGGGATTGAAATGCTTCTTAACGAGTGTGCCACATCCCGTGAACAACGGAATCGCCGCCAGTGCTATCAACATCCATTTCTTCATCATTTTCTCCAAGCCCGCCGTGACCGGCCATCCCCTGAAATCTTCGTCTTTTTATTCAGTAGTTCGTTTCCCAACTTCTTATTATGACGCCCGTCACATCACTTGGAAATGTAGCACCCCTTCGTCGGGGCTATCGTCTCAATGACCTGCCTCATCTCCTTCTTCATCCTGAACCACAAGACGCATCGTCCGAAGATGCCGACCTGCTGCATCTCCCGCTCGTATCGTCCTGTTCACAATCTGGCTGAGGAGCGGAGCGACGATAGCCAGAATTGTGTGGTTCGACGACTCATCATCTACCTGTTCCCAAAATCAACTGCAAATAAAAGGTGGCACCTACAAATTGCACCAGAAATAACGGCCACGTCAAAAATCTGTGTGTGGTCGTTCCAAACCGGAAAGCGCGAACAGTCAACACTCCGCTTGAAACGAAGAATAACACCCACAAGATAAGGGATAGCATGTCAGGGCTCAGTGTCGGTGATCCCATGAACCGGAACCAGAACATTCCTCCGACCACCATTGTGATATAGGCACAACTGATATGTAATGATGGGCTAATTTTCATTTATCATCATGTCGAACGTTCAGGGTGTGGGTTGAGTCGGCCGCGCAGCGGGCGGCGAATACCCACGACCCTGTGGTTCGCCTTCGTATTGCTTCGCGTTAGTGACCATCACCCAAGAGGTCCCATCCTCTTCTTGATGCAGCATGACACTGGGACTCAGATGGCCCCAATTGTAAATGTTGCGCTTCGTTCCCGCCAAGGTCTCGTGTCCCAGCATTTGCTTGCTCGGCTCGCTGATGTTGAGCCGTGCCAACCAGTTCGTAAGGCGACTCAGAACAACGGGTTGCATCTCGCGCGAAGTGTAGCTCAAGGACTCCATCCAGACGGCGTTCGTCTTGAGTGACTGGGAGTACTGAATTGGGCCTTCCGCCATGTTCGTCGGCGGCAACGGGAAACTGGCAAGCATGCTAGAGAAGTCGTGTCTGAAGCTGGCCCTGTCAGGCGAGGTTCGCCACCAGAGGTTAAGATCGCTGTCGTACCCGAATCCGCATGTCACGCATGTGACCCTCGCGGTTGGCGAATCGGATGAGACGACGCACCCGCCATGCCACGCCTGATGCGTCTCGACGGCAGTGTTCATGTTCGAGACGGAGGCCTTGTCTGTGAAGTCCGGTGTTCCGTAGAAGATGGGAACATCCTTTAGCGTCGTGTGCCCGTACGGACACGTCTTCAGTTCCGCCGAAGTGGGATGGTGTTTCGGTTGCGGCCACAATGTCGCGGAACTAACCCGTCGAACGCAACCGATGCCGACGAGGCACAGGCCAGCCAACAGAATCATGCAGATCGTTCTCATATTCTCCTCGGCTAACGCGGGCACTTTGGCTGAGGCGCATCAGCGCCGATAGCCAGGAGCGCCTGGTTCGGAGCCGTCATACATCTTCTTTGTCTCTCGCGTCCGCAACAATCTTCCCATCACAGTCAGGACTGGCGCAAACACAATCGCCCACAAAACCGACATTATTAACAGACCGAGTAATACACCACCGAGGGCGACAAGAGGAATCCAGCTTTTATTGACCACGCTTGTCAGTGTGGTGACGGCCAACGCAAAGCAGGCGATCCCTACAAAAAACCGCGTTGTTGCTTTGTCGTTTTCCATCATTTCCTCAATCCGAACGTTACCTGTCAGGCGCGGGCTTGCCCGTCGCGTGCGCCGGCTGGTTGTGCACCCTTATCTCTACATTTACATCGGCCTCAACAAAAACCAAAGTTTCTAAATGTTTCTTGATCCGATCTGCCGCTTCCCGTTCTGTCAAACCAATCACAGTAATTCGCCCCGCATACCCCAGGTCGATTTCGCCCTCCGTTGTGACTATATATGAGTGGGTCAGCGAGGGGTCCACACGGACCGTAACGAATATGACATCTTCAGGCTTGAGACGGGCTTTGGCCAACTCCCGTCGCTCCTGTTCCTGTTCGGGGGATGGTATATAGCCATGTTTCAGGGCCTGATCCTTCGTCATGAAAACGCCATTTACTTCAATCAGCGGAGTCCCACATCCCAGTATCCACAGGGGTGAGCTGATAAACAGCAACCATTTGATACCGCTTTTCATTTTATGTCTGGCACAACGTCAGCGTTGAGGATTCGGCGCGTCAGCGCCGATATCCTCCGACGATTGGTTGGGTGCCTTCAATTCTCGAATATTCCCTGCCAGGCAATCCTCAACCCAGTTGATGATCCGGAGGAACGCCGTCTTGCTGATCTTCCCGCCGTCTCTCGGGCGGTTCGGATTTGGGAACACGAGCACGTCACGTTTGCCGACGCGCCGGGATTCCGGCACGCCACCTTCGACCGTCGTGGAGAAGATGGCTGTGCGTCCCTTGCCAAGGACAAGCTTCCAGTCATAGCGGATGCCACCGATGGAGCCTTGGCCCAGCCAATTGACACCGTGCTCAGCGCACCACTGTTTGATCGTTCGTGTCATCTATCTTCTGCACCCAACTTCTTATTATGACGCTCGTCCCTGTAGGCTTATCCCGGCGAAACAGCGTCCTCTCCAGTATTCATAACCCCATGAAGGCCAGAACTCAAGCACTGCATTTTCGCCGTTTACAGGCTCCCTCAAACCAACAGTTCTGCGTCTTATCCACAGCAGGACTTGGCACCCTCACCTCACGACGCCTTCCTCCGCCGTTCCAACTCTTCCTGAAGGGCGGATAGTCGCTCTCAGTAAGAACGGGACATTTGGTTCGCTGAAGAATGTGTTTCCCCAAGAAGCTCCCTTCTGGGCCAAGGCGGCGGGTGTTGAGGTTGCTGACTGTGTGGCCTTCCGAGGAGAGAAGAATGGGATTAGGGCTGAGGTGGTCATAACCACAAATGGTGCCTATAGGATTATCCGTGTAAACAATGTGAAGCAGATGGCGTTGTGAGGTCGTTTAGGGTGCCGTCCATTTATTCGCAAGTAAAAAGCTGGAGGTGACTGACTTTGCTGTAATCGTGGGGGCAGAGAGACGTTTATCCAAGTGGGTCTCGGTGCGGATTGATATTCGGAGGTTCATCGAATTGTGTTGTCACACCA
Organism: uncultured Verrucomicrobiota bacterium; assembly: GCA_964584205.1. Taxonomy (GTDB): domain Bacteria; phylum Verrucomicrobiota; class Kiritimatiellia; order CAIKKV01; family CAITUY01; genus JAABPW01. Next base: position 3,676 of record CAZOZF010000184.1, read on the forward strand.
CACGATCGTGCGGTATAAGCACACACATGAACTCACTTTCGGAGATACTCTCTTCCCGTACACGGGCTGAGATGTTCCGTCTTCTGTTTGGGGTCGGAACCCAGATGTCATTCCACCTGCGGGAGATCGAGCGTCGAACGAGCCTTTCGACGGGTTCCCTCAGACAGGAAATAACCAAACTTCGGAAACTAGGTCTCATCACCCTCCGCAAGGACGGCAACCGCACCTACTACGAGGCCGACCGTCACCACCCGCTGTTCGAGGATATTCACCGCATTGTGCTGAAGACGGTGGGACTGGTGGATGTTCTGAAAGCATCCCTTGGAAAGTCCGGTATCCAGTGTGCTTTCGTGTTTGGCTCCGTGGCTCAGGGGACGGCCAAGGCGGAAAGCGACATCGACCTGATGGTTGTCGGGACTATCGGACTCCGAAAGCTGACATCCCTGCTGTCCGGCGTCGGGAACCAGTTGGGGCGGGAAATCAACCCGCATGTGTTGACTCCCGAGGAATATCATGACCGGGTGCAGCGTAAGGATCATTTCGTAACGAATGTGATGGAATCACCAAGGCTTTTTGTGGTAGGCAATGACTGATGTTGACGCCTTGTGCCGGATGGTAAATACTATCGGTAGAGTATTTTTAGTCGTTAGGGGTTATATGATGTCAGGCAGAGTCCATCTCAATGAAAAGCAAGTGGTGCCGTTTTGTCGTGAGCACCACATCCGGAAACTGTCTTTATTTGGATCGGTTCTGCGTAACGACTTCCGCCCAGAGAGTGATGTGGACGTATTGGTGGAGTTTGAGGACGGGCATGTGCCCGGCTTGATCGGCTTGGCGGGCATGGAGCTGGATTTGACGCGCCTTGTCGGTCGCAAGGTTGACTTGAACACGCCTCGGTTCTTCAGTGGGCCCTTGCTGGATCGGGTGTTGTCCGAGTCGGAGGTGCTGTATGCCGCGTCCTGACGATCCGACCCATGTGCGGCACATGTTTGAGGCGGCGAGGAAAATCCAGATGTTTTCCGAACATCGCAAGAAGGCCGATCTTGAGACCGAAGAACTGTTTGCGCTTGGGTTGGTTCGGTTGTTGGAAATCATCGGCGAAGCGGCGACTCGCGTCACGGCTGCGACACAGAAAAGCAACCCTACGATTCCATGGGCTCAAGTGATCGGCATGCGGAACCGGTTGATACATGGGTACGACGTGATAGACCTTGATATCCTCTGGCAGACGGTTGTGGAGGATGTGCCGAGCCTGATCCATGCGCTTGAGTGTATTGTGATCCAGGAATCCCCAAATTGATTCAGCATGGGCTAAAGGTGACAATTCAACCTTTAAGCCGTCGTGACGGGGTATGACTGGCTATGACTGGAAGCGACATGACGGATCAGTCCGCAGTATGGCATCCAGTCATAAGAGATTGATTATCAACGATGAAATGCTTGTTTTTATTGGCGTTTTCGAGCATTTCTGACAGAAGTGCTGAAGCCTCAAAAAAGCCGAAATCCCGGGTTCGAATCCTAGTCCGGCAACCAATCCCAAGCCCCTGATACGGGATGCGAGGGCGGTTTTGGCTGCTTATGATGGCGTTCCCTCCAAACTTTTGGCGACACTTCACAAGGATGCCGAAGTCCGCTGCATCCGATTTGTTGGTGCCGATATTAACGACCCCAAAATTGCTGTAAAGTGGAAAACCCAGCAATCCCTTCCGTATCAGCATTATGGCCATCTTTCCTGGAGGGCGGGCGGCCTCGACCGCCGTTTTGGCGGCCCTATTCACGCGGCGGCTGGGGACATCCGCCCTCCATGTGGCCATAATGAGAATAGCTGCTTCCGTATCCTTGACCCAAATCAGCAATGTACTGGTATGAGCAAGCAAAAGTCGGCTGTCGAGAAAATGGGCATTATCTGTCGGGAGAAGACTGGATGCTCGACAAAAGTGATCATTTATCATGATATCTTGCCTGTCCCCAATGCCCCCCTACACTTCACCTGAAACACCGGAACCCCGTCATCGCCCTCATCGCCGCAGTCTG
>CAZOZF010000185.1:0-5685 GCA_964584205.1 uncultured Verrucomicrobiota bacterium
TGAGCAGCGCCGGGTGTCCTGGCCTGCGGCCAGTAGGCAGTTGGCAGACAGCAGTGGGCACCCGCCTTCGTCAAAGAACTCCGGCGTGGCAAGTTGGGAAATCCTCACCGCCGAGCTCAAGCGGTGCGAGTATGAAATCTCCCCGTCAGGCGGGATCACCTATAATGCCCCGTCGGGGTATCATGATGACTGTGTAATGGCCCTGGCGTTGGCTAACCATGGGCGGTGGGAGGCAGAGAGTAGTGGGAGGATGATGGCGATCGGTGGTGGGCGGCTTGGGGCAAGGGGAAGAAAGCGGGAGCGGGTGTTGGCAGGGTGATGGGTAGCCAATTCTAGTTTTTCCACGGCGCGACTAGGTGTGACCAGAATGGCGGCAAGAAAAATCCGGCCATGCAGATACCGATTCACCGCCCCTGCTTACCCCGTGTTTACCAGAAATAGAATCCAAATAGCTGCATCAATAACGCTTGGAGAAAAACAAGCCATGACAACGTCAGAAAATCCTGTTTCGAAGCGAGAGAGGACTTTACAATCCAACCGGACTGAAACAACAGATAGGGATAGATGAAAAAACAGCAGCGTGCCGTCTCGCCAGTACGGAAAGCGCCGGCAAGCAACATCGCTATCAGTGTGCAGACGCCCATGCCTGTGACACGCGCAAGTACCCCGCGCGAAATTCCGCCCCGGATTCCCCGCACGAAGGCAAGCCCCAGAAAAGGGCCAAGGAACCAAACAATCTCGATCAATCCTTCCAGCCGGGTGAGCGCATACGTAGCCGGATCAACCCAGAGCTGGAATCCTCCAGGATTCTCCATCGCGGCGGCCTGTCTGAACGCGATCCAGTAATTGAAACCCGTGAGGGCAAATAAAACCGCATGCATGGCGACTAACAGGATCAGAACAATGCCCAACCGGCCAATACGGCGGCGCCAGGCCAACCCCGCCAGCACCGGCAGAACGAACAAGAATGCAAAGCTAAGCAGAGATACTGCAAAAATACACAGGGCCGAACCCAGAATCGATCTCCATGAACCCCGCTTGATGAATAAGTGGACGGCAATCAATAATAAGGCCGCAATTAACGCATCAAGACTCGCCAGCGTGTATATTTGAACGGCTGGCACCAGAAAAAAGAGCCATGTCAGTCGGGAGGCGGCAATCGGAGTAAGTTCGTTTCGCGCGATTCCGTAGAATGCCCAAGCCATCAACCCGGATGACACCACGCCGAGCACAAGTGCCAATATACTTGGATTGCCGCCACATAGACGGTCGAGCGCCCATATTGCAAGGACCGCCCCCGGGGGATGGGTGCGGGCATGCGTGAGAAGGCCAGGCTGAAGAGAGATGAATCTGCGAAGAAATTCCACGGGATCGTGAATTCGAATCGCGTCATGCCAATATTGTTCCGGCGGATTGCCTCCTGCAATGGGTGTAAGAAAACCCGGTTCCCACCCCTGAATCAGAGTGCTCCCAATGATAAGCGCAATACCAGCGGCAGCTACGCCGATAATATTTACACGGTCTCCACACACAAAACGGGAGAAAAAGAAGAATCCGATACCTACGAAGACGGCAACTGCCATGTTCTCGAGCGAAGGAACACGCGTTGAGAACACGCTGAATGGCCAGAAAACAGGACTGTCAATGATTCCAAACAGATGACACGCGGCACTGCCACCCCGATCCACTGCCAGAACGAGCGAAACAAAACCTAAAATGACCCAAACAATCTGTCGCACCGTAAACAAACCCTGCCGACGGTTGTCTTCTCCGAATCTAGCGCTCATACCATCGCGATTCTATCAAATGGACGAACTGTCTCGTTTGAATGCCAAAAAAATCCAACCGGTTTCCCGTCCATTATCCAATATTTATTATAAACATCATGTTCTCGCTGAATAATGCGATCAAACATCTGACATGATTTAATGATTGAAATCCCAAACAGAATCAAAGTCAACAAAAAGGCAATGGTTATCATTCGCAGGATTAAGGATTGAGATTCACTCGGTGCTCCCAAAACGATCCGCCGCCTTGTCCCTGGTCGGTTACTGGATGGTTCGTAGAAAGCCCCCGGCGGCGCTCCGGTAGCGGAGACGCTGGCGCGGCGGTTGGCCTTTTTCAGCAACCGCCGTGACAGCGGCGTAGCGTCAGGTCATTAGAAAGTCAATAAACGGCCCGAAGGATCTTGGCGATTAACAGGTCTCAATTACCGAATGTGGAGACGTGAGGTTCATGCACTTTTCAGCGGCTTACCATAAGATGCGTACTACTGTGTAGAAAAGAGAAACCAAAAGGGCCACAAGTGAGAGATTAGCCAGTTTTCCATCACGCCAAGCCAAACCAAGCCCAAGCCCAATACCGCTAATTAAAACAAAAAGCGGCGAGAAGAGTCGGCTCATGAACACTGCATAAATCTCAGAACTGCGATGAACTGGGATAAGCGAAGGTATTACCTGGACAACGATCGCAGCGACCAAAACTACGCAAAACGACACGCTGATTATTTTTTTCATATTCTGCCTCACCTGAAGGTAAACGTGGCTGTTAGTATCCGCTGAATGGTAACCTTCGATATATGCGCGTATAGCGGTCAATTTGCTTTTGAGCACTGAGGACATCTTGGCCGAGCCCATAACGTTCTGTATCTGTCAAAGGTCTCCCTGCCCATGTTCCGTCTGCCATAATGCTCTCGGCATTATGAATTTGAATCTGATATGCGACTACTTCATCCATGTGCCCGGCTCTGTGGTAAGCTTCATGAGCGTCATAGACTTCTCGGCTAGGCCCCGACATGCTGTCGTAATTCATGCCCGTGAAAGTGAATGGTGTTCGCGGAATGGTCAACGCAACTGTATCACCCCAGTTGAGATCAAAGATGGAGCCACCAACAATTGCAACGCCTGCCAAAGAAAAACAAAGGGGCAAACGCAGGGTCGATAAAGATCCTACTGAAAAAGTACCAGCCAGAAATTTAGATGACCGACCCTCCTCGCACAGCCCCAACGGATCCCGAAAATTTACCGGTTTATTGGCGCAGAATACATACTGGTTGAGCCCGCCGGAGATGCCGATGGGATCGTTAGAGAGCCAGCGGCCAGTAACAGGTTCATACCATCGAGCCCTAAAGAAATAGAGTCCCGTCTTGAAACTGTATTCCCGGCCTTGCCACAAAATCCGGTTTCCGACCGCCGACTCGTCTATCTGGTTTCCTCAGGCGTTATAAACGCCCAGAACCCTGCCCCAGGCATCATACCGGTAGCTCTCGATAATGTTTCCGCTTCCATCCGTCAGCGCCAATGTTGATCCGAGATGATCCCGGATGAAATAATAGGTATTCGTGGACGCCCCGTAGGTGGTCATGGAAATGGCCCTGTCCAGTCCCTCGTACACGTAAGATTTCTTCAGGCTCCCGGCGCCGTCCACTTCCGCCACCACCTGGTTGCCATCGTAGACCATCCAGTTTGTTGACCCGTTTTCAACGGCAAATGCCTCAACACTGATGTCGAAGCAGTTCATTTTCCGTCTACTATCTCACTCCACCACAACGGATTAATTCCCATTCGCTCGGCCAGCCCCCGAAACTTCAGACGAATCTCTTGCGCCACGGGCTTGCCTTCTTCTTTGATAATCCCACAGAGGGTTTCGAATGCAACTCCATACTCCCCAGCGGTCAGGAACTGCTCCACTTCGGCCACTTCAGAAGGCGTTAAGTTGGTCATTGCCACAAGCAGTTGGGAGATATCTTCTTCTAACTTCTGATAATCGAAGTTCATGGATTCCTTTGAATGTTGACAGGGTGGCCGGTGATGATCCCGCGGCCTTCTGTTTGATTGCCCAAGATAACTTGAATGTCAACTCCGCCCCGGGTTCCTGTGACTACTGTCCTGCCGACTCGTCCAGGCGTGAATACGGAGAGAGGATCAGTAGCCACATCCGAGATCTCATGCATAACTCGATCAGCTGACCAGCTTTGCGGGAAGGGAGACTTGCCAGCTCCTCCGGGAAACTGATGCCCGCCGCCAGTTGCATCCCCCGTCAGTATATGGGTTGTCCGTTGGGGACTAGCCAAGTTTACGAAGTTCGCTTCTGTCTTTACGGCAATACTGCCCACGGGGTTGAACGACAGCGCAAAAGCCATTTGTTGTCGCATTCCTTCTTCAGTCTGTAATTTCGAAAGATCTCTCGTTGCAGCTTCATTGATATCCTGCCACCATTTCCTCACACTACCCCATGCCGAATCACCACACATTCCCATCGGATCCCGAAAATTATCTGGATTATTTTCGCAGAAAACGTACTGGTTGAGCCCGCCGCTTATACCAATCGGGTCATTACTCAACCACCGTCCAGCCACCGGATCATAAAACCTAGCCCTAAAGAAATAGAGTCCCGTCTTGAAACTGTATTCCCGACCTTGCCACAAAATCCGGTTTTCGACCGCCGACTCGTCTATCTGGTTTCCTGAGGCGTTATAAACGCCCAGAACCCTGCCCCAGGCATCATACCGGTAGCTCTCGATAATGTTTCCGCTTCCATCCGTCAGCGCCAATGTTGATCCGAGATGATCCCGGATGAAATAATAGGTATTCGTGGACGCCCCGTAGGTGGTCATGGAAATGGCCCTGTCCAGTCCCTCGTACACGTAAGATTTCTTCAGGCTCCCGGCGCCGTCCACTTCCGCCACCACCTGGTTGCCATCGTAGACCATCCAGTTTGTGACACCACCCTCAACAATGAAGATCCGCCTGCCTGCTCCATCATAGCCAAAGGATTCGGCCAGCACGCCATTCGTGTAAGCCGCTGTCAACTGGTACTGCCCGTTCCAAATCAGCCCAAGGGTTTCCGTGAAGTCTTTTCCGCTGTATTGGCGGTTGGTCAGGCATCCTGCTGCCGAATACTGATAAGTTCCGTTCGTCAGGCAAGTGGGGTAGAAGCGGTTTGTAACATAGGAGGTATTCCCCGCCACATCCCTGATGGCTGCATGCACATACTGGGTGCCCATTCCGACAGTCAGGTCAAAGGCAAAGAAATTGGTTCCCGATACAGTGGGTTTCACCACCGCGCTGGCAGAGTTGCTGACCCACAATTGCCCGAAACGGTCATTGGTGCCTATGGGATCGCTGGAATTGCCAATCACGGCAAAGCGGGCTGAAAGGTTCGTTTCGGCCACTGTCCATGAGCCTAACTTGTTGCCAGCGGCGAGCGAATAGTTGACTGTCACCAGATCAGCGCCGGCGCTATCTAAAACCGTTTTCTTCGTCCTGTTCCCTGCTAAATCATAGTCATATTTTTCATCCGAAATAACCTGCCCGTAATAATCCGTGTGCTTCTCACGGGTCAAACGGTCCAGGGAATCGTAGGAATATATGGCCTTTTCGCTCGTCTCAAAAGTGATCTCGCTGATCAGCCCCGCAGCAGTATAGGTGTAGGAGCGGCTCCGTAAAACCTTGTTGGAAACATCGGCCCAGGAAATGCCCGTCAACCTATCCATCAAATCATACGAATAGGCACAGTGAATTCCATTGGAGTAACTTGCCCCGGTCAGAGTGCCATTCACGGGGTCGCTGGAATATGTCACGGCATCCTGCCGACTGAGGGATGATACGGTTAAGGTCTGGAGACGATCTCCGGCGTCGAGGGCGTAGGTATTGGTTCCCGCAACGCTCACGACATTGGAAACCT
>CAZOZF010000186.1:0-5622 GCA_964584205.1 uncultured Verrucomicrobiota bacterium
TGAAGAAACGGTTGATTGCGCCCGTGACCGGTTCAGGCACATGAACCAGAACCACATCAAAACTCGTTTGACACCGCTTGACATACCGCGGCCCGTCATCCTGAATCCGTTTTAAACGCGGATCACGGTCGAGGTCTTCCATAAGCCCGGGTACGGCAAGACGCATCATCCCGTTCACGGCGGGATCTCTTTCCACAAAAACCACTTCCTTAACCGGATATCGAAGCAAAACCGGCAATTCGCCTGCGGGATTGCCACCCAGTAGAAGAATACGGCGCGCCCGTGGATTCTGTGCCATGACGAAATGAATCGCCCGCTCGCAGGAAATTTCGTCGGGAAATGAGGCCATGATCTGCCCGTCACCATAGAGGGAAAACAAGCCCTGCGACTCCACCAGCGCCAGATTCTGGTAGCGGGAATCAACTCCACCCCTGAATGCCACCGTTGGTCGGCCATCCCGGCCGTCATGCGTCACCCCTAAACAATCCCACCGTTGCGCCGCCAGGCGCCAGTCCAGGTTCGCCAAGGTTTCCGCCTTCACCCCGAAAAGGGCCAGGATCAAGGCGCACCCGAACAGCACGCGCCTCCCCCAGCCACAATCCAGAACGGCCGCCGCGCCAGCGCCAGCCACGGCCATGGCGAAAACCACGATCCGGGTAACCTCAAAATGGCCGACCCAATAAAAGGAAAAAACCACCCCGGCCAGAAAACTCCCCAATGCCTCGATGGCATAAATACGACTGATCACACCAACCCCGCCGCGACGGGCAAGCCCATCGCACCCCAGCGGGAACATCATCCCCGCAGGAATGCAAATCGGTATCAGTGCGAGGAGCGCAGCGGAAAAGACCTTTCCCACCGACACATATTCACCCACCGGGCGAATCCAGCCTGCGCCAAACCGCAGGGCAACCATCACCACGGGTAACGCCAGGCTGAGCCAGAGGAAAAAAATGCCAAGTTTCGGGTTTCGGGGTTTGAGCCCTGCTCCCGCGCCGATCAGAACCAGCCAGACGGAAAACACAATTCCGATTGTGATCTCATTTCCCAGGCACAGAACGGCCAGTTCACGAGTCACCAGCATCTGGGCCAAAAGCGTGTATACACCCAGACAGAACATGGCCAGGAGGATAGTCATCAGGGTTCAGGGGTGGTCACTTACATCTCACATTTCACGACTCATGTCCTTATTCCGACAGCACGACGCTTTCAAACACCTTGAACCGGGCGCCTTCGCGCCAGGCATTGGAGGGAAGGCCGGCTTTCTGACTGAGCGATGACAGGGTCTCCTCCACGGTCCACCCCTGCTCCGTCGCCACTTCGGGCAGGTACACGGCACGACACCGGCCTTTCTCAAGGATGATTCCCTGCTGCCCGATCTTGAAGTCAGCGATCGAAGGAATGTCACGAATGGGGCTCAGGATCGAAACATCCACCGTAATCCGCGACAACTCGCCGGGCTGGACGGGATCAAACCGCGGGTCGCGTAGCGCCGCATTGACGGCGTTGTCATGGACGGAGACATAGAGTGGCGCCTCCGGCGTCAAGGATCCAATGCACCCCCGTAGCCCGCCCCTGATCTTGAGTGTCACAAACGTGGCCATCTCCGTCTTCATGCGCGGGGTAAGTGTGTAGGGCCCGAAATCGAACGTCCCTTTTCTTCCCTCAACACACCACTTGAGCGTATCACGCGCAATGGCAAACAGCGCGGCTTGTTCCGCCCCGTTCAATCCCGGCGACCAGCTTCCAGTCCGATGTTCTTTCACGGCACAACCCTCCTTTACTCCAACCTTCTTTTCTTTCTTGATGTCTGCAAAAAAACCGATTGCTGCATACGACACGGAATTCCGGTAATTCCCTGTCAATCCGCCCGACGTCGCGGTATCCAGAACCAGGCCCGAGAGGCCCCTCAAGTCCGATCGCCTCAGGGTCGCCATCATGATCCGGATGGGCATTTCCCCGCAAATCGTGTCGCGGGTGGCGGCGCAATGGGCATCAAACCCCTTCACATCCAAGGCGGCAATCCGGCCACCCGCCAAGGCCAGCCACTGCCCGAGTCGTTCGGGAACCTTGTCCGTAAACGGCTCATACCCGTAGTTCGGACCGTAATGGGTGAAATCGGTGGAAGCCAGCAGAAGAGTCCGGCTCCCCACATAAGGAACCAAAGCCCGGCTGACTGATTCCACATCCACATCCGCGCCGCAGATCAACGGAATTACTTGAAAGTTACGGACGGTTTTCTGAAGAAACGGCAACTGGACTTCAATAGCATGTTCCCTGGCCGCAGCGGCAGGAACGGTCACAAATCCCTTTTGTCCGCGCAAGATATCGCAGACAGCCCGATCGATCTCCACGTTCCCGAGCGGGGTGGCATACGCCGTGAGAGCCGGATCCGGAAGCGACACCCCATTCACCATGACATGATGCGACGGGCACAGAATGATGACCCGGTCAAACTGGCCACTGGAAATCAGCGAATAGACATTCGCCGCACACCGGCCGGAATAGACATAACCGGCATGGGGCGCCACGGCGGCGATGAGTGAGCCCGTCACAGCCGGGCGAACCGCCTGTTTCAAAAGCGATTCCACCTGGCGATCCAGCGCGAAAGGGGATTTCTCGTAAAAAGAACCGGCAACCGCCGGGGGCCTGACCTCCCCGGCACGGCAGCCAGCGATGAGAAGGAACAATAATCCGAACAAAACACCCTCACCCCAACCCTCTCCCCTGAAGGGAGAGGGGGCACAAAGCTTCTTCTCCCTCTCCCCTTGGGGGAGAGGGTTGGGGTGAGGGGTTATTTGAGAAATCAAAGTTGCTAACCGAACCATTTTCGTCCCTCCACCGTTTATGTGTTTGAGACTCATCTCAAAGGAAGTATAGTCTTGCCGGTCATCAGATAAAGAAGGAAAACATCATGAATACGAAACACTCATTGAGCGTGCTGAGTTTTATTTTCATCACCGTCTTCGCCATGGCGACTTCCGCTTCCGAAACTCAGGCCCTGGTCACTAAACAGACGACCAGCGGAACAATCGACCTCTCCACGGCGAAGGAAGCCGATGCGGCCGTAACCCGCGCCCTGGATTGGTTGGCGTCCCAGCAGAAATCCGATGGATCGTGGTCGGAAGGAAGCTTCCCCGCCCTGACCGCCCTGCCCTGCTGGGCCTTTGCCATGAGCAATCATCCCCGGAAGGCCGAAGTCACCGCCAAGGCCGCGCACTTCATCCTGAGCTGCGTGCAGCCCGACGGCGGCATTTACCGGAAAATTCCCGGCAAGGGTGGCGGCTTGAGCAATTACAATACGGCCCTGTGCATGGTGGCCCTCCAACAACTCAACGACCCGAAATTAGCGCCGGTTATCCTGAAGGCCCGGAAATTCGTCGCAGCGGGCCAGCATTTCGGAAGCGATATGTATGAGGGGGGTATGGGCTATGACCAGGCGACGGGACGTTCATATGCTGACCTGAGCGACTCCGTCGTCGCCTATGAAGCCATGCGCCTGACGCAAAGCACGGAGGATCTCCGGGACAAGTCGGAAAAACGCGTCGATCTCGACTGGGAGGCGGCCCAACGATTTTTGGCACGCGTCCAGAATAAGGACTCAGCCGGCACCAATGAATCCGGCGGCTTCGGCTATCGCCCCGACGAGAGCAAAGCCGGCACCACTACGAACAAGGAAGGGGTTGTCGTCTTTCGCTCCTATGGCAGCATGACGTATGCGGGACTGCTGAGCCTCATCTATTCAGACGTCAAGAAGAACGACCCGCGGGTTCTTTCCGCTTTTGACTGGGCGGCCAAGCATTGGAGCCTGGACGAAAATCCGGGAATGAAGGATGAAGGCCTGTTTTATTTTTACAATGTTCTCAGCAAATCCCTCGCCACCTTCGGCCGTGAGGCGATCCCGGCTCCGGGAAAGAATCCGGTGTTCTGGCGTAAGGCACTTGTCGAAAAACTCATCAGCCTTCAAAAAGTGGATTCCCAAACCGGCCACGGCTTTTGGGTCAACCCAAACAACCGCTTCTGGGAAGCCAACGACATCCTCGTGACTTCCTACACCCTGATCGCCCTTGAAGTGGCGCTGGGGAAATAGACCCCGACCGCTTTAGAAGCGGAACGAGATGCCCACTGAAATTACCGGGTAATATTTGAACGCATTGGCGTCGTCCTGAATATCGGCCACCTCCCGGGCGAGCGCATCATCCACATAAGGCTGAAGGGCTGGATCGGAGGCGGTGGCCTGGGCAGACACCTTGGGTTCCCCTTGGAACATCACGCCGAAATCGCAGGAGAAATGCCAGCGACCATCGGCGCCGACCGCATTTCCGTAGCCAATTCCGGCATAAGGCGCCATTTCGCTGAAGGTTACCGCGCCGCTCAGGGTATCGAGATAATAATCCTGACCATCCAGCGTCACGCTTTCTGTGAGATCGGCTTTCAGCTTGAACTTATTCTTATTCATCAAGGCGCCGCCGCTGATCCGGAATCCCCCGGCGAAGGGATGAATATCCACAAGGCCGCTATACGAGCGCCAATCGAGATCGGTGTTGATTGTTCCTTCGTCACGCTTTAGCGAAGGCCCCGCGCTCATCATGTTGGCGCCCAACCGGAACCCCAGGTAATCGCTGGCTCCGAATGTGGCTTCGAGCCCCGCCCCCAGTGTGCCCGCCTTGACCGTCAGACCCAGACCGCCTGCGGATCCCTCGGGGGATTCCGGCTTGCCCGCCGCCCAGGTTGTCGCGGCTCCTACCGCCAGAAGTCCCGTCACCATCACCAGTTTTGAAAGAAGCGCCATATTCATTTATCCGATTTCTCCCCGTGGTTAATTTCCCGGCGAAAGTAACAAGATACCCCTATTAGGGCAAGCGAGATGCTTTACTGTTCATTTGGCGGGACCGTTTTGTTCCAATTCTCAAAACGGCTGAACTCCTATTCCAGTTCGCGCTCCCAGAGTTCCGCCTCATTGAGGCCGAGGTAGTGGCCGATTTCATGAAGGAGGGTTGTGCGAATTTCCTGGCGATAGCGGATGGGATCGCCTTCGGCCTCATCGCGGATATTTTCAAGGAACAGGATAATTTCGGCGGGAATAGGATCCTGGTCTTCACCGGCGAAGGCAGGGCCGATAAACAAGCCCATGACATCCGACTCCACGCCGTCATCGACGAGAGCCTGACTGGGGAGGGGTTCGAACAGGATGGGAAGGGCTTCGACGAGAGGGCGAATGGCTTTGGGGAGTTCCCGGACCAGGCGGGCTGCTTCCACGCTGGCGATACGCTGCAAGTCGGGCCAATGGCTGATACTTGTCATAGGTGCAGACCGTCCTATACGACCTATCCTCCCGATTCACAACAAAAAAAGAGGGCTTGTGATTACTCACAAGCCCTCAGAAATAAAACCCGGCAACGTGCTACTCTCCCACGGTCAAAACCGTAGTACCATCGCCGCTGAGACTCTTCACTTCCGTGTTCGGTATGGGAACGGGTGTTTCCTTCTCGCCATGGCCACCGGGAAAATCCGATAAAGTAAAAATAGAGATGGGCAGCATAAACTCACGTCAAAGGTAAGATCAAAAAAAAGTCAAGCCACACGGCTGATTAGTACTGGTCAGCTGAAACCCTCACGGGC
>CAZOZF010000187.1:0-5610 GCA_964584205.1 uncultured Verrucomicrobiota bacterium
CTTGGCTATGATTTCGTTCGGAAAACGAAAGCATCCGGCGGCCTGGGGCTTGACTTTCACCCGCTCGAAAGCGTCTTCCCGGCTGTCACCTGCACCGCTCAGGCGTCATTCCGTACGGCCATGCCTCCCGCCTCCCATGGCATGGTCGCCAACGGCCTGTTCCATCGCGACCTTCGCAAACCGCTCTTGTGGGAACAGTCCTCCTCACTCATCACCGGCCCCCGCATCTGGGAGGACTTCCGGGCCCGGGGCAAAACAGTCGCCCTCCTGTTCTGGCAGCAATCCCTGGGCGAAGCCGTGGATATCCTGCTTTCCCCCGCACCCGTCCACAAACATGGAGGCGGCATGGTTCAAAGCGTCTACAGCCAGCCCGCCGGGCTCTACGAATCCTTGTGCAAAAAACTGGGCTCCCGGTTTCAACTGCACCGCTACTGGGGTCCTCTTGCTTCTACGGCGTCATCCAACTGGATCGCCCAGGCCACGGCCGCCCTTCTCGACGATCCGGCCTCTGCCCCCGATCTCTGCCTCACCTATCTCCCCGCCCTCGACTATGATCTCCAGCGCCATGGCCCCGACCACCCCGCCGCCAAGCGGGCTCTCACCGCCCTGTTCGGACAAATCGCCGTAATCCGCAAGGCCGCCGAACGAAACGGCTATGAGGTCGTCCTCTTCGGCGATTACGCCATTTCCCCGGTCTCGCACGCCGTCTTCCCCAACCGGGCGCTCCATGGCGCCAGCTTGTTCAAAACGCGATCCGTTGCCGGAATGCTTTACCCCGACTTCCATACCAGCGCCGCCTTCGCCATGGTGGATCATGAAATCGCCCATGTGTATGTAAAACAGAAATCTTCCCTCCCCGCCGTTCGCGCCACGCTGTCCGCCCTTCCCGGAATTTCCGACATCCTCGGCTCTGACGAACAGCAGGCGGCCGGACTCGCTCATCCGAATTGCGGCGATCTGGTTCTGATGTCCGAACCGGGCGCGTGGTTCGCTTATCCCTGGTGGGCCTCCAAAAACGAAGCCCCGGACTATGCCAGTCATGTGGATATTCACAACAAGCCCGGCTATGACCCTTGCGAACTTTTCTTCGGGTGGCCCCCCATCTCAGTGAGCCAGGACACGTCCCGAATCAAAGGATCCCATGGCCAAACCGGCCCCGGCCGAGAGGCCGCCTGGGCCGCCACGATCCCTTTCTCAGTCCCACCAAAATCCCTTCTGGATTTAGCGAAACTCGTCCGGCAGCATCTGAACACAATCCCATGAAACCTTCCCCTTCAAAATCTTTCCATCAGCGCCTGTCGGTTCCCTTCGACTTTCCCGTCCTGTTCACTCGGAATGCGTTTTCACCGGAAGATCCTTTGCTGGCCAAAACCATCGCCCGTCTCCACGAGAACCGCCGACACCGGGTCATGGTATGTCTGGACAAGGGCGCAGCAAACACCTGGCCGCGCGGGGAAACGCTCATCCGCGCCTATTTCAAAGCCCACTCCAAAACCCTTGAACTGGCCGGCCCCATCGAACTCGTCGCAGGCGGCGAACGCGCCAAACAGGATCTCACCGCCGTAACACGCCTGATCAAACTCATGGCGGCGCGCAACCTTGACCGGCAAAGCGTGGTTCTGATCATCGGCGGCGGCAGCGTGCTCGACATGGTCGGCCTCGCGGCATCCCTTGTGCACCGGGGCCTGCGGGTCATCCGCATGCCCACCACCGTGGCTGGACAGAACGACGTCGGAGTTGGCGTCAAAACCGGCATTGACCTGTTCGGAACCAAAAACTTCCTGGGCACTTTTGCCCCGCCTTTCGCCGTCATCAACGATCTCGACTTCCTTGACCGTCTGCCGGATCGCGACTGGATCGCCGGCATCGCCGAGGCGTTCAAAGTGGCCATGATTAAAGACCGGCGCTTCTTCAAATTCCTCTGCGAGCACGCCATCCGGCTACGGACCCGGGACCGAGCCGCCATGGAGCATCTGGTCGTAAAGTGCGCCAGGCTCCATCTTGACCACATCCGCACGGGCGGTGATCCGTTTGAAACCGGAAGCGCCCGGCCGCTGGATTTCGGACACTGGTCCGCCCACCAACTGGAAGTGATGTCCCACTATCGCCTCCGCCACGGCGAGGCCGTCTCCATCGGCATTGCGCTCGATTCCTATTATGCAATGCGTCTGGGCTTGATCAAACAAAGCGAACTCACGGCACTGACCACAGGACTCCGGGACGCAGGACTTCCTGTCTGGCACCCACTCCTCACGACGCGCCGCCGGGACGGCTCTCTCTCGATTCTTGCCGGCCTGACCCGGTTTCAGGAACATCTTGGCGGCCCCCTCACCATTACCCTTCCCGCCTCCATCGGCCGCCGCACGGAGATTCATTCGATGGATGAGAAGCTTATCCGGGAAGGTATCGTTTTTCTCAACAACTGGCCAGATTATGGCGGACGCGACAAAGCGCGTCCCTCCAAAATATTCGCATGAGAATCAGCGACCAGCCGCCCCTGCATCTTACCTATTGTCTGAACGTCCACCCTGGTGAACAGTGGGCTGACAATCTGGCGGCGATTCAAACCCACACTCTGGCCATCCGAAACCGCATCGCACCGGGAAAGCCATTCGGACTGGGACTGCGCCTCTCCCGACTGGCCGCCGAAACCCTGCAACAACCGGACACTCTCGCTGGATTCCGGAATTTCATGCGCAATGAGGGGCTCTACGCTTTCACCATAAATGGCTTCCCGTATGGAGCCTTTCATGGAAAGCCCGTCAAAACAACCGTCTACCATCCCGATTGGTCAACCCGTGAACGCCTCGATTATACCCTGATCCTGGCCGACATTCTCGCTCAACTCCTCCCCGACGGGGTTGACGGCAGCATCAGTACCGTTCCGCTCGGCTACCCTCTTGCTTTTCCCAGACCCGAGACCCGAGACTCAAAACCCGAGACCCGAGACTCAAAACTCGCGACATTATTCTGCCTGCATCTCGCCGAGTGCGCTGCGGGGCTCCACGCCATTCGCGCCAAAACCGGAAGGGAAATCCATCTTGGATTGGAGCCGGAGCCGGATTGTCTTCTGGAGAACACCGACGATGTGATCCGGTTCTTTGAAGGGCCGCTCCTCGAGCAGGGACTCCCGCATCTCGCGTCCCGGCTCTCCTGCACCCGAAAGGACGCTGAAGCTATTCTGCGTCGCCACATTGGGATTTGTTTCGATACCTGCCATCTGGCCATACAGTTTGAAGATCTCGCCGACAGTCTCAGCCGACTGACTGACCACGGAATCCGCATTTCAAAAATTCAACTCAGCTCCGCCCTCGAAGTCGCCCCGACGTCAACCGCCCGCCAGCGTCTCCTGGACTTTGCAGATCCCATATATCTGCACCAAGTGAAAGGGATAAACATACTCCCCACTCCCCATTCCCCGCTCCCCGCTCCGCGTTCCGCGTTCCCCACTTCTTTCCCCGACCTCCCCGTTGCCCTGGCCTCACCGCTCTCTCACGAGGCCGCTGATCAGCTCTGGCGTATCCATTTTCATCTACCCCTTTATTTTGAAGGAGACGGCATTCTCGCCTCCACGGCAAAAACCATGGACACCCGCTTCTGGCAGAAACTGGCGACCTCGCCAGTATCCCACCTGGAAATCGAAACCTACACCTTCACTGTCCTCCCCCAAGCCCTTCAGGCGGGGGGTATCGAATCGAGCATTGCCAGGGAATATGATTGGGTGATCAATTTGGAGGGGATACCCAGGCACGGATCCGAGCTGTTGCCCGACAGTTGAATTACCAGCCGGACACCTTGGCGAAGCAGATCAGGACAAACAACACCCGAACTGGCAGATAGCACTCTTCCGGACCCTGCCCAAGAACCTCAAACCATTACCCCGTGATATATTGCGCAACCCACAATATGAGGGTTGTGCAACATTTGCTTGTGTGGGGAATTTTTACGGATGACGGTGTGGGATGGGCTCCCGCCTGCCCTTTAAAGCAGGGCTAATAGAATCACCGACGGCGAGCTTGCGAGCCGTCGCGGTCAAAGAGCTGGTTCGGGACTTATGCGACGGCTTCTTTGAGTTTATCAGCCAGCCACAGTTTAATTACGGACTGGCGGGTTACGCCCAACCGATGCGCCTCCCGGTCAAGGGAATGAATCATCCACACGGGAAAATCAACATTAACGCGTTTCTGCTGGCAGTCCGGCCTCTTGGCTTTGGAAAGATCCAGGTAACGGGTAATGTCCTCACCTTTTTCAAATTGCTCATCAAATGTCTTAGCTTTCATAAATCTCAATCTCCTCCCCACGCGACCGCCGTACCGAGATGATCCTAGTCTTCGCTCCCCGCGGGGTGATTACGGCCGACCAATGCTTTCCACTGATCACACCAATCACAACGATCCGCGGCTCATCTACCGTTCGGGCGGGAACTTCCACCCGGTCCACGTCATTCCAAAGCGTTTGCGCCTGAACAAAATCAATCCCGTGCTTTTGTTTATTGGCTTCGCTTTTATTTGGGTCAAATTCAAAATCCATAACTGTATAGAAACTATACCGTTTCGACTCTTTTATCAATTATTATTCTGCCCGAACGTTCACCTTGAGTTTCGGCGCGTCAGCGACGTAAACTCCGAGGTGTGGTTCGAATCTTATGTTCTATCGATCCATCGTTTCGGATTTCGTTTTGCGTGAAACACGGCAAGGATAACGATGTGTTGGTCGCCAAGGGTAAAGAAGATTTCATAAGGAAACCGCCGGAGAATTGCTCTATGCACGGTCTTGTGGACGCGAGGATGCTGGAGCGGATTTCTGAGGATGCCGGCTAATGTTGCGTCAATGGCCAAAAGAAATTCCGAGCCAAGTCCTTGAACCCGGGATTCATACCATTCAAAGGCTTCGCTCAGTTCGGCGTCCGCCTCTGGCCGAATGATCAACTCGCGAGGCACACCCGGCTCCTAATGCGGGTTCGAACTTCACTCCAGGGAGAGCCCTCACCTGGATTCTTGTGATAAGCATCGAGCCGACGATCAAGCTCCGACTTCTGCTCCTCTGTAAGAACGACGGCGTCGGGCACTTCGGAGACACTATCCCAGATATCCTCGACAAGGATAATGCGCTCCGGCACGCTCAAGCTTAAGAAATCTGCTTTGGTTAATGTATTCATAACAGTTAAACTGTACTCATCTTCGTCTTACATCTCAATTCATTAATTCGAACGTTGCGGTTCTCCGGCGGCGAAGCCGTACGGAGCGACCGCTGGTTCGGATAGTTTAGTTTCCCATCCATGCCGATCAAGATTTTCTCACGGTAGAGTAGAGATGCCCGCTTGCGCGGGCATCCCCCTCGTCAAACCGGACGTGCAGATTTCCCGCATCCGGCTTTCCATAAGAAAATTGTGTTTCACAAGAGGCGTTCACAAGATAATCAATCCCAGTTTGATGAGTTGCTGATGGTAGCCCAGTCCTCCGGGCAGTTTATATTTCCGCTGGCTTCGACGATTGAGATGCCGGACTAGGCGTTCTTCGACATAGCAATTTATGTTCCGAAACGCCTGCCGGGGATAGCGTCTGTCTCCACGCAACGAGTTTCACGGGCGTTCCGGGCTCCGTTATTATC
>CAZOZF010000188.1:0-5521 GCA_964584205.1 uncultured Verrucomicrobiota bacterium
CTTGGCGATGAAGGCGGCCTCCAATCCTGCTTGCAGATCCAAGGCAAAGAGTTCAAGGACCAGCTCCTGCCGCTCCGGTTCAATCATAGCGTTGCAATGAGCCCTCAACTCGGCGACGAAACGATCCATGAGTTCGCGGTAGATCGCGCGAATTGCCGCAAGATCGGCCTTGATCTTGTCGTAGGGCACAAGCGCCTTTTCGAGAGATGCGACCTCTTCGAAATAGGACTTCAGCGCCGCCCGGGCCTTCCCCACAGCCTTGGAAACGTCGACATCCGCCCTCTTCGCAAGTTTTTCGAGTCTGGCCAATTCCTTTACTGCGTCTCTGTTCTCTGCCTTGAATTCCTTGATCTGACGCTCAAGATCCTTGGCGTAGTTCCAGGTGGAGAGTTCTTCTTCATCCAAATCATCAGGCGGATTACTCTGCTCAAAGGCCTCTTTCTCGCCTTTGAGGCGGGCGATATCGGCTTTTGTCCGGTCGATCTGCTGAAGATAGACTCCCATCACCCGCTTCACCAGCTTATGCGTAAAGGGATCAAATGCCGGACCGGCATTGTCGTCATCCTGAACCGCGTCAGCAATGGCGTCAACCCACCCCTCCAGGACACCCTTAAACCCGTTTTCGGTCAGGGTCTTGAAGTCCGGCAGGGTATCGGTCCACCAGGTTGCCACAATCCCGGAAAGGGCGAACCCATCAAGCACCCCAAGCGGCGACATCGCCTCATTGAAACTCACCAGGCATTCCGAGCGGACCGCATTCAAATTCCGGCGCTTGGGCATGTTGGCCAAACTTCCGGAATGCTTGGCCCACCAGGCGGCCAGTGCGTTCCGTGTTTCTTGCAATCTTGCCAGGATCCCTTTGTCGCCCTCGATGAGGGGCGCCATGGCGGCGCGATCAGTCACGGCGGAAGCGAAAGCCTTATACCGGATGTCCCCGGCTGATGCGGAGAAGATGGCGGAGGGCGCAAAATTCAAGGCCGTGTAAAGCGGTTGCTGCTCCTTGATTTCAGCCACAGGCACACCCCCCATCAGGTGTGCACGGACATCATGCGACTCCGGCGGCGGGGAGTTGTCCACATAGCGACGAATGTTCAAATTGAAATCGTTCGCCTCAGAGCTGATTTCCTCAAGGGAAACCACCCTGGAATAACCCGGCACCTCGGCATAGCGCTCGAAAGTTGAGGCCATTTTCTCGATATGTTCCGGGCGCAGATAGTTCTGGGCGCGCCCTTCCAGATATTCGGCGTCAGCATTGATGAACAATACCCGGCCTCGGCGATTCTCGGGCTTGTTCGGGTTCGTGTCCTTCCCCGTCAAGTTTGGGCGCATAACAATGACGCAGGCGGGAATACTGGCGCCATAGAAGAGGTTCTGCGGCAAGCCGATGACGGCCTCGATCAAATCCTGTTGCAGGAATTTCCGGCGAATCTCCTTCTCCTCACCACCCCGGAATAGAACCCCATGGGGCATGACGGTGGCCACCATGCCGCGCGGCTTGCATACCGCCAGCATGTGCTGGGCAAACATGAGATCGCCCTTTTTGCCACTGGTGGGACACCACCCCCATTGGAACCGTTCCGGGAACTCCATGTCGTTCTTGGTGTAATTCTGACTGAATGGCGGATTGGCAATCACCCGGTCAAACCGTTCCAACTCTCCGCCCTCCCGGTGCATCGGATGTAACAGGGTATCCTGAAGCTGAATGTCGGCGCCCTGGATATCGTGTAGCAACATGTTGATTTTACAGATGGACCAGGCGGAAGCATCATTCACCTGGCCGCAAAGACGGAGGTTTGTGGGGTCACCGCCGGATTGCTCAATGTGTTCACGGGTAATGATCAGCATTCCGCCCGACCCGCAGGTGGGATCGTAGACGCTCATCCCTGGCCGGGGCGCGAGTAATCGCACCATAAGGCGAATCACATCGCGCGGGGTATAGAAATCCCCACCCTTTTTACCGGCGGATTCGGCAAACATGTTGATCAGGAACTCGTAGGCTGAGCCTAGAAGGTCGGAAAATTGAAAATCCTCGTTGCGAAGCGGGTACTTATTGAAATGCCGAACAAGATCCTTGCAGGCCTCGTCCGAGACAACGCGCTTGTTGCCCTGCATTTTCATGAACATAATGTGATCAAGAACATGCTGCAGAGAGTCGTTTGTCTCACTCAGGCCAGCCAACGCTTTGTCAAGAAGACTGCCATAGGTGATTGTAGAATCATTCAGGCGCTCCTGAAGGTACGCCCAGCGAGAGTGTTCCGGAACAAAGAAGCCGTCGTAATAGTCCGGGTTTTCCCCGTATTTCTTTTCGACCGCTTCCCGGGCCATGCCCTCCTTGACCTTTTGGTGGACGATCCCCTCCCGTTCGGCGGTGAATACGTCGGAGCAACGCTTCAGGAAGAGAAGGCCGAAGATGTAGTCTTTATAAACAGCGGCATCCATGCCCGCGCTGCGCAAGATATCCGCCGCCCCATAGAGATGCCGTTCGAGTTTTGCCAGTGACAATCTAGCCATATTTCAATCGCCTAATTTTGTAACCACCTAAGAGTTGAAAGATAGTTATGCGCGCATAGAAAAGCGACTCTTCTTTTTAACAGCCTTGCGTTTCACGGTTACCAATGCTAAACAGGTTGCACGTGAGCTCTACCGTATCCATAAAAGATGTTGCCGAGGCCGCTGGAGTCTCGAAATCTACCGTGTCGCGGGTCATTAATGGGATGGGGAAAGCCACCCGGATTTCCCCATCCACCCAAGAGCGCGTGCGCGCCGTTGCAGGCCAGCTTGGCTACAGGACGAATCTGGTCGCCCAGAATATTTCACTAGGCAAAGGTATCAGCATTGATCCACGTCTTCCTGAGCAAGAAACTCCCAGGAATCTGACTGGCTTCATTGGCCTTGTGCTCTCGACTACAAGCTCGGCAGACGCGCTCGCCTTGATTCCCAGTCTCGATCCTGTTCTCTCGGCAGCGGGGTACCGGTTGATCGTCATTACGGTTCCTGTCGATCCGGTAGCCGATCAGGCTCGGGTAACCGAGTTGCTGACCGCTGGGATTGAGGGGTTTCTTTGCTGTCCAACCCTCTATCCCGCTGTTTTGAAAACGGTGGCAGGAACACGCCCAGTCATCGTGTTATGGGCCGGTGCAGCCAAGGCCGTGGTAAGTATATTGAACGGGGAGAGCGTGGAGCAGGAAGCACCAAGTAAGCCTGTGGCAACACAGGATCCAGTCGTTCCGCCTGTTGAAGCGCCGCCGCCCGTGGTTGTGCCCGAAACCACGCCGCCAGCTATGACACCGGAGCCAGAACCGGTCGTCATCGAACCGCCACACACAATACTCCCAACTCCAGAGACCATTCCAGAAACGCCTGAAACAGAACCTGAATCGCCCATCACCTCTATCGACGATACACAGAAGTAATCAATGCTAAACAGGTTGCGCAAACACTCACGCTGCGAGTCCTGAACCCAGATTCAATCCGGCCAGAAAAACGGCCAGAGAAAGAATCAGGGCATCTCGGACAACGGATTTAGGGAAGGAGATGGTATGATCGTCAAACTAATCATTGGTGCCGTGGTCGGTGGTGTTTTGGGATATGGGCTTTATCGGTTCGTGGGATGTTCAACAGGAACCTGCCCTATCACCTCGAATCCGTGGATCAGCACAATTTTTGGTATCATCGCGGGGCTTGTTATCTCCGCATCAGGAAAGCACTAAAGGTTGATCATGACGACAGACGGAATAGCCGCAGGACCAACTGAATCACCTCAGTACGTTGGCTTGTGCCGCTGAATTCGGTAAGATTGCACTATTTTCAATCGCAATCACGGCGTAAGTTTCTTGCTCCTGTCAACCTCTATTGCTAATGTTTCACCCATGAACAGCCATGAGGAAATTGATCAGCGGAGCTTGGAGCTTTCGAAGCTTATTGTCGCACACATTGATGCAGACTCGGCGCAAAAGGGGTTGCAAAAGGCTCGACTTAATTGCGCCCTTTGGTTGGCAGACTATCCAACTCCGGCTCTGCGTGAATGGCAATCTATCCTTGTTAACGATTGGGCACTAATCCGTGAAGTTCTTCTTGATGGCGGCCATGAAGGCAGACGACTGCGCCAGAGCAACCCCTTCTGCGGTATCCTTTCACCCCGTGAACGATGGGCTATCTACCGGCGTTTTCATCATGAACCGAAAGCAGCTTGAACATATTGTGCGGGCCAGCGGGAGCATTTCCGGATGCCAAAATGTCATCATCATCGGGAGCCAGGCTCTTTTGGGAGCTTGCCCAAATGCACCGCCTGAACTCCTGACATCCATGGAGGCAGATCTTTATCCCTCAGATGATCCTGCAAAATCCGAACTGATTGATGGATGCATAGGCGAGTTGTCCCCATTCCACGAGACCTTTGGGTATTATGCCCACGGGGTCGGCCCTGAAACAGCCACCTTACCCTCTCAGTGGAAAAAACGCCTTGTTCGTGTGGAAAATGAAAACACCGGCGGTACTGCCGCCTGGTGTCTCTCGCCGATGGATTTGGCCATCAGTAAGTTATTGGCCGGACGTCCAAAGGATATCGAGTTTGTGCGCCAGATGCTTCACCTTGGCATTGTTACCGAACAAACCGTTCGGCAGCTTTCCAGCGAATTAACTCCTGATAACGCAACCATCGCGACTGTCCGGCTAGGGTCAATCCCCCTGACACGAGAGTGAATGGAAACCACAAATGCCTGCATCAATCATCACCAATCGCTCATCTTGACACCGCTCTCCCGCTTCGGCTACTGTGAGCCCCCTACGAAAGAGTAAACATGAAAGAAATCTTCCTTCCGATTATTAACTGGTACATGGATCACATCACGTACTACAGCGTGTGCCTGCTGATGGCGATCGAGAGCTCGTTTATTCCATTCCCTTCCGAGATCGTGGTGCCGCCTGCCGCGTGGAAGGTGGCCTCGGGCGAACTAAACATGGCGCTGGTGCTGTTCAGCGCGACCTTGGGCGCCATTATTGGAGCTCTGTTCAACTACTATATTGCCCTGCATCTGGGCAGGAAAGTCATCTATAAGCTGGCCGGAACCCGATTGGCGCATCTCATGCTCATCAACGCCGAGTCCGTTGAAAAATCGGAAAAGTTTTTTTTGAAATACGGTGCGGTTTCCACGTTTGTCGGACGCTTGATACCCGCCATTCGCCAATTGATTTCTCTTCCCGCCGGACTTGCGCGAATGAAAATGGCTCCTTTTCTTTTCTACACCACGCTCGGAGCGTTGATCTGGAACATCGTGCTGGCTCTGATGGGCTATTATCTTTTCAGCCAGAAAGAGCTGCTCGAAAAATACTATCACCTGATTTCCATCGGCGGCCTTGTACTCGGCCTGTTGCTGGTGGGCTACCTTCTGCTCAGCGCATTTCGCAAAAAGAAAACCAGCGATAACCGAGAGCCAGATTCCGGCCGACTATGAGCCCCCAAAAAACGGCGCTACTGGGTTTATGGGGGGATATTTCACTGATGAATGAGCTGGGAGAATCC
>CAZOZF010000189.1:0-5484 GCA_964584205.1 uncultured Verrucomicrobiota bacterium
GGCCGGTGTCGGCTGGGGCCGTGGAATTGCGCTGGAACGGGCCCGTGGATGCGATTATCGAGCGTAAAGCCAAGGAAGGCGCTTTCGAGACGGTGCGACGCGCAGGTCCGCATGCTGGTGCCTTGGGCGACGTGCCGATGCTGGCATACTTCGACCGCGGCCTGGCCGAGGACACCGAGTACACTTACCGCTTTACGGTCCCGGTTGGCTCTAATAGCGTCTCCGGCCTTAAGGACGAGACGAATCAGGTTTTGGCTCAGGCAACGTGTACAACGTTTTCGGTCCGGGATAGGGTCCGGGTTATGGAAGACGCGAAGCAATCAATGCCGGATCGGTTGGCGGCTCTCTATTCCCTTGGCGACATGGGTCCGGCCGCCGCTGCTGCAGCACCGGAGATCGCGAAGGTTCTTCTGGACAGTGGGAAGGACAGGGGGGCGATGCACTGGCTGGCGGTATGGTCGCTCTGGAAAATCGGGCCGACTCATGTAACGAAGGATCAGCGCGCGGCTGTAGAAAAGATATTGGCGCGTTTCGAGAACTACGACAAAGCCCTGTTGCCCGCTCCGGCGCGGTGTTTGATCCAGGAGGCGAACGCCGAGCGGCCTCTGTTCGGGCAATACCAGATGTGTCTGCCTTCCTGGTATCCCTCTGGCGAAAAGATACCGCAGAAGGTAAGCGACGAGGAGTTTTTCGGTCGCTGGAACGCTGCTTCCAATGACTGGGCGGTCAAGCCGGTGGTGCAATATGGGTTCAGCACGAATCTCAATCCGGTGGGGAAAGCGGCCTTACGCGGTGATTATGAACAGGCCAAGAAAGAATTGCTTACTTATTATCGTAATCGGAAAGAAGTGCCGAGGCCCAAGGTTCAGCCTAGGGGACTGTCGCTGGGGGAGGAATGCGCCCTGCGCGGGCTGTACGGGTATGGGGAATCGCCGGTGGGGGCGTTCACTGTCAAGGGCGATTGGCAATGGCGCACAGTTAATCTGGCTTCAGGCATTGTTTTCGGAACTTATTGCATCATCGATTGGGAACGGGCAGGGAAGGTTGGCATTCGCAGTCGCGAAAGCTCCGGTTACGCGCCACGCCTCGAGTTGGTCACCGACAAAACTTCGCATAGGCTGGAAGCTGCGGCCGACACCTATGTGCGGGCCGGCAACTGGGGCCCCGGTTGGACGGGTGAATACGTTAACCGCAATTTCGGAGGCGAAACTAATTTGCTCGTACAGGAGGGGGAACCAGGGTTCACGGCTCTTAATCCGGTGAGCGAAGATACGATGAGGGCCTATCTTTATTTCGAGATTCCGGAAGCTATCCGCGTTGGCCGTGAGAAAGTCATGTCGGCAAAGTTACTGGTGTATGCAAAAACCATGGGTGACTGCAAGGAGGTCGGACTGCTGGTGCAAGGCGCTCGCGACTCGACCATGCAGGGGCGGGAACTCTCGCTGACCTGGGCCAATCACAGCCCTGCAACGTTCATCTATCAGGATCTCGATTTCCATTATCATCGCGCGCCTGGCTCCGAAACACAATGGGGTTACGTGGCGGCGCGGGGCGGATTCCCAATCGGGCTGGCCAAAGTTTTTGCGCGCACCGGCAACGAGCAGGCCGCATACACCGGTATCTTCCGGACTCTCGACTTCTACAGCAAGCAGCGCGTAGGATTTCATTACGTGCTTGATACCGCTTGGCGGTTGAAGAATGCACAGGCTATGCTACTGGCTCTGGAAAGCGATTTCATGACGCCGGATACCGCCATTTCAATGCTAAAGGCGTTCTATGAGCACGGTCGCAGATGCAGTATCGAGCCAGGCGCACCGGGGAATCATGCCCGGACGATTCACTGTGCCTGGACGGAATTCAACACGTACCTGCCGGAGATTTCTCTGCCCGGATGGTTCGAGGCGAGCACATCCCGCATGGCCGACAATCTCGGTCATTCCATGTTTAGCGACGGATCCTACAAGGACGCTTCGGTTGGCTACATGATGGGCACGCTAAGGTATATGGACAGCGTGATCGAAATGGTTCGTGAGGTACGGGGTGAAGACGTGCATCCCAGGCTTAAGGAAAACCTGCGTCGGTTTTCGACCTACTATATGAGTCTGACGACGCCGGCCGGGCATCTTTACCACTGGGGTGACGGTGGTCGCGGTCACATACGCGACATTATACTTACAGTGGGGCGGAAATTTAACGATCCGCACCTGATCTATTTCGGGTCGAAAGGCGAAGAGGGTGAGCCCATTCCCTATCTTTCGACTTTTTATCCGGTTGGCAAAACATTCGCCATGCGTACGAGCTGGGTGGATGGGAATGGTCTGGGTGCGTTTATTAATGCACGTGTTGGCGGTGGCCACTCGCATCCGGATGCGTTGGGGTTCGACATGTACGCCTACGGCCGGTATTTGCTGGTGGATCCCGGCACGGGCAGTTACAACGCGAACGATCCGGCGGCGGCCTGGATGTGCGGCCGCACAATATCGCACAATACCATCGAGATTGACGGCCATGCACAGGCTCGCTCTGGTTCCTCGGACATGCAGGCATTTACCAATCCCATCTTCGATTATGTGAGCGCCTGGCATGATGGATACGCCGGTTTCAGGCACGAGCGCCGGGTGCTTTTTGTACGCCCTTCCTACTGGATCGTATCAGACCGCGTTTTGGCGCCAGAGGGAGTGCACTCCTACCGGCAGGCGTGGCATCCGGAAATGGGGAACAACGTATTTATCGAGGATAAAACGAAACGGGTTCAGACACGCTTTACGAATGGCGCCAATCTTCAGATTGTTCCCGCGGATCCCGACGCTGTGACCGTCGGCGTTCACAGCGGTTATGTCGAGGCACATCCCGAGAGGTTTGTCTCCTTTGATCAGAAGGCTTCCGGCGATGTGACCTTCGATACGATCCTTTATCCGGCACGAGAGGGCGACAGTACAAGCGTCGCCGTCAACCATCTGCCGATTACGGGTGTAACCGGCGGGTTGCGCCGGGTGGGCACGGCGCTGCGCATTGACATTGGGAAACACCGGACAGGTTTTTATTACCAGTCCTACCTGAAGAACCCCGTTCCGGTAACATTCGGTGAATTTACCTTCGACGGCGACATGGCTTATGTCGAGACAGATAGGAAAAATGGGATCGTCTATGCGGCCATTCGCCGTGGCAGCCGCCTGACGTTGAATCCCAAGGGTGCTGATCAGGCTGAGATATTGATCCAGGCTAATGGCCCGGTGGAAGAATTAGGCCTCCGATTTGAGGACGGCGCGTTGTACATCGAGACCCCTGTTAAGGAGCCTGAATTCACGATCCATGCTCCTGCTGGGCTTAAGAGAGCTATCCTGAAAGGAGCGGAAGTTTCGTTCATAAAGGAAGGCGAGAATGTGAGGATTTCTGGAAGCTTAAAGTTATGAAAGGTATAATGAAATGGCATCAAGCAAACTGACCTCTATTACGTGTGCATGTTTCGTGTTTTCCTTCGTTTCTGTTGTGGCTTTGGCGGAGTCCCTGCCCCCGTTCTCCATCATACTGGATTCAAATGACAAGGGCAGGGAATTTGAGGGCATTGGCGCTGTCAGTGCCGGGGCCTCGACCCGGAATCTGGTGGATTTTCCTGAAAAGGAGCGTTCAGAGGTGCTTGATTACTTATTCAAGCCTGGATTTGGCGCGAGTTTACAGCACTTGAAGGTTGAGGTGGGGGGTGGCGAAAATTCGACCTGTGGCAGTGAACCTTCCCACGCCATAACCCGGGGGGAGTGCTTGAACCCGAAAGCGCGGGGATATGAATTCTGGTTCATGGCGGAGGCGCGCAAACGTAATCCAAAGATCATGCTCGACTGCCTGCCTTGGTGTTATCCCGCCTGGGTTACGGATCGCTTCTCCCAGAATTCTGCTGACTGGCTGGTCGCTTTCCTTGATGTGGCTAAACGGAACTTTAATCTCGATTTGGATTGGTTGTCCGCGAGCCAGAACGAGATGGGCACCAGTCTGGAATGGATTACCACGATCCTCAAGCCCACGCTGGAGGCGAGGGGGTATGGGAAGGTGAAATTGCAGGGGCCTGATGATGAGGGAAAACATTGGAAGATTTTCGATGGATTTGAAAAATTTCCCGCTGCGGAAAAGATTGTTGAGGCGGTGGGCTATCACTATTTCAGCGGTTATATGCCGTATATTGAGAATGATAGCCGCGCCGTTCCGGAAAAGGTCAAGGCGACCGGGAAGCCTCTGTGGGCAAGTGAAGATTTTTCCAAGAGCGGACGGAGCTGGAGTGATTCGCTGTTTTTGGCTCAATTGATCAATAAAGCCTATATCCGCGACCGGATTACCAAGGTCGAAGTGTGGTGTCCGGTGGATGGGATCACTCCTGGCGTGATCTGGTCGGGAACCGGCCTGATGCAGGCGTATCAATCCTGGAGCGGTCATTATGAAGTCTGGCCCGCCATCTGGGTTGTGGCCCATACCACGCAATTTGCGCAGCCCGGCTGGCGTTTCATGGATCAGGCCTGCGGGAAGTTCAGCACGAACACCTGGAAGGGAACCTACGTCTCGCTGCGGAATCCGGCGACGCGGGATTGGAGCATGATCCTGTGTCCGGCACGCAACGAGCGCATCAATGTGCAGGTGACATCGGGTTTGCAGCAGGGGCCGGTTCACGTCTGGAAATCCACGGGAACGGAACAATTCATTCAGATGCCTGACATACCGCTCAAGGAGGGCGCGTTTGACATTACGCTGGATGGCGGCGCTCTCTACACGTTCACCACAACCACAGGGCAACAAAAAGGCGCTTATCCGGCCAGCCCGGCGGCCAAGCCCTTCCCCTTGCCGTACCGGGAGGATTTTGACAGTTATGCCGCAGGGGTTACCCCGAAATACCTGTCGGACCAGAAGGGGTCGTTTGAAACCGCAAAGCGGCCCGACGGGGGAAATTGTCTCCAGCAGATCGTCCCCAAGGAGGGGATACTCTGGGCCGGTTGCGGTAAGCTCCGATTGCCCTTTACGGTACTGGGTGACAATCAATGGACGGACTATAGCTTTCAGGCCGATGTTCTGATAAAGGAGGGCGGCGTCGAGATTGGGGGACGATATGGTGACAGGGTATTGCTCAATACAGGGGTTGAGTTGAATCGAGACGGTAGCTGGAGTCTTGGCTATTGGGAAAAACCTCGGAAAGAAAATTGGGGCAAAGGTACGGAAGTGGTGGTCCGGCATAGCTTCGGGAAAGGGATAATCCCTTCTTTCAATCCTGAAAAATGGCATACGCTGAAAATCACCTACCAGGGGAAGCGGGTGACCGCCTTCATTAATGGCGTTCAGGTAGCGCAGGGTCAGGATGAGACCCGGACAAACGGAATGGCTTATTTGGCCAGCAGTTATGATCCAAACGGCTTTGACAACCTTGTCATTGAGCCCGTTCGCTAGTTATTTAGAAAGATGAGGATAGATCATCCATCTACGGCTCAATGAAACGTTCTTTATAAA
>CAZOZF010000190.1:0-5471 GCA_964584205.1 uncultured Verrucomicrobiota bacterium
TAAACGGCGATGCTGGCAGCCCTTCCTTGTTGTACAGGTTACAGCCAGCGGGATTCATGCTGAACGCATAGCGCACTGCAACCGGCTTCTGGATCTCAAGACTTGACACGACAATTGTGTTTCCATCGATTATCGCATCAGCCCATACCCATTTCTTTTCCTCACTGGCAATCGCGAAGCGCTTTAGCTTCCCTCCCTTGTCTTCTATGACAGGATTCCGCCCTTCCTTCCGGCCAATCATCAGACCACTGCCCACCGAGTCAAACTCGATCCGAATCCTGTTGCCCTCAACTTTTATGGACTTATAGAGAGGACCGCTATAGACGAGATCCCTCTTACCGTAGTCTTTCGCGAGCGCCCATAGGGCAAGGCGTTCGCCCACATCAAACTTGTTCTTCGGATGGACGTCGTCGGGCTTATTTGCATCGGCCAGGTCGATTGCCACCGCCATTCCGGTATTTGGAATCTGTAGCGCCTTCAGTTGGGCCATTCTGATCCTTGCCCAGCCGTCCCCGCCGGCTGGATTATCGTTCGGCGGTTGGTAATTGGCTAGCTGAACAAAATAGAATGGAAAGTCTCCAACGCCAAAAACCTTGCGCCAGCCACCAATCAGCGCCCTCATTTTAATCGTATATTCATCTCCTTCTTTCCCGTTGGCTTCCCCCTGGTACCAGAGAGCGCCTTTTATCGCATAAGGCACCATCGGGCATATCTGGCCGTTGTAGATGTACGCAGGACAGTGGTGAAGATACTTAAAGGGCGGCTTCGGAAGCTGAGGCATTGGCGGAAGTTCAGAGTCTGGAGATGATGCCGCCTTCCTTGCCTCTATGATCCATTGTTCAAGAGGATCGAAAACATTCATCAGTTCGTTCCGATAGGTCTGCTCCTTTCTCTTAACACCGGCGATGACCCCTTCAAGGGATTTTTCCATTTCGAAGCCGCACGGCGGAATCCATGGCTCGATGCTCGTGCCGCCCCAGTTGTTGTCGATGAGTCCGATCGGAATTCCTGTCTCCGCCTGGATTCTCCTCGCGAAATAGAAACCCACGGCGGTAAATCCGCCAACCGACTGCGGAGAGCAGACTTCCCATTTATTACGAACCTCTTTGCCGGGTTTTGCGGCAGTGACATGCTCAAACTTGATGCACCGGATGTTCGGGAAGTCCGCAGAGTCAATATCTTCCTTTGAGTTGCTCTGACCCAGTGTCAATTCCATATTGGACTGTCCAGAGCAGATCCATACATCACCCACAAGGACATTTCTCACGGCAATTGTATTACTACCGGCGATTGTCATGACCTGTGGCAGGGCATTCGCCTTTATCGCAGGAAGTTTCACCATCCATTTTCCCTTTTCATCGGCGACAACGGAATTCGTGGCATTCCCCAGTTTGACGGTCACTCTCTCCCCGGCATCAGCCGTTCCCCAGATTGGTACTATGACATCCCTCTGTAGAACAATGTTGTCGCTGAAAAGGTTTGACACCTGCACTTCAGCTTTTGAGCAAAACGCCATCGTCATTACGGCTATAGCTAAAAGTATTTTCATTTTCACCGCTTTTCCACCAGCACTCCGATTTCCGCAGTACGTGCCCTGGGTCGATCTTTGGTATCCGCTTTCGAGGTGAATTTGAAATAGCGCGCCTGACGTGGCGCAAACGGAACGGTCTGCAGGACCGGACTGTTCTCGATGTTTCCGAATGCCCCCTCCGCCGCAGGCGACCACACTTGCCCATCCTCGCTCGTCATGAACACATAATCCCGTACCCAGGGCTCGGTGGAAGTCGGCAGATAGGTGAAGCCCCGTACCGGATAGAATTTTTCCATATCAACCACCAGCGTCGGAAAATCAGGCTTCTCCTGCCACTGCCAGGCAACCTGCCGGGCCGAGGGCAGGACATGCGCCGCATTCCACTCCTGCTCCAGCGTCCATCCGCCGACCGGTAGAACATCAGCGGGCGGTTGCAGCATCGCCTGCGCACTCCCTTGCCAAGGAAAAGCCAACACCCCGGCAAGCATCATCACTAAAAAGGCCCTCGGCTCACCTAGTCTCTTCATACTGCCCTCTTTCCCTGATTGAAGTAACTTAAGACCGTTCCGGCTCATTGACGCCAGCAAGTACTTTTGTTGAGATATTATTGTCCAGACAACACTCCTCCGCTATTCCCATAAAAGGGGGAGGCAGTGGGGGGGTATCTCTATACCTAACGCAGGAGCAAAAACCTCCGGCGAAAATCACGCGGAGCACACCCTTTCAGCGCCCGGAAGCGCCGATTGAAATTGGCCAGGGTTTTATACCCGGAGACTTCCGCGATATGGCCAATCGCCTGATCCGTGTCCTTCAGCATGGCACAAGCATGACTAATTCGAAGGTCATTCACAAAATCAAAAAAACGCCGTTCCGTCGTTTTTCGAAACAGACGGCAAAACGCCTCTGGTGACATCGCCGCTTCCTTGGCAACCGCCGTCAGCTTTATCTCATCCCCCAGATGCTCAAAGACATAGAGGCA
Source organism: uncultured Verrucomicrobiota bacterium (assembly GCA_964584205.1). Taxonomy (GTDB): domain Bacteria; phylum Verrucomicrobiota; class Kiritimatiellia; order CAIKKV01; family CAITUY01; genus JAABPW01. Next base: position 2,511 of record CAZOZF010000190.1, read on the forward strand.
GGCACGCCGGATTCGTGCCGCCCCGGCATTTTCGGGCAGATTCAAAAACCCATCGTCAGACAGGAGCCGACTCCCCCGCATGGTGGCCAGAGTGGCCAGAATCCCGATAAATTCCGCCACTCGTACCGCACCGGTCGCACGGGGAAGACGGCGCAATCGTTCCGCGGCTCCACGCGCCAAGCGGCCACGGAACTGAAGCCCGCGCCGGGCCCGCTCAAAAAGTCTCCGAACCAATCGCATCTCTGACGTCGCCAGAAATCCTTCCCCAAAACATCCCTCGCAAAACTGGACCACCACGGAATGGGCACGAGCACGCGCTTGTCCCAGATCACTCCGCCAATAGTGGGGCAGGTTGGGGCCAACAAGGATCAGGTCGCCCGGCCCGAAACGGGCCACATGGTTTCCCGCAAATCGAGTCCCAACACCCTCCAGGATCAATGTCAGCTCAAACTCCTGATGGATGTGCAGGGGCGAAGTGAATCGAGGCAGGTCGAACTCCCTGACCACGAACATCGTCCCCACCGCAGGCGGAATCACTTCGTACTCAAGCGCCGGACTGGTACTTTTTGACATTTTCATCTCTTCCCACTCAATGTATCACGCAAACACCGGTCAATAAAGTATCAATAAAGGTCAATTGAGGAAATAGACAGAATCCCGGGTTGGTGGTCAACTCAATCCAGCAATGGGAGAACTGAACATGAACATTGACCTGATTGTCTTCGGAATTTATCTGCTCATCGTGGCGGCCGTGGGGTTTTTCGCTTCCCGGAAGGAAAGCGTGAGCGATGACTACTTCCTGGCCGGTCGCAACCTCACCTGGTGGATCATCGGCGGCTCCATGATCGCTGCCAACATCTCGACCCACCACTTTATTGGAATGTCCGGAAGCGCCTACCGAATCGGACTGGCAATCGCCAGTTTCGAGTGGTTAGCCGCGATCGCACTGATCCTCTATGGAAAATTCTTCCTACCCTACTACCTTAAGACCCGCATCACCACGATGCCGGAATTTCTGGAACGGCGATTCAACGACAAAGTCCGACTCGTGTATGCCATCATCAGCCTGGTCGGTTACATCGTTATCGAACTGGCTGTGGTTCTCTACACCGGTTCACTGGCCATCCATTCGATCTTCGGGCTGCCGATTGCGTACGGGCTCCTCATCCTCTGCCTTGTGGGGGGCGGCTATACAGTCTTTGGCGGATTTAAGGCCGTCGCCTACACCGATATCATCCAGGTTACCGTGCTGATCCTAGGCGGGCTGACTGTCACCCTTATCGGCCTGCATCAGGTGAGCCAACTCACCGGGCATGGAGGCTCGGTCGTGGGTGGTTTCAAGTCCCTGCTTGAAAGTTCTCCCGAGAAGTTCCACATGATCAAGGCCTGGAACGATCCGGAGCTGCCCTGGATTGGCGTGTTCTTTGGAGGCCTCTGGCTGGCGAACATCTTCTACTGGGGATGCAACCAATTCATCACACAGCGCACCCTTGCCGCCCGCAGCGTGTGGCACGGCCAGATGGGCGTGGTCTTCGCCGGATTCCTCAAATTGCTGGTTCCGCTCCTGGTTGTGATTCCCGGCATCATCGCCTTCCGCCTCTATGCGCCTGAAACGGGTTTGCTACGCACCGTCTGCGTTCTTGAAAAGGGTGACTTGGCTTTCCCGACTCTCGTCAAACAGCTCCTTCCTGTGGGCCTCACCGGATTAGTAATGGCCGGGCTGATGGGGTGCGTGATGTCGCATATCGCCTCGATGCTTTCGGCGAGTTCCTCTATTCTCACCTTCGACATCTACAAGAACTATGTGAACCGGAATGCGGACAACAAATCGTTGATCCGTTTCGGGCGCATCACCACGGTGCTGGTTCTAATCGCCGCGACCATCATCGGCTTCTACTTGCGTGACCTCAAGGCCATCTTTATCTACATCCAGAAATACTGGGCCATCGCCTACCCCTCCGTGTGCGCCCTCTTTCTGGCCGGGTTCTTCTACAAGCGAGCCACAGCCAAGGGCGCGCTGATTGCCATCCTCGTCGGGCCGTTCTGGGCACTGAGCTTTACCCTGGCGGAGAATGCCGGCTGGGTGCCATCCATCCCCTTCCTGACCCGGGCGGTCATTGACTTTGCCGTGGCGATACTGATCCTGTTCTTCTTCCGCCACCGTGGAGCCGACATTCCGGCTCAGGCCATCGTGGATCGGACCCTGCCCCCGGATATCGCCGCCGAACTCGCAGCATTGCCCTGGTACAAGTCGTTCAACTTCTGGAGCCTCGTTTTGGTGGGATGTGTGGTGGCGCTTTATATCCGGTTCTTTTGAAAGGAAATAGATCATGAGCAAGCGTGACGTGATGCGGCAGGTTTTTGCGGGACAGAAACCAGACTATGTCCCCTGGCATTACCAATTTACCCATGAGCCATGGGAAATGCTAAAGAATCACTTCGGAGGTGAAGAGGCTGCCGAAGCTGCGGTCGGGAACCACATCCTCGAACTGGGTTCGGCCATCGGCTTCTTCGACGCCCTGCCGAACGACCGCTATCGCGATTTCTTCGGCGTAATGTGGGACCGAACCGTGGACAAGGATATCGGCATCGTCGAAGGGTGCGTATTACCGGAGCCCACCTTAAGCGGCTACACGTTCCCCAATCCGCTTGATCCCCGATTCTTTGCCGATATTCCATCCAAGATAGCCCGGAATCCTGATCGCTTCCGGGTATTCTATCTCGGCTTCTCCCTCTTTGAGCGCGCCTGGACCTTGCGTGGCATGGAAAACCTTATGTATGACTTCATAGACAACCCTGAGTTTGTCCACGAGTTGTTTACGGCCATTGCCGACTACAACATCGCCCAAGTCCGGGAAGCGCTCACGTTTGATATTGACGCCGTCTATTTTGGTGATGACTGGGGTCAGCAGCACGGCCTGATTATGGGGAAACCATTCTGGGATGAGTACATCAAGCCCC
>CAZOZF010000191.1:0-5464 GCA_964584205.1 uncultured Verrucomicrobiota bacterium
TTTTCATCATTCCATTAATGCCTGTTGGGGCCGCGCTCATATGGGACAGGCTCTATTTAGGAGACGCTACGCTTAGGTTGACGCGTATGCGCTGTAGCGGGAAAGCCAGCCCTACAAGGTGGAATCGCATTGTAGGCCGAGCTTCCCGCAGTAGCGGGAGCTTGGGGAAATTCCACAGGGTCAGATCATCTATAAATAATAAATAGACAAAGTATAGGTAGTAGTGTAGTTCATTTTCAAATTACATACGGGGCATGATGGACGAATGAAAATGACTAAAAGTGGTTCATTACCATCCCATAGAAATCCTAATCGTAATCCTAATCCTAATCGTAATCGACTGCCCCGGAAAGGATTACGATTACGATTATGATTACGATTACGAAAGGAAATTTCAACAATCACAATCTCGTAAACGATTCTAAAACACCAGCAAATACAGGGTATTGTGCTCGTGAAACGGTGCCTATGGGACGCCAGTAAAAGTGGTTCTGTCGTCATTCCGGAAGATCGGATTCGAAATGCGATTTTCCTGATTAGAAATCAGAAGGTCATGCTTGATCGCGATCTCGCCACGCTGTACGGCGTTGAGACGAAAGCCCTTAAGCAGGCTGTAAAGAGAAACTATAAGCGATTCCCCGAGGATTTCATGTTTGTTCTGGATCGGCAGGAGTTCGGAAAATGGAGGTCACAAAACGTGACCTCCATTTCAGACCGCATGGGGTTGCGCCATGCCCCGATGGCTTTTACGGAACAGGGCGTGGCTATGCTTTCCGGCCTTCTCAAAAGTGATCGGGCCATCGCGGTTAATATTGCCATCATGCGCACGTTTGTTGAGTTTCGCCGGATGCTTGAGACGAGCGACGCGCTGGGGCGAAAGATAGCTGAGCTAGAAAAGAAGTTCGGCCAGCAGTTCCAGACGGTATTCACGGTGCTAAATGAGCTTATGACCCCGCCAGATTCGCCGCGGAAATCCATCGGGTTTCATCCGTAGAGCTGACGGCGCATTATTTTGGGACAGGCCCCGTACGCGCTTAAGCCGAGCTTCCCCGACCCGAAGAAGACGGGGAGCTTGGGTGGGGGATCCTGGGTAACATTCGAGAGCCGGGGAACAGCGTGCTGAACCCGTTCAGCATTGGTGTTTTTGAAGCATGGTGTATGTCCTGAGGATGCTTGGAGCCGGGTGCGTGCCCGACGTAGCCTTGGCGTAGTCGGGTCCCCGGCCGGTAGAGCCTGATACTGGCGGAGACCACCAACCCCAGGACCGCCGGCCCCAGGCGGGTCGGGTGATCAGTTCACAGATTTACAGAATGCAGGTTGGGGTCGGTTGATACAAGAAAGTCCCAAGCGAGGTGGTGGCGAATCCCGTTGCGAGTTCCGAACTCAACATCATCCATCGATATGACCAGTTTCGGGAAATTATCACGAATGGCTTCAAGACTGCGGTATTCCCGCTCGATGACGGGTGCATCCGTGAGCAGATAGCAGACCTGCACGTAGGCTTTTTCCGTTCCTTTTTCGACGACAAGATCGACTTCGGCATCGCGGCTTGCGCCGACATGAACGGTATATCCCCGGGCAAGGAAGTGCAGATAGATACAATTCTCCAGACGGCGTGAAAGGCCTGGGTCGAACCCCGGAGTCAGGTGTTCCCGAAAGGCTAGATCGTTTAAATAGTACTTCCTCGCGCCTGAGAGGATATCCTTGCCCTTGATATCGTAGCGGCTGCAGTTGTGTATCAGGAGCGCCTGTTCCAAATGGGAAACGTAGCGGGAGAGGGTCTCGAAATTGGTCTTCGCCCCGCTGCTGGTCAGGTGGTTCACAAGTTTATTGATGGAAAAGAGGCTCCCGATGTTGGCGCAAAGGAAGTGAAATAGACGTTCAAGAAGGGCAACATCCTGTACGTCGAATTTCCTGACAATGTCGTTCAATAGGATTGAATCGCGCAGCGCCATGACGTAATGCCTCCTGGCTTCCCCGCTCTCGAGATTGATCAATTCCGGAAGCCCGCCCTGGCGCAGATAGGCAAGCAATCCAGCCTTGTCGGGTTGCTTGCCATAGCCGGTGAGAAACTCTTGAAAGGAGAGGGGGAAGATAGCGATGGGAACATAACGGCCGCTCAAGTAGGTTCCTAACTCCGACGAGAGCATATGGGAATTAGAACCGGTGATATAGAGTTCGTACTCCTGCCTGTCATCCTGGGCGTAGGAAGCCACCAACTTCTCCCAGTCGGCAATTTCCTGGATCTCATCCAGCACCAGGTAAACCTTGCCCTTGATGGCTAGGCGTTTCCTGTACAGTTGGATGAGCGTATCTAACTGCCTGCTGTCGGTTAAATCCGCGAAATCAAGGTGTTCCTTGTCCAGATAAAAGATGTTCCCCGGGTTGACTCCCCGGCTGATTAAACTTTCGATGAGTTGTTTAAGGATAGTGCTTTTCCCGGTCCGGCGCTGGCCGATCATAACCTTGACAAGGCGGTTGCCGGAAAAGGCCAGGATCCGATCCTGGTAGCTTTTGCGCGGAATCCCAGTTCGGATGGTTTCGCCATGCCAATAGTTATGCTGTTCGAGAATTTCAAAGGTTATGTTCATTCATTTTCAGTCCTATAGCGATCATTCGGATAAATCAGATGCATATTAATATTATCACTTGTAGCAACACATATTCATATTGATATGAAATTATTGAAAATATGTCAACCTTTTACTGACAAATAATTAGTGCCTTACGATTTCAATCAATGACAAGAGAATCATTTTTGAAGATGCCGTCGGGGACTGTCCCTCCGGACGTACTCGTTATCCGTTCTCGCTTGCCTTGCCGTAGTGCACGAAGGCAGGTCGCCCGTTCTCGTGAACCGGAATCGGCTGACGATAACGGACGACGATAGCGGTTGACGAGGGGAATTCCGCCGGGCTGTTCCGATTTGATGGATCGGAAGACGCAGGCTCCCCGACCTCTTCGAGTCGGGGAAGCCCGCCCTACAAGGTGGAATCGCATTGTAGGCCGAGCTTCCCCGACCCGAAGGAGTCGGGGAGCTTGGGGGAGGAATGCTGGTGACGTTTAAGAGGGGAAACAGCGTGCACAACCCGTTTAGCATTGGTTATTTTGAAGCATGGCGTCTGGCGTCAGGTGCCTGTTCCTGGAGGCGCTGGAGTTCCTGTTCACTCCCGGTTGGGCTGGAATAATCCGAACCGGTGCGCCTTGTTGACGGCGGCCCGGGCGGAATACATCGCGGCGATGCGGAACCACGAAGGGTATTCCCAGTCGAACGAGTTGCTGTCGACCGTAGGAAGAAATCTGGTGCAGTACTAGTACCACCTCGTTGTCTAAACTGGACCGGAGAGTGTTTCGGCACGAGGACAGTGAGGGGAAATACCTCCGCAGCGTTCCCCGGGCTGATAGATTGTGTGTCCCTTGTGACCCCTGCTTCCCCTTAAACGAGCTGCCGCTGCCTTGGGGAGTCAGGGCGGTAAGGGTTGACCTTGCGATACTCCCTTGGCGACAGACCGATGTTCTTGCGAAAAAGACGGGAAAAATAGAACTGATCTTCATAGCCGACCGCCCGCGCTATTTCCGAGAGGGAAAGCGAACTGTGGTCGAGGAGCATGCAGGCATGGCGCAGACGTACGCGAATCAGGTAAAGCACGGGCGAAACACCCGTTTGTTTGCGGAAAAGCGCGCCATAGTGAGGGATGGATAGCCCGGCGCTGCGTGCAAGATCGTCAAGCGTATGCGATGCATGATATTCGCGCAGGATATAGTCGATTGACTTGAGAATACGCTGCTCGCTTCGCCGACTCCGCTCATACTTTTCAGTGCGCAAACTGTTGAGCAGACAGAGCATTTGTGTCAAATGAGCCGAGCCGCAGATCAGGGCGGAGTCGGAAAATGCCTCTGAAACACAGGCGTAGAGCGATTCGAACTGCCTGATCAGCAGGTCCGGATCGGCAATCTGAAGGATCGGGTCGGCGCCGCTCAGTCCAAGCATCGCCCCATACTCGGCCGCTTGCTCGCCGGTGAAATGAACCCAGTATATATTCCATGGAAGTGTCCGGTCAGTCTTGTAGGAGTGCGGAAGTCCTGGGGGGATCAGGACGAGCTGGCCGGGTAACAGGCGGTGCCTTCTTTTGCTGAGAGTCAGGTGGCCCTGTCCGTTTGCACAGAAAATCAGGATGAAAGCTTCAAAGCCCTTCGGACGGGATACCGATCGGTGTATCGCCCCGGGCGAATCGCCAGGGAAATGGCCGATCCCGGTGACGTGCAGATTGCGCGAGACCGGCAGGTGAGCGGCTCGTTTGAGCAACTCTCGGCTGACCAGTATCAAACGCTGGCCCGCAGAATCTGCCTCAGTGATTTTCATCAGATAATCCATATATATCAGCATATGGTCTATGGCGTCAACGTCGTTTCTCGTGTAAAAAAAGAACACTAACAAAACGTCAGTTCTCCGATGAGGTGATCGATGATCAACGGCACAGTCGAAAAAACGCTAATTATTCAGTTCAGAATGAGAGGTTTTGGATCGGTTTTGGGGCTGGCCGTACTGCTCGCGTTTGTCTTTGCGGGTGAGCTCTTTGCTCAGAGAGCAGAGAGCAAGACCGGCTCGGGTTATAACATTCTCTTCATCCTGGCTGACGATCTCGGCATTGGAGACCTAAGCGCGAGCGGGAGCAAGTTTCATGAGACCCCGAACATTGACAGCCTCGCTCGCGGAGGAATGACGTTCACTCAGGGGTATGCGACCTGTCCGGTTTGCAGCCCATCGCGGGCGAGTATCATGACCGGTAAATATACGCCGCGACACGGCATTACCGATTGGATCGGCAGCCCGACCGGCTGGAATTACTGGCGAGTCCCAGCGGACCTGGATCTGGCAGCGTTGAAGGAGTACATGCGCAATCCGGTTAAATGGAATGTGCCGGAATTGGAAACCGCAGCAAAAATGGCCAACCATGCGATGCTTCCCCCGGACTTCGTTCAGCAACTGCCTGCTGAAGAGATAACGATCGCCGAAGCGCTCAAAGGGGGCGGTTATAAAACATTTTTTGCGGGCAAGTGGCATTTGGGGTTCAAACCGGAAGATCGGCCGGATCATCACGGCTTTGACATCAATAAGGGCGGGCACGGTGCGGGAATGCCGAGCAATTTTTTCCCGCCTTACAATAACCCCGCTTTGGCCGACGGTCCCCAGGGCGAGATGCTCGATATGCGGCTGGCCGAGGAGACGGCAAAGTTCATTGAATTGAATAAGGACGAACGCTTTTTCGCCTTTCTCTCATTCTATTCGGTCCATACGCCGATCCAGTGCAGCCGTGAAAAATGGTTGAAATACCGCGACAAGGCAATGGCCTTGGGGAATCCGGACCGGGAACGGTATGTTTCCGATGGAGGCTTCAATGAGCGCGTGGTGCAGGATCATGCGGTTTATGCCGGACTGGTGGAGCATATGGATGATGCGGTC
>CAZOZF010000192.1:0-5404 GCA_964584205.1 uncultured Verrucomicrobiota bacterium
CAGCCGGTCTTTGACATCGCCCAGCCGCCATAATGAGCACTGCTGGATTGTGTGCCCCTATTCTTGACAGAAGGCGGGCAAATACCGTATCTTTATTCCGTTTTTAACAAATAAGGAGAAGAATCATGGCGTATGTTATCTCGGACAAGTGTACGAAATGTGGAAGTTGTGCCCCCGTTTGCCCGCAGGAAGCGATTACTGAAGGCGACAAGATGTTTGTGATCGACGCAGACAAGTGCGTGGATTGCGGTTTGTGCGCCGGCGAATGCCCGGTTGAGGCCATTTCCCCTGTGTGATGCAAGACGGTTATAGGTTCCTTTTCGGCCCAGTTCGCTCACGGCGACTGGGCCGTTCTCTTGGTATCGATCTGGTGCCCCTCAAGGTGTGCACCTATGACTGTCCCTACTGCCAGGTTGGGGCGACTACCCTTAAAACTCTCGAACGGCGGGACTATGTTTCCGTGGCCGAGGTGCTGGCTGAATTTGATCATTGGCGTGCCCATGACGGACAGGCTGATTGCGTCACTTTGGCGGGCGGGGGTGAGCCGACTCTCCATGCGCGCTTTGGCGAGGTAATTGATGCGATAGGCGCCCGCACCAAACTCCGCCGCATCCTGCTCAGCAACGGTTCTCTTTTCTCCCTACCCGAAGTTCGTGCCGCCGCCATCAAGGCGGAGGTGGTGAAAGCGACACTCAGTGCATGGGATCAGGCGTCATTTGAACAGGCCCATCATCCCCATCCCGAGTTGAGGTTTGATGCCTTTGTTGGCGGACTCAAGGCGTTGCGCGGGGAGTTCAAGGGGGAATACTGGCTTGAGGTTTTCGCGGTGCCGGGCGTGAATGATACTCCCGCTCAGATGACCCGGATTGCCGATATTGCGCGTCTTATTGCTCCCGACCGCATTCATCTCAACACGGCAACCCGTCCTGCGCAGGATGGAAAAACTGTTTCTGTTCCGGTCGATAAATTGAATGAATTAGCTGGATTATTCAGCCCGGTTGCCGAAGTCGTCGGGGCGGCCTCGCCGCACACCCAGCCCTGGACGGAGTCTGTTGCTCAAGAGGATTTTGCCGGCCGGATCCTATCCCTGCTTCAGCGGCATCCCTGCACGGTAAGTGATATTTCGGCCACTACTGGCCAGTCGGTATCCGAAGTGGATAAAACACTCAAAGACTTGCTGAAGCGAGGATCCCTTCGCATCGAAAACCGGGACGCCCGGAGCTATTTCGTGGCTAACGCTCCTGAACCCCTGAACCCCTGAACCCCTTCTTCCTCCCCCGCTACTCCAGCCTCGGGTTGAGGTATCCTGTGAATGGGTCGGTGATTTTCTGAAGATACATCAGCAGTTCCCGGTCGTATTCGGTATCGGCATCGAGCCCCATTTCCCGGTAGATTCCACGCAGCCGGTAATAGCTTTCCTCCGCTTCCTTTGCACTGGAGTAGCGGTGTGACGGCTTGGGGTGCAGGAACCGCTTGAGTAGTTTGACCAAACGCTTGCTTTTGCGGATATGCTCGGGAAGCAGGGTTTCCATCCGGTCCATCAGGGTCATTTTGAATTTCAGAAGTTCGTCATCCGGCATTTCCAGGCAGGCTGCCAGAGTTTCCCCGCAGAGCATTTCAAGCGCCACCAAGCCGGCGCTGAACAGGTCGCTTTGGGCAAGCCCCGGCTCCAGCCGGTGCGTTTCCGGTGCCATATAAATGGGGCTTCCCAGAAGGATGCTGACCTTTTCCCCGAGTTCGACAGCCCGGCCGAAGTCCACCAGTTTGACCGAGCCCATCCGGTCGATCATGATGTTTGACGGCTTGATGTCGGCGTGCAGGTAATCCGCTTTATGGAGAACCATCAGGCCTAGCAGAATCTTACGAAGAATATAGAGGGCCACGCCGGGTTGCAGCATGAAACGAGAGCCTTCCATCCGGAAAAGCGTGGTCATGAAATGATCCCATTCCTCATCCGTGGACTGGCTTCGGGCAATGGCCAGGTGCGTTCCGCCCAGAAGGAACTGGAGATCGATTCCGTCAATAACCGCCATCTGGAGATACCCGATCCCATTGGTCTCGTCGTAGGATTCGCGGGTGACCAGGTTATCGCTCTGGACGGGCTGGAGTTTTGAAACCTGGCATGCCAACCGCCCCATATCCGTCCAGTATTTTTCAACGGAAGAATAAATGGTGGGATCGTGTAATTTGACCGCATGTCGCGTCAGGCTGCCGCGCCCGCCCTGTCGCGTGGCAAGAAAAACGATTCCCTGGCGGCCTTTCCCGAGTTCTCGCAAGAATAGATAAGGAATGGGCTGGCGAATCGTTCGTTCCTTGATAATGGCCTGGTAATGAGAGGCCAGGGTGGTCATATCGGGGTCGCCGGAAAGGGGTGCGGACGCCGGGATAGGATCCAGAACCGTCTCCAGGTTATTCGTCTCAGAATGGTTTTGATTTAAGGTCATGATTTGCGCGAAAGCGTAACACACTGTATTCCGACTGGCAATAACGGCGGTAATGGCCTAGAGTATCCGGCTGTTTGAATTTGGCCCGTCAGGGTCATGGCGTGGTGTTACGGGCAGATGAGGAATTAAACGTATGCAGTGGTTTTTAAGAAAAGTTATCGGAACTAAAAATCAGCGTGATGTCAAAAAAATGCAGCCGCTGGTTCTCCAGATCAACGAGCTTGAAGCGCAGTACCAGTCCCTCACGGACGCTCAGCTGAAGGCCAAAACCGACGAATTCAAGGCTCGTCTGGTCAAGGGAGAGACTCCGGACGACATCCTGTGCGAGGCTTTTGCCGTGGTCAAGAATGCCTGTCGGCGCATGGAGGGAACCCGGTTCGATGTCTGTGGACACGAGCTGACCTGGAATATGGTGCCTTTTGACACCCAGTTGATGGGCGGGATTGCCCTTCACAAGGGGAAAATTGCGGAAATGGCAACCGGCGAAGGGAAGACGCTGGTGGCCACCCTGCCGCTCTACCTGAATGCCCTGACTGGCAACAACATTCATCTGGTCACGGTGAATGATTACCTGGCCCGCCGCGATTCGCAGTGGATGGGGCAGGTATTCCGGTATCTCGGACTTTCGGTGGGCTGTATCCAGAACACCATGAATTCCGAGGAGCGTCGTGCCGAGTATGCCAAGGACATTACCTACGGAACCAACAGTGAATTCGGGTTTGATTATCTTCGTGACAACGGCATGGCCTGGCGCCCCGAGGACCAGGTTCAGCGGGGTCATTATTTCGCGCTGATTGACGAAATCGACAGCATTCTGATTGATGAAGCCAGGACCCCGCTTATTATTTCCGGACCCGCCCCGGTTTCCTCGAACCAGTATCTGGATCTCAAGCCCCGGGTGGAGCGGCTTGTTCGCCGTCAGTCCGAATTGTGCAACCGCCTGATTGTCGAAGCACGCCAGGCGATTGAGGAAAAGAAGGACGACCTGGCCATGCAGAAGCTTTACCAGGTTCATCATGGCATGCCCAAGCATAAGCAGCTGATGCACCTCCTGGAGGAACCGTCCGTCCGCCGGCTTCTGGAGAAGGTCGAAGGCATGATGCTCACCGACATGTACAAGGAGCAGGCTCGTGAATTGCGCGAGGAGCTGTTCTTCAACATTGACGAGAAGGGGCATGATGCCACCCTGACTGAAAAGGGATGCGAGGAGATGAGTCCCTCCGATCCCGAGGCCTATGTCCTTCCTGATCTGATTTCCGTCATGTCCGACCTCGATGGCGATACCACCCTGACCGAGACCGAGCGGGCACGCCGCCGTCTTGAGTACCAGGAGAAGATTTCCCTGCGTAGCGAACGGATCCACAATGTGGATCAGCTCATCAAGGCCTACTGCATCTATGAAAAGGATGTCCAGTATGTGGTGCAGGAGAACCAGGTGCTCATTGTGGATGAATACACCGGGCGAATCCTGCCCGGGCGGCGGTGGAGCGACGGGCTGCATCAGGCCGTTGAGGCGAAGGAAGGCGTCAAGATCGAGCGGGAAACACAGACGCTCGCCACGATCACGATCCAGAACTATTTCCGTATGTACAAGAAACTGGGCGGCATGACCGGTACGGCGGAAACCGAGGCGGATGAGTTCCATCAGATCTACAAGCTGGATGTGATGGTGATTCCAACCAACCGGCCGGTGCGACGCGTTGATAAAAATGATGTGGTGTACAAGACCCAGCGCGAAAAATTCAAAGCTATCGTGGATGAGATTACCGAGTGCAATACCCGGGGGCAGCCGGTTCTGGTGGGTACGATTTCCGTGGAAACCTCCGAGCTGGTAAGCCGGATGCTGAGCCGCGCCAAGATCACCCACAATGTTCTGAATGCCAAAAACCATGAGCGTGAGGCCGATATTGTGGCCCGCGCCGGGCAGAAGAGCGCCGTGACGATTGCCACCAACATGGCCGGTCGCGGTACCGACATCAAGCTGGGTGAAGGCGTCGTCTGGATTCCCCGGGAAACCATCCTCTCGCAGGAAACCTTGTCGAGCAAGCAGGACGGGAAGACTCTCAAGGATCGGCTGCTTGAAAATCCCTGCGGGCTTTACGTCATCGCTTCCGAGCGGCACGAATCCCGGCGTATTGATCGTCAGTTGCGCGGTCGCTGTGCCCGCCAGGGGGATCCCGGCATGTCCCGGTTCTATGTCTCGCTGGAGGATGACCTGATGCGGTTGTTCGGGTCGGACCGCATTGCTGGCTTCATGGAGCGATTCGGCATGGAAGAAGGGGAGATGCTGGAGCACCGCCTGTTGAACCGGTCCATCGAGACCGCCCAGCGCCGGGTTGAGCAGCAGAATTTTTCAATCCGCAAGCGCACCCTGGAATATGATGATGTCATGAACAAGCAGCGGACGATCCTGTATTCGTTCCGGGGTGATATCGTGCGCAGCACCGAAACGCGGGAATTGCTGTATGATGTGATTTTTGAAGTGATCTCAAGCCATGTTGAGGAAATGCTTAAGGGCGCAAAAGCGGATGCGTGCGAGGCGTTTCTGATCTGGTTGCACTCAACCTTCCCGATTTCCGTGAAGCGCGAGGAACTGACCTTCGGCAAGGACGATCTCGATGCCGTGACGGAGCTGATTTTCAACAAGGTTCGGGATGCGTATGAAGTCAAGGTCGCCGCCGACGGCGGGGAACTCATGCAGAATGTCGAGCGCCAGGTCATGCTGCAGTCGATCGATCAGCATTGGCAGGATTATCTCCGGAGCATTGACGGACTTCGGCAGGGAGTTGGTTTGCGTGCCTATGGACAGCGGGATCCTCTTGTGGAGTACAAGCGTGAAGCCTACGGCATGTTCGCGACCTTGATGGACGATATCCGGGAAGAGATTTGCGAAAAGATTTTCCGGGCCTCTGCCCAGATCCTGGCCTTTGAACGGTTCATGCGGCAGATCCCGACCCAGA
>CAZOZF010000193.1:0-5401 GCA_964584205.1 uncultured Verrucomicrobiota bacterium
CGTCGCGGGGTGAAGGTCGTGATGGGCGGAATCCATGCCTCAACACTTCCCGAAGAGGCGATGGAGCACGTGGATGCGGTGGTGCTGGGCGAGGCGGAGGATTCCTGGCCCGAGTTGCTGGAGGATGTCGAGCGCGGGACGCTCCGGAAATCGTACAATCGGCCGGCGCGTGAGTCTCTGGAAGGATTGCCCTTTCCCCGGTATGATCTGATCGCGGCGGATCGCTATGTCAAACTCCCGTTCAGTGATCTTCCCCTGCTGCCGGTTCAGACGACGCGCGGGTGTCCCCATAATTGTGATTTCTGCAGTGTGACCCGGTTCTGGGGAAAACGGATCCGGTTCCGTCCGATTCCCGAGATCATCGCCGAAATCAAGGCCAGCAAGGGGCGGGCTATTTTCTTCACGGACGACAATTTCTTTGCCAATCCAAAAAGAACCCAGGAGCTTTGCGAGGCTCTGGCGCCGTTGAAAATCCGGTTCATGTGCCAGATCGATACCACGGCCCGCCAGAGGGATGAATTGGTTCGGGCCACCGCCCGGGCGGGGTGTTTTATGGCGTTCATCGGGGTTGAGAGTCTGGATCCCCGCAGTTTGGCTGAATTCAACAAGCAATTTAATAAGCCGGATGAATACGCCAATCTGATCGGGATGCTCCGCAAGCATTCGATCGGAGTGTATGCCAGCATCATGTTCGGACTGGAACACGATGATTCACGCACGGTGGACACAACGGTGAATTTCCTGATTCAGAACAAAGTGGATCTGGCCGCCTTTTTCCGTCTGACGCCCTTTCCGGGAACCGCCTTGTTCGAGCGAATGAAGGAGCGGAATCAGCTTGTTGACAGCCGGTGGTGGCTTCATCTCGGAACGGGAATCCGGTCGCTGGTCAAATATGCGGACAAGCCGTGCATTTCGGATGCGCTGGTCAAGCAGGCCAACAAGCGATTCTATTCGATAGGGTCTATTGTGCGCCGCTACTCGCGTCTTCCTCTCATGACGCTGATTCCCCTGTTGTTGAACCTGAATTCCAGAAAGAAAATGCTCAGCTCCGACGGCAGCTGTAGTTTCTAGACGGCGGAGCGATGAAAAGACGCATCAGAATCACCCTGCCGCCGGGGCAGAAAGAAGTCGTTCTGCTGGATTTTCTGGCGAGCCGGTTCACCTACCACACCCGGGATCAATGGAATGACCGGATTGCGGAACAGCGGGTTTTGGTGAATGATACGCCGGCGGCGGCAGACCGGCTTTTGCAGGCGGGTGAAACGGTGGAGTTTATTGCACAGGATGTCACGGAGCCCCCGGTGTGTTTTGATATCGCCGTTGTCTTTGAAGATTATGACCTGATGGTCATCAACAAGCCGGCGAACCTGCCCTGCCATCCTGCCGGGCGCTATTTCAACCACACGCTCTGGGCCCTCCTCAAGACGCGCCATTGTCTGGAGGCTCCCATTCTGGTGAACCGGTTGGATCGGGAAACATCCGGACTGCTTGTCGTGGCGAAGCATCCCGGGGTGGAGGCCAAGTGCCGCGCCCAGTTTGCACGGCGCCAAGTGGTGAAACGCTATATCGTGCTGGTGGAGGGAGTGTTTCCCGACTCACTCCAGGCGCGGGGCTGGATGAAGCCCGACCCGGAATCCGGGGTTCATAAACGGCGGCGGTTCGAGCCAGTAGCCTTAACCCCTGAACCCCGAACCCTGCCCCCTCCCGACGCCCCGCCCGGGGGCGAGTGGGCGGAGACGGATTTCCGGAGGCTGAATCATGTGAACGGGGTGAGCGAAGTGGAGGCTATCCTGCATACGGGGCGCCTCCATCAGATCCGGGCAACGCTTCATTCGCTGGGGTATCCGGTTGTGGGCGACAAGCTTTACGGGCCTGACTCGATGATGTTTGTCCGGTTCTGCACCGATTCCCTGACGACTGAGGATCGGCGGCGGCTCAGGATGGATCGCCAGGCCCTTCATGCCCTGGAATTGGAATTCCGTCATCCGGGCACGGATCAGCTCATGCATTTCGAAGCCCCGCTCCCGCCCGACATGGCCGCCCTGCTGGTTACGTGAGCAGCCCGACTTCCTTCAAACACTCGGCCAGTTTCGCTTTATTGGCGTCCGTGGTCTCGCAGAGCGGGAGGCGGTAGGTTTCCTCGATCAGACCGGTCATAGCCATGGCGGCCTTGATCGGGATGGGATTGGTGTCGATGAAAATATCGGTAAAGAGCCGGTAATACTTCATGTGGAGGGCGAGGGCCTCGTTCCACCGTCCGGCGGCGGCGGCATGAACCATGTCGGCCACGGCCTTGGGCGCGATGTTGGAGGCGACGCTGATGATGCCCTTGGCGCCCAATGACATCATGGGGAGCGTCAGGGAGTCGTCGCCCGACAGCACGGTGATGGTGCAGGCGCGCAGGATCTGGCTGACGCGATCCACGCTGCCGCCCGCCTCCTTCACGCAGACGATTTTCGGGTGTTTCGACAGGCGGGCGATGGTGGCTATGTCGATTTCCCGGGCCGAGCGACCGGGGACATTGTACAGCACGACCGGGAGGCCGAGATCGGCCACAGCGGAGAAGTGGCGATAGAGTCCCTCCTGATTGGGCTTGTTGTAGTAAGGGGTCACCTGGAGCGTGCCGTCCGCCCCGGCTGAAAGGGCATGCTGGGTCAATTGGATGGCCTCGGCGGTTGAGTTGGCGCCGGTTCCGGCGATGACCTTGACCTTCCCTTTACAGGCCTCGATGGTCACCTCCACGATTTTCTCATGTTCGTCGAAATCGACCGTGGGGGATTCGCCGGTGGTTCCTACGGGGACAATTCCGTCGATTCCGGCCGCGATCTGAAGGGCGATCAGGGCACGGAGTTTTCCGTAATCCACCCGGCCGTCCCGGTTGAAGGGTGTGACAATCGCTGTATAGGCGCCTGTAAACATGATGCTCTCCTTTATCACAAGCTCTCGCCGCGTACAATATCTTCCCATGTTTCACGCTGGCGGATGGGCGTGGCCCGGGAGCCGTCCACCATCACCTCGGCGGCGCGCGGACGGCTGTTGTAATTGGATGACATGGAAAACCCGTAGGCCCCTGCGCTCAAGGCGGCCACGAGGTCGCCCTCTTTCACATCCGGCAGTTCCCGGTCCTGCGCCAGGAAATCGCCCGACTCACAGATCGGGCCGACCAGGTCGCCGGTGACCTTTTTGTCTGTCGCGACTACGGCGAGAATTTCATGGTGCGCCTGATAAAGGGCGGGGCGGATCAGGTCATTCATGGCGGCATCCACGACGATGAATTTTTTAAAATGGCTGTCCTTCACATACTGCACGCGGCAGACGAGGATTCCGGCATTGCCGACGATGCTGCGTCCGGGCTCCATCCAGACCTGCAGGCCCAGTTCCTTGAGGGTTGGAAGCAGAACGGCGGCGTACGCCTTCGGATCGAGGGCTTCCTGCTCGGGCTTATAGTTGATGCCGAGCCCGCCGCCAATGTCGAGGTGACGGAAAGTCGGGTATTTGGCTTTCAGGGTTTTGCAGAAGTCCTTCACTTTTTCAAGCGCCTCGCCGAAGGGGGCGACGCTGAGGATTTGCGAGCCGATGTGCATATGCAGCCCGACGATCTCGATGTTCGGCAGCCCGGCGGCCAGTTCATAGGCCTGCAGGGTGCGGGCGAGATCGAGTCCGAACTTGTTTTCTTTTTTTCCGGTGCTGATGTACTTGTGCGTTTTGGGATCCACATCCGGGTTCATGCGGAAGGCGATTCGCCCTTTGACCCCGAGATGTTTGGCGCACTCGGAGATGCGGGCGGCCTCGGGCTCGGACTCGCAGGTGAAGAAGGCGATTTGTTCCTTCAGGGCATATTCAATTTCCTCGCGGGTCTTGCCGACGCCGGCGAAGACGATGCGATTGGCTTCCGCTCCCGCCCGCAGCACCCGGAAAAGTTCACCGCCGGAGACGATGTCGAATCCCGCGCCTTCCTGGACCAGGGTTTTGATGACGGCGATGTTGCTATTGGCCTTTACCGAGTAGCAGATCGTGGGTTTCACCTCGGCCATTGCGGAGGCAATGGCGCGATACCGCTCCTGGAGATGAGTCTTGCTGTACACATAAAGAGGGGTGCCGTAGCGGAGCACCAGATCCTCGACCGGCACGCCTTCCGCGAATAATTTTCCAGACTGATAAGTGAATGCCTGCATAACGTCCTTACTGTTCCGTTTTGTGATCGTGAATAGCTACCACAAAGAGGTGGGGGATGTCAAAAACTGCGGGCTCATTGTTTCTTGTTTCCAGAATGGCGGTTTGCAATACTCGCCGCCAATTCAACCGGATGAACGACAGGGGATGGCAGAGTTATGGACACAGTGAAAACGCTTCGGAAACTTGCGGAAAAACACGGAACCCCGCTCTTTGTGGTGGACCACGCTGTCCTGAGGCGGAACTACGCCGTCTTTCGGAAGTATTTGCCGCGCGTTCAGGCCTACTATGCGGTGAAGGCCAACCCGGATCCCGCGATTGTGAAGACCCTGTTTGAGGCGGGTTCGAGCTTTGATGTCGCCTCGATGCCGGAATTCAACATTGTGCATGAGATGATCAAGCATCTGCCGGCCAGGCAGCGGCAGGACTGGATCTGGGATAAAATCATCTACGCCAATCCCATCAAGGTGAATGATGCTTTGCGGGAGTTGGATCAATACAAGGCCCTGGTCACCTACGACAACCACGAGGAGATCCGGAAGATCAGGAAATACGCACCCAACTCGGGGCTTGCCCTGAGGTTGAGTGTTCCCAACACCGGCGCGATGTGCGAACTCTCCTCGAAATGCGGCGCGGCATCCGGCGAGGCGGTGGATCTCATTCTGGCGGCCGACAAGGCCGGGCTGGTCGTGGAAGGGCTGAGTTTTCATGTCGGCAGCCAGACTACCAATTTCGAGAATTTCGTCCAGGCGATCAATTTGGCGGCCAGTATTTTTGAGGAAGCCAAGGGGCGCGGCTACACCAAGATGAACCTTCTGGATATTGGCGGAGGCTTTCCGGCGCCTTATGATGAAACCGTGAAACCCTTTGGCGAACTCGCCCGCAAGATCAACGCCGAGTTGAACCGGTTATTTCCGAAGGACATCCAGATCCTGGCCGAACCGGGCCGGTTCATGGTGGCGACGGCGGGTACGGCTATTGCTCAGGTGATTGGCAAGGCGAGGCGCAATGGGAAGTTGTGCTACTACATTGACGACGGCGTCTACAATACCTTCTCGGGCATCATTTTTGACCATTGCCAATACCACCTGAAGGCGTTCAAGAAGGGGCCGAAAGAGATTTGCACCGTTTTCGGCCCGACCTGCGATGCGCTTGATGTGATCTCCATGTCGGAGGAATTGCCGACCAATCTCGAGCGGGGCGATCTCGTGTACAGCCGGAACATCGG
>CAZOZF010000194.1:0-5389 GCA_964584205.1 uncultured Verrucomicrobiota bacterium
ATGATGAATGATGAAGTATGAATTGATTTTCGGGAGGCTGGCGGGGTACCCTGCTGGCCTTTTCAACAAGGAGATGTGATCATGGATGTGCAGACGTTGTTTGCGGAGCGGATTGGCGGGGCGAAGTTCGGAACCACCAACGAGATTTATAAGTTCGAGAAAATCAAGCGCGCCAAGGCAGCGGCCCGGGCGGCGCGGCCGGACATCGAGTTGCTCGATTTCGGCGTCGGCGAGCCCGATCAGATTGCGCCCAAGCCGATCCGAAAGGCCCTCAAATTGGCCGTGGATGATCCCGCCAACCGCGGGTACGCCGACAACGGCATTCGTGAATTCAAGGTGGCCGCCGCCGAATACATGGCCAAATTCTTCGGTGTCACCGACCTGAATCCCGATACCGAGATCTGTCACAGTATCGGCTCCAAGCCGGCTCTGGCGATGCTACCCCTGTGCTTTATCAATCCCGGCGATGTCGCCCTGGTGACCGTGCCCGGCTATCCTGTTCTCGCCACCCATACCCGGTATCTTGGCGGGGAGGTGGTCAAGGTTCCCCTCAAGCGCGAGAACAAGTTCTATCCCGATCTTGAGGCCATTGATCCTGCCGTTCTGGCCCGGGCCAAATTGTTCTACGTCAACTATCCCAACAATCCCACCGGTGCGGCGCCGACGGAAGAGTTGTTCGACAAGTTGATCGCGTTTGCGAAGCAGCACAACCTCCTCATCGTGCAGGATGCAGCCTATGCGACGCTGGTGTACGGTCAGCCGCTGTCGATCCTCAGCAGGCCGGGCGGACGGGACGTGGCCATTGAGTTACACTCGATGAGCAAGAGTTACAACATGACCGGCTGGCGCCTGGGCTTTGTGGCCGGCGCGCCGCGCCTGGTGCAGGCCTATGCCGAGGTGAAGGACAATGTGGATTCCGGCCAGTTCAAGGCCATCCAGCTGGCGGCCTGCGCGGGCGTGGCCGACAAGGCGCTGGCGGACAAGATCAAGAAGCACTATGAGCGGCGGTTGAAAAAGCTGGTGAAGGTGCTCAAGACGGTCGGCTTCAAGGCCAAGATGCCGGGCGGTACCTTCTACCTCTATGTTCCCGCGCCGAAAGGGGCTGGAAATACGGTTTTCAATACGGCGGAAGATGCCTCGCAGTATCTGATCCGCGAATGCTCGATTTCGACGGTGCCCTGGGACGATGTGGGCCCCTTCCTGCGCTTTTCAGCGACCTTTGAGTCGAAGGATAAGCAGGACGATGACCGTGTGATCGCTGAACTCGAACAGCGCCTGCTTAAGGCTAACCTCAAGTTCTAGTGGAAGTTTTCCCCTCCTCTCCGCCCCGTTGACAGGGGTGAAGGTTTTCACTATGGTACTGGCCGTTTTTTGGGCGGGATAGCTCAGTGGTAGAGCAGCGGACTCATAAGCCGTTGGTCGTGGGTTCAACTCCCACTCCCGCCACCAATTTTTCTGGCTTCCCGGTCGAGGTTTGTCATAGAGTAAGAGTTTAAATGTTTAAAGAAAGAGGAAATCATGTTTAAGAAATTAATGGTTGCGGTTGTGTGTGGTGGAGTGGCGATGACGTTTGGGGCAGGATGCAGTAAAGCGGATAAGGCTGCGGCCAAGGATTCGGGAAAGCCCGAAGCCGGTAAGCCGACGGCAGTGGCCCAGGCGCCCGCAGTCCCTGCCGTTGATCCTGCCACCGTCCTCGTTGCGGTGGGTGATGAGAAGCTTACGGTCGGTGAAGCCGACAAACAGATCATGGCCATGCTCGGCCCCCAGGCCGCCCAGATGCAGCCCGGCCAGATGGAAGCCATGATGGGACGGTTCCGCCAGCAGGCCGCCGAGCGCTTTGTCATCCGGTCCCTGCTCAATCAGGAAGCCGATAAGCGCAAGATCAAGGGAACCGATAAGGATGTGGACGAGGCGATCGCCATGATCAAGAACCGGTTGCCCAAGGATATGACCCTCGAGGATGTCCTGAAGCGCGAGAATATGACCCTGGATTCGCTGCGGTCGAACATGGTTGGCGAGATCCGGATCAAGTTGCTCGTCGAATCCGAAGTGCCCACCAATTCCGTGGTGACGGATGCGGATGTGGCCAAGTTCTATGACGCACAGAAGGAGCGCTTTGTTCAGCCCGAGACGGTTTCTGCACGTCATATCCTGATCAAGATGGAAGCCGCGGATGCCGATACCGTGAAAGCCGAGAAAAAAGCCAAGATCGAAGGTCTGCGCAAGCAATTGGTCGAAGGCGCTGATTTCGAGAAACTGGCGAAGGAGAATTCTGATTGTCCCAGCAAGGAACGCGGGGGCGATCTGGGGTCCTTCCCGCGCGGCCAGATGGTCAAGGCGTTTGAGGATGCGGCCTTCAGTCAGGCAACGAATGCCGTTGGCCCGGTGATTGAGACCCAGTTCGGGTTCCACATCATTCAGGTGACCGCCCATGAGACGGGCAAGACCACCCCGCTGGCGGAGGTCAAGGACAAGTTGATGGAGCACTTGAAGCAGCAGAAGCAGATGGAATTGTTCGAGGCGTTTACGGCAAAGCTGAAGAAGGATGCCAAGATCACCTATTCCGATCTCGCGAAGCCCGCTCCTGAAATGTCCATGCCCATGATGCAGGGGGAATAAGATTCACCACCCGCTTCGCCCTCCTTCGCCAAGGCTACGGAGGGCAAGCTGGAGACAACGGAGGAGAGAAGGAAAATGTTCCGTGATTTTTCAAAATGGCGAGTACCCCATTTTGAAAAATCGCGGAACACCTCTCCGGGAGTTCGGGCCTCGGCTTTTAGTTTAAACCTGTCTCGTTCTCTCCCCCTCCAGAAAAGGTGTTGCGGCATTTTTATGCGTTGTACTCGCCGCATAAAAATGCCGCAACATTCTCTTTGTTTTCTCTCTCTCAGCCCTCCTCTTCCTCCGTGGTAAATGATTATCCTTAGGAAAATTCGATCCTATCTGGTGTCTATCCTGCTCGTCAGCGGGTGCTTATTGCTGGCGTTTTGGCTGGTGATGGCGGAACGAAGTGCCCGGCCGGGGAAGGGGTACTCCTTGACGACTCGGGATCTGGCGGGCTTCCAGCCTATAATTCCGGGCTGGGCGATCCGTGTGAAATCGATTGATGCCGAAAATCCCACGGATCCGAACATCATGGGGATGGAACTGGCTGGGGAGCCCGCATCAGGCGGCCCTGAGCCCCGTTTTTTTGTCCGATTGGTCCACGGCTACAACATGCCCATGTGCATGAAGATCAAGTACTACGCCGTCGAAAAAATCCAGGACAACAGAGTTCGCCCCGTGTCGGACCCCAAACTTCAATCTGCTTATCGCTCTCTTCCCTCAACAACCCAACAACTCAGCAACTTAACAACCATTCTCCCCACGGAGTTTCCCTTCCAGCTTTGGCGGCTGACGTCCGGGGCGGGCACGGTGTCACTATGGGTGACGACCATGATTCGGGCCGGGGATTTTTCGCCGACGCCGGAGGATATCTGTTCCATGGCTTTTCCGCGGGTGGAGACGCCGGATGATCCCAATTGGGTTCCGCGCGGGTTCAGGCTGGAGGATCTCCGGCATCCGGGTGAGGCGTTTCAGCGGTGGTGGCGATCGCGGTGGGATGGGGCGCGGTGGGATTGGCTGACGGTTTTGCGGTTACGCCAGCCTGCTCGTGGAAGCGAGGAGTTGCTCTCGTATGTCACCCGCAGCGTGGTGCCTGATGTGACCCCTGCCAACGAAACCGTGGTTCTCCAGGATCTGTTAACCACCCATGCCGCCGTTCTGGGCGAACTCCAGCAGTGGAGGAAGAAAAACGTTGCCACGGGCCTGTAGCACATCCTGCTGTGTTCAGAAATCATTAGCGTCCCATAGAAATCCTAATCCTAATCGTAATCTTCTGCCACAAATCCATTATTATCTCGTCTCCACACCGAAATTCCGTTTATAGTCGGCGCATAAATCGGGAACGGTTTACGGGAGTGGATTGGGTGTCTGCGTATTCATTTGGCCCATATATCCGGCAGAAGCGATTGACGCTGCTGCGCGAGGATGCAGGCTACTCCCTTCGACGTATTGCGCTGGCGGTTGGGCTTGAGCCTTCTTTTCTGAGCAAAATCGAGCGGGGCATAACCCCGCCGCCCTCGGAAGCGAAAATCAAGGCGCTTGCCGGGGCGTTGGGTGAGGATGCGGATCTCATGCTGGCCATGGCTGGCAAGATATCCGCCGACTTGCACGACGAGATCCGGAAACGACCGCAGCTTTTTGCCGAGCTTATTCGGGAGCTCAAGAGTGCTCCGGACAAGGCTTTCAGCGGCATTGTGCGGGAAGCCCGCGCGAAATACGGCAAGGGATGATTAATTTTTTCTTGCAACCGTGGCGTAGGTAGTACACACTACTCGAATAACGAATTAAACCCAGTGAACGATACAAAAAAGGAGACCACTATGGAGACAACAACAATAAGCGCATTGCATCTGTACGAGGCCTTGGAATTGCGCGCGGAATACAATGTGAGGATGGCGACAATCAAGGACTGCATTTCCGGCGGCGAAACGCGTCGCGGGCGGGCTTCTCTTTGGCATGACGACAAAAACAAGAGCCGTCCCAGCCCGGATTTTGATGCGGTTCGGGAAAAGGAAGCGCTTCGGGGTTTGGAATTTAAGCAGCGCAAACTGAACAGCGCCATCCAGAAAGCCAACTACGAAACACAGATCGAGTTTGAGGGTCAGAAAATCAACCTGCTGGAGGCCTTGGAATTGCGCAAGGGAATGAAAACCCACACGGATGAACTCAAGACCCAGGCGGTTGATGCCGCCTATCAAACGGTGATTTATAAGGAGGGCCGTGACATTGTTGAGGCCGGTCCTGTTTCCTATGCCGAGGCTCGCCGAGAATTGGAAAGCACTCACGTGGCGTTCAGGGAGTTAAATCGCAAGTTGCGACGTGCATCATTCGAGACCATTGTGACTTACCAGGATGAGTGTTGACGAATGAACGAGACAGGGGAGCAAGTGCGAATGCGGTGGTGACGCCGCATAGCCCAGAATGGCCGCTGTGAGGGCCTCCTTAGGGAATGGACTGTTAATCCTTCGACCGGATGAGAGCTCCACACAGCACACAGTATACGTAAGAGCAATAGATGCCGAAGATCACCAAAGCAGTATGGCTCCGCGTCTCGTTCATTCGTCTTTTTATGAGGTGAAAAGGCCATGATAATAGACAAGATACTTAAACCAAATTGACTGAACATGAACAGGGTATGGATACTTCAAGCACAGTAACCAATGGACATTCACAGGAGTGGATGGGTGGATAAAGCCTTGCGCGGTGTTGGGGCGATCAATTAATATTAAAACATGTCCCTTTCAAAACGAGAATTTAAACCTGAAGGAGCGGCCGTGGTTTTTGA
>CAZOZF010000195.1:0-5363 GCA_964584205.1 uncultured Verrucomicrobiota bacterium
TTATACTGGTAGGCCGCGCGGGGATCGAACCCGCGACCACATGATTAAAAGTCATGTGCTCTACCAACTGAGCTAGCGGCCTGTCATCAAACAACATCAGGAAAACAGAAAAGGGGGATGCTGTCAAGTTCAGATTGATCGGGGTGCGGACTTTTGACCGATTGGCGCGGCACAGTTCGCCCCCTGTTACTCCACCTACGGCAAAAAACGCTGGCTCATTATTAGAAACCGCCTTACAGGCGGTGATGGAAGCCGCCAACCCTCCGAGAATGAATTGGCGATCGCCCGTTTCCAAGGAAAACACGTGGCGAGCATTACAAAAAAACAATCAACCTAACCAAGTGGAACTGAATATCGAATACAGGAAGTTCTTTCCATCGGCGTCATTCGACGAGCTGTTTGATGACATTCACGTCAAGCAATGGACGCCCGCCGAGGGTGGCATGCCTGGACAGGGGTCCGTGGGCAACACCCGGCCTTCTGTGACCGAGGAAACGTGGATCGCCAATATGTTTTGGTCCGGAACGGGGAAGCCCAAGGCCGGCACCAAGTTTCTGATGACCGTCCATGGCAAGCGTGTGGTTGTCGTCATGGTCATTCAGTCGGCATGGGTTCGGCCGGGCGTGCGGCCTGCTCGGCGCCGTTGTTGATTTGGTTTCTGCGGTACTGGTAGTAGGCGTCGCGCAGGGAGACGTAGGGATCAATGGCGGCTTTCTTGAAGTCCTCGTAATCACCCTCCCGGAGCGATGTGCCGTTCACGGTGTCGTATGACTTGATGCCCACCTTGTACCAGAATTTTGGAACCAGATAGGTGAACGGATCAAGAAAGGTATCCCCCGCGTAGCCCACGGTATCCCGCACATTCGACGGCCCTAGAATGGGCCAGTTGATGTAGATGGATGTCCCTAGCCCATATCGGCCCAGCGTTTGGCCGAGGTCCTCATTGCGTTTTTCCATGTTCCAGCGGTTCCGCGCAGGATCGCCGAGACCGGCCACGCCGACCGTGGTGTTGATGGCGAAACGCTCGAGCTCGACCCACGCGCCTTCGAATTCAGCTTGGAGTGTGCAGTTCACGAGCCGCATCGGCGTGGCGATATTGGAAAAGAAGTTTTTCACGCAGTGCCGCGCCGGCTGAGGCAAGACTTTGGCGTATCCCTTGGATACCGGTTTCAGGACCCAGAAATACAGTTTGTCATTGAACTGAAAGAACGCACGGTTGATTGGCTCGAGGGGATCCGAAACCTCAATAGGTTGTGCCGAGAGCACAACGCCGGGGGCTTCGCCGATGCCCGGCAAGTCCACGTCCTCTTTTTGTCCGCCGACAACCACGGCCTGCGAAGCGACGCCTGCGCCCTGTGCCATGTCCGGCGTGGTGCTGCGGCATCCGGCACAGGCAAGGAGCAGAATCGGAAAGAATCGGAGTGTGGCTTTCATAGTGTGCCCTCCCCTTGTTTCTTGTCTGCCGCACCTCCGGCCTTTTCGCCCGCCTGCCCGGAAGCGCTTGAGGCAATTTTCGCCTTAATTTTAACGATCAGATTGGCGTAGGACGAACTGTTGAGAATCGCGCCGATCTGACTGCGGTAGTTGTTCACCAGACTGACTCCCTCGATGTTTACATCATACACCAGCCAATCCGCGCCTTTCTTCTGAACCCGGTAGCTGACAGGTATGTCGGCGCCTTTGAGAGTCGAAATCACCACGTCCGCCACTCCGTACATCTCGTCCACCTTGTCGCCTTTGTACAGAATCTTCTCGCCGGAGTAGCTCTCGATTTTTGACATGTAGGTCTTTTCGATCAGTTCGCTGAAGAGGCCGGTGAACTCGGTGCGCTGCGCTTCGGACAGGTCGCGCCAGTGTTTCCCGATGGCGCTGCGGGCCATGGCAGCCCAGTCAAAGCGTTCATCGATCATCTTCCTCATTTGTCTCTGGCGCTCCACATCCTTGTCCGGGCCTTTCATGGCCGGGTCTTGAACAATGGCGAGGATTTTCTCGGTCGTCTGTCTGATCTGGTCCGAGGGGTCGCCCGCCAGCACAAGGGCGGGGATGCCGAAGGCGAAGAGAAGGAGTGCTGCCATCTTTTGTTTGCAGGAAGTTTTCATGATCTTTCCTTTTCAGGTTGTTTTGTTACAGACTGCCGAAAGCGTATTTGCTGATGAGGGCTTCGATGTCCACGGCCGATTCCGTTTGACGGATCCGCCCGCCGGGCTTAATCACTTCGTCTGCGGCGCCGGCGCTGATCTGGATGAACTTCTCTCCGATCAGGCCGCGGGTTTTGACCGACACGATGGCATCCTCGTAAATTTTTAGGCCGGGCTTGATTTGCAGGACTACACGGGCCTCATAGTTCTCGAGACTGATACTTTTCACGAGACCGACGTCCACTCCGGCGACAACCACCGATGAGCCTGTTTTGAGCCCTCCGGTGTCGCTGAAGACAGCGAACACCTCGTAGCCCGGGTTGCTCCAGAAATTGATCTTGCCCAATTTAATGGAAAGATATCCCAGGCACAGTATGCCAACGACCATGAAGGTTCCCACGACCAGTTCGAGATTCAACTTGCCTTTCATAATGTACCCTCCTGTAGTTCTTTCGCGTTTGACAGAGATGGAGCCTGTTCCC
Organism: uncultured Verrucomicrobiota bacterium; assembly: GCA_964584205.1. GTDB lineage: Bacteria > Verrucomicrobiota > Kiritimatiellia > CAIKKV01 > CAITUY01 > JAABPW01. Next base: position 2,621 of record CAZOZF010000195.1, read on the forward strand.
GAGAAGGAACGGGTTCCGACGGCAGGCTCCCTTGAATAAAATTGCGGACGACAGCGTCGTCGGTCTCAAAAATCTCCTTCGGCGTGCCCATAAACCGGATGATGCCCCCATACAGTACGGCCACTTTCTGAACAAATGGAAAGACGCCCGGGATGGCGTGGGACACAACGATGCCGCTGAACCCGAAGCGCTTGTGCGTCGAGGCGATGAGCGCGTGGATCGAGTGGACAACGATCGGATCGAGCCCCGTGGTCGGTTCGTCAAACAGCATGATCTCCGGTGAACTCACCATCGCTCGAGCGAGAGCCGCGCGTTTCGCCATGCCGCCGCTCAACTGGGCGGGATACTTCTCCTCAGCCCCTGTCAGTCCGACTTGTTTGATCTCAGCCAGAACCTGTTCGCGGATATCCTTCTCGTTCAGGCGAGTCTTCTCTCTCAAGGGGAAGGCCACATTGTCATAGACCGTCATGGAGTCGAACAGGGCGCCGTTCTGGAACAGAAATCCCAAGCGGCTTCGCAGGCTCACGAGTTCAGCGCGGCCCAGTCCAAACAGGTTTTTACCGTTGAACACGATCCGCCCGCTGTCCGGTCGCATCAGGCCAGCCACATGCTTGAGCAACACGCTCTTCCCCTCGCCGCTGGGGCCGATGAGCGCCACGATCTCCCCGTCCTGGATTTCGAGTGACACTCCCTTGAGCACCTCCTCTCCGCCAAACGATTTATGCACGTTGTCAATCGTGATCATTGTGCGCCTCAAAAAAGAACGGATGTCAACAGGTAGTCGAAGACCAAAATCAGGACAGTCGACAAGACCACCGCCTGAGTGGTCGCCCGGCTGACCCCTTCCGCTCCGAATCCGGCGGTGTAGCCTTTGTAACAGCAGACCCAGGCGATGATTCCGCCGAAACAGATCGACTTGTAGAGCCCGATCAGCACATCCTTCATGCCCATATAATCCGACATCGAGCCGAAGTAGGTTCCTGAATTTACGCCGAGGAGTTTGCACCCGATCAGGTATCCACCCAGAGTGCCGACCACATTGAAGATGGCCGTCAGCAGGGGAACGGAGATCAGCGCGGCCAGAAGATTGGGGACGACGAGGTAGCGGTAGGGACTCAGGCCCAGGATTTCAAGCTCATCGATCTGCTCTGTGATGCGCATGATCCCGAGCTCTGCCGTCACAGCCGATCCCGCACGGCCGGTTACCATCAGCGCAGCCATCACGGGGCCCAGTTCGCGCAGGAGCGCCAAGGCGACCATCGGTCCGAGCAAGGCCGTGGATCCGATCCGCGAGAGCGTGTAGTAGCCTTGGAACCCGAGCACCATGCCGGTGAACGCACCGGTCAGCACGATTACCAGCAGGGAGTCAAATCCGATAAACCGGATTTGCTTCAGGACGCGGAAGAACTTCAGCGGCGGCGCAAAGGTGTAAAACAAGGCCCGGACAAGGAAGATCCCCATGCTGCCCATGTTCCCGATGACCGAGAGTGGAATCTGGCCCAACCTTTGGACCGGAGTCAGAATCCAGCTTTCGCACGGAGTTCTCATGTATGCGTCTGCCTTTCGCGCCCTTTAATTGATAAGAAATCGCTTTTCCGGCATCCCCGCCCCCCCCCCATGCCGAAATCATGCCTGCAGCAGTAATAGGCAGCGACGTCATGATGATAACATGGCAGATGCTCGGGGGAATGTCAAGTCACGCTGAAATTTAGATCAATAACTTGAAATACCAGTTGACACCATCCGCAAGAATGCGTTACAGTTCGCCGCGTCTTGTCCCTCATGAGAAGGATGCGTTGCTTTCGTCTTATTCCGGTGTAGCGCAGTGGTAGCGCAGGTGGCTGTTAACCACTTGGTCGTAGGTTCAAATCCTACCACCGGAGCCATTTTTCAGAACACTCGAACCCGTGGCAACACGGGTTCGAGTGTTTTTATCAGGCTCGGATGTCGTTGCGGGCACAAAAAAGGCCTCCCATTGCGGGAGGCCTTCGGGTTTGTAACGTCCCGTATTACTTGGCTTCGACCTTGGGTGCCTCGACCTTCGGGGCGGCGACCTTGGGGGCGGCGACCTTGCAGGCAACCGGGCACTTGATCGTCACAACGGCCTTGCCGCAACTGCACTGGGTGGCGTCATCAGCCTTGATGGTGCACTTGCAGCCGGCTTCGCAGGGGCACAAGGTGACGGTGCCGTCCTTCATGGCCAGCACATTCATGGACTTGAGCGCCGTCTCGCACTTCGAGCACTTGCCGGCCTTGAGATCGACCACGCTGCACTTGGCGCACGCGAACACGCTGTCGCCGGCTTTGCAGCAGGCGCCCTTCGCGGCCGCAGTCTTATCAGCCGCGCAGCAGGCTTCCCCGGCCCATGCCGTTGCCGTCGCCATTGCCAGCACCGCAACCATAATAAGTGATTTCTTCATCGTCTTTCCTCCCTGTAGCCACTCGGCCTGCAAACGAACAGTACGCCCACTCGGCATAACCACGAAACATTACGCAACCCAAGTTGTTCGATTATTATACTAGATTTACTGGGTGGTGTCCATTCACGATATTCTGGACAGTCCGACGCGCTTCTGGCATGCTCTATCCATCGGCGCGATTCGGCCTGTTCAAGTCCATCGACAGTCTGAACGTTTCCATGGATTTTCAGGACGAATGCCTCCGCACCGTTCTGCAATGGAAGACCAAGCCATGACCGGGAGACACGGAGGAATGACGCAACAGGACACGTCCAGGCATTTAC
>CAZOZF010000196.1:0-5349 GCA_964584205.1 uncultured Verrucomicrobiota bacterium
TCGCACACTTAATCCCACACTTCGTCGGTTACGCTTAGTCCAACCTGCTTAGTCGAGAGGCTCGTTGTAGGACGGGCTTCCCCGCGCCGTAGTCCCGCATCGCGGGCGAAGGAGGGGGAGCCTGTGTCTGCTCCATTACCTGGCGCCTGCCCGCAAGCTCCCTCCTGACGTCGGGAAGCTCGCCCTACAACGGAATAGTCGCCTGCCCATGAACCCACCCGGCCGCCTAATCATCCCGGCTGCTGAACGTACAGTGGCTTAGATCAATGAATATTCACCACACAAACCCAGAAGCGCCATAATATTACCAATGCTAAATGGGTTATGCATACGATACGAACAAGAGTCGCTCGGGACGAGGCAAATCAGCGACGGCGAGGCCGCAAGCTGGGTTTGCTTGTTGGCGGGCTATCGGCATCGATCACTTTTAGGCCACAATGGTTTGCCAGTTGCAGGAAATCCCTGTCATTGTGCAAAAGGTGTATATCGTGCTCAATAGCCACAGCAGCGATCATGCAATCAACAGCGTTTCTTATGGTGACACCCTTTTTTCGGAGTGACCGGTACATTTCCGCCGCCCTCCTGAATGTTTTCTGTGACATCGGCAAATAGATGAAGGCGTCAAATCGGGTCGATACAGCAGCGTAATCCTTATCCTCCCGGACACCTTGAAGCACTTCAGTCAGGATTACGCCACAGATGCTGATATCTTCGTCCGCGCCAATCAAGTTCTCGAGACACCGCACTTGAGGCGTGTCATGACCCTTGAAAAAATCAATCCAGACTGTTGTATCAACAAGCGTCATCAGACGCCTCGTCCCGCCCGCCACGAGGGCAGATCACCATCCCAGGAAACAACTCCCTTTAAGTCCAAAACCTTTTTCTGTCGGCCATGCCGCAGCAATTCCCGTAAGGCGTAATCAATCAAGGACCGCTGAGTGGAAATCCCGGTTAACTTCTGGCACTTCTGGACGAGAGTTTCATCCAGCACAATGTTAGTTCTTGTCATATCGATCAACTCCTTCGTACACATAATATGCCTCTACGATGTGTATGACAAAGAATTTCTTTACGGAGATGACCCCGGCCGTATAAGGTCTTTGCCTTATCAAGGAAATCGCCTGTGACACACCCTATTGTCATTCATGACCCGAAAGCCGGACACTGGCTGACCTTCAAAAATCCGGTCAGAATTGTGTCCGCTTCCTCCCTGGCGGAAATCCTCCCCGCCCTCCGGGAGATTGAAACCGAAGTCAATCAGAACGGCCTCTTTGCGGCGGGCTTCCTGAGTTATGAAGCGGCGCCCGCTTTTGATTCCGCCTTGCAGGTTCGGCCCGATGATTCCGGGTTTCCCCTCCTCTGGTTCGGCCTCTATCACACCCCCCAGCCCACCCTGGCCTCCATAGCCTCCGTCGCCGAGGCTATGGAGGCCAGGGCCTTGGCGACGGAGGCTGGCTCTTGGCTCCCCACCATTACGCGTGAGGCGTATGAGACGACGGTGGCACGACTACGGCAGTATCTTTTCACGGGTGATACCTATCAGGTCAATTATACCTTCCGACTCAGGGGGCCCTGCCCGGCTTCTCCCGAAGCGCTCTTCCGCAACCTTGTCCAGGCTCAAGGGCCGAATTATTCAGCCTTTGTGGACACCGGTGATTTCGTCCTGTGTTCAGCTTCTCCCGAGCTGTTTTTCCGCCTGGAAGGTGACCGTCTTGAATCCCGTCCGATGAAGGGAACCGAGAAACGCGGACTGACTCCGGAGGATGACCGGAATCAGGCGAAGCGACTGCAGAATTCTGAAAAAAACAGGGCCGAAAACATCATGATCGTCGACATGATCCGGAATGACATGGGGCGGATCGCCATTCCCGGAAGCGTGGTGCCCGAACGGCTTTTTGAAATTGAGCGTTATCCCACCGTCTGGCAGATGGTGTCCACCGTCACCTCACAAACCCGGGCACCCCTCAGCGACATCTTTTCCGCCCTGTTTCCCTGTGCGTCCATTACCGGGGCACCAAAACCCCGAACCATGGACATCATCGCCCGGGAGGAGACCACGCCACGTCGGATCTATACAGGCTCCATCGGCTATCTTGCGCCCGGCCGACGCGCCCAGTTCAATATCGCCATCCGCACCGTGCTGGTGGATCGCCAGGCCAAAACGGCGGAGTATGGTGTGGGAGGCGGCATTGTGTGGGATTCCGAAACCGGCAATGAATACGAGGAATGCTGGCTCAAGGCGAAGGTCCTGACGGAACCCCCACCCGCATTTGAACTCCTGGAGACCCTCCTCTGGACGTCCGATGGCGGAATTTTCATTCTCGAACGCCACCTGAATCGTCTGGCTGAGTCCGCCGAGTATTTCGATATTCCCCTTTCCCTGCCCTCTCTGCGTTCTCTGTTGAATGTTGAATGTTCACTGTTCAATGTTCAATTTCCCCGTCGCATCAGACTCCGGGTCGCCCAGGACGGTACAATCAGAATCGAATCCATCCGGCTGGATCCGGTTGAGAGATCAACTCCCGTCCGTGTTCGTCTGGCTTCAAAGCCGATCGATCCCAGTGACCGGTTCCTCTACCACAAGACTACCCATCGGACTGTTTATGAGCAGGCCAAGGCGGGAGTAGAGGATTGTGACGATGTGCTGCTCTGGAATCCAGCCGGTGAACTGACGGAATCAACGATTGCCAACATCGTCGTCGAACGCGATGGGGAATTCCTGACCCCGCCGGTCAGGTGCGGCCTGTTACCCGGCACCACCCGAATGGAACTACTCGACCAGGGAATCATCAGGGAAGCCATCCTCCCTGTTTCGGAACTTTCCCCTGGCGACAAAATCCACCTCATCAATTCAGTGCGAAAATGGCGTGAGGCGATCCTGATCCCTACAGTGCCTTGACGAAACGCTCCAGCCGGGTCATGCCTTCCTCGATGTTCGCCATGCTGCAGGCATAGGAAAGGCGGATATGCTCGTCGGCACCGAAGGGAAGTCCGGGTACCACGGCCATCTTTTCCTGAAGCAACAGTTTCTCCGCAAATTGAAGCGAAGGCAGGCCAAAGGCAGCGATATTCGGGAACATATAGAACGCGCCGACGGGCTTGACGCAGGTAATCCCCTTGATCGCCGTCAACCGCTGGTGGAAAAACTTCCGGCGCTCATCAAAAGCCTGAACCATCTTCGTCACGCAATCCTGGGGTCCGCGCAAGGCGGCCACGGCTCCGTATTGGGCAAAAGTGTTTGGGGCCGAGGTGCTGTGGCTCTGGAAGGCCGAACTGGCCTTGACGATCTCAATCGGACCGGCAAAGTAACCCAGACGCCAACCGGTCATGGCATACGGCTTGCTGAACCCGTTCACCGTGATCGTGCGTTTGAAGATTTCAGGGGAAAGCGCTCCCACGCTGACCGCCTCCATGCCGTCATAAACCATCCGCTCATAGATTTCATCGGATACAATATACAAATTGTGTTTCACGGCCACTTCCGCCAGAGCCCTGAGTTCGGCGCGGCTGTACACCATGCCGGTGGGATTCGAGGGACTATTGAGAATCAGCGCCTTGGTGCGCGGCGTGATGGCGGCTTCCAACTGGGACGCCGTCACCTTCAGGCCGTGCGCCTCGGTTCCGTGAACAAACACCGGCTTGCCTCCGGCAACGCGAACCATTTCCGGGTAACTCAGCCAGAAGGGGGCGGGAATCAGGATTTCATCGCCTTCACGGCACAACGCCATAAAAATATTGAACAACGAATGCTTGGCACCATTGCTCACCAGAATCTGTTCCTGCTTGTAGGACAACTTGTTTTCAGAGGACAGTTTGTCAGCTATGGCGGCGCGCAACTCCATGATGCCATCATTGGGGGCATACTTGGTCTTGCCCTCCCGAAGCGCCTTGGCGGCCGCCTCCTTGATGTGCTCTGGAGTATCAAAATCAGGTTCTCCCGCACCGAATCCGCAAACCTTTTCCCCCGCCGCCGCAAGTGCCTTTGCCTGGGCATCAATCGCCAGGGTTAACGACGGCGCAATTCCCGCTATCCGCTCATTAAGCTCCATAATACTTCTCCACCCATTCTCGAATTGAATCGTTTTGAACCCCCACAATCATCATTTCCCGGGCCGCATTCTCAGGTGAATCCGAGGCATGCGCGGCATTCACCATGATATCGCTGCCGTACTCACGGCGCACGGATCCAACCTGCGCCTTTGCCGGATCCGTCGGGCCCAGCAGATAGCGGATTTTCTCCACGGCGCTCATCCCCTTGTAGATCAACGCCAGGCAATTTTCTGACCCGGTCTTCGCCTTGTCCGCCTCCGCCACTTCGGAGGGGCGATGTCCGGTCATGAACTTGACGATTTCCTCAAACTGGCGCTCTCCCACGATCGGGCCGATCTGTTCGCCGATGACCGCCTTGGCGTTCTCGGGAATCCCGATATTCAGGGCCTTTTCAAGGATATCCCCGGCACGCTGCGCCGTGATCTGCTTGAATTTTTCATGAAGGACGGGACGAACCGGCCCGTAGAAGTCCTCCGCCTGGGCAACCGTCATCGCAATCTTCCGCAACCCCACGATCCGCAAGCCGGACCGGGACAGCAGGTCAATGATATGGCCAGGGCGAACGGAGGGGAACCTGAAATTATCCGGCTTGATCAGAACAAGCGTGTTTTGAACCCCTTCCGAGTCCGAGACATCCATACTCTGATCCATGATCCCGCCATCGGTCTCTGAATATTCCGCCCACAGGCGCAGTACCGAGGCAGCCCGTTCAACGGAGGGGGCCACCAGAACGGCGGGCTCGAAATAGGTCACCTTCCCCGTTTCATCCTCCACATAATCCCCGTAGGTATCACGGATCGTTTCCCCGCCCACCCAGCCGGCGCGGAGATGCCCCGTGGCCTCGCGCACTTTCTGAATGGCATTCTCCCCTTCAAACATCAGCAGAATCACACGGCGCCGACGCCCCGTTGCCGCATCGGGAGCATAGTTTTTCCGGACATATTCACTCAATAACCGGGCAAATTCCGGCTCCACCTGATTGCTTGTCAGCAGGGAATCGGCATAGCGGGTCACCAGTTCCTGGCTCGGGCCGAACATGCGGGCGGCCGCCAATTCAAGTCCGGTGCGACTCATCAGCCGTCCAATGACTCCACCCGTCCGGGATTTCGAAATCGTATAAGGATTAATCAGTGCAAATGCCAGTTCCTGTGCCATAAACTTACCTGCTTTCTCTTCGCGCGCCCCACAATTCGGGCGAAGTATCCCGATTGCATTCCTGCGAATCAAGCCTAATCCACGTAAAAGATTCAGTAGCGTCCCATAGGACGCAGGTTAGAAGGCCGAAGGCTGAAGACTGTA
>CAZOZF010000197.1:0-5345 GCA_964584205.1 uncultured Verrucomicrobiota bacterium
GAGAAATAAGCGGGCGTTCCCCTAGCCCGTCAACTTACGACACCGGACGCCGCCCTCGTGCAAGAGGGAGCGCGTCTGGTTGCTGAACTCGTATTCACTCTCGTACACCACTTCCTGAATCCCGGCATTGATAATCATTTTGGCACAGGTCAGGCAGGGACTCAGCGTTGAGTAAAGCGTCGCTCCGCGCAGGGCAATTCCGTGGTAGGCGGCCTGAGTAATGGCATTCTCCTCGGCATGGCAGCAAATGCACTCCCCAAGAGAGGTTCCGGATGGCGCGTCCCCGGCACATCGCTCGCAGCCCCCTTCGAAGCAGTTTTTCACTCCGCGCGGCGTTCCATTATAACCACTCGAAATCATGCGCTGATCCTTCACGATCACGGCCGCAACCTGTCTTCTGCAGCAGTTTCCACGCGTGGCCACAACTGTCGCAATAGCCATAAAGTAGTGATCCCAGTCGGGACGGACAAAGGGTTTGGTTTTCATGCCACCCAAGATGCCCTCCCGCCCGCCCAAGGTCAATCCCATTCCCCCCTTGCTCATGATTTCCTGCTGATTTCCTTGACTCTGACGCCACCCATGGTTTGATTAGGGGTTTATGAAGCAACCGGTCAAATCGCGCTATGCACCTTATCTTCTGGCCGCCGCTATTCTATTAGCGGCCGCCGTTCTGATCTACCCGTTCGATACGGCCCTTTACCAGGCCCTGCGGACCTTTTCCCACCGGGTCGGAAAAATCCATATCGCCCAGGAACTCCTGAATCTCGTCCGCCCCTTCGGGAAGGGTGACGTAATTCTTCTGATTATCGCCGCATTGGGAGTGGCCGGGGCACGACGAAAAGCGATGCATATCCTCCTGGCCCTGGGCATGATCGCCATTCTGGTCACGCCTCTTAAAATCGTCGTGGGCCGCGAACGCCCGGCCCTGACAAACGATGAGTCGTTTCCCAGCGGAGATGCCGCCACGGCCGCCGCGTTCTGCGTCCCCCTGTTGACGGCTTCGCCGTGGACCGCACCGCTCGCCGTCGTGATTACCGGCGGCGTGATCACGGGCCGGGTCTATGACGGTCGGCATTTCTCCAGTGACGCCCTGACGGGCGCCGCCCTCGGCCTGATCGCCTCCGCCATCGCCCTGGCCATTCTCAGAAGGGTGCGCTGGCGCCCGCCCCGCCGCTGGTTTTTTATCGCCGGAATTCTGATCATCTCATTTTCCGTTATCAACCTCGCCTGGGCCCGCGCCACACCCTTTGTTTTGGATTTCCTCCGCATCTGGGGCCCACCCGGCGTCTTCCTGTTGATCGCCCGTTTACTGCCTAGACGTCAACGAAATCGAACATTCAACATTCAACATCCAACATCCAACATCGAACCACAACTCTATGGTTACTCTCCTCACTTCAATGTTGAACGTTCAATGTTCAATGTTCGAAGTTCATTTCTTTTCTTCGCGCTCCTGTTCACCCTTTACCTCGCACTGTGCACCGCCTCATCATTGTGGGATCGCGATGAACCGCGTTTTTCCCGTGCGACCGTCGAAATGGTGGAATCCGGAAACTATCTCGTCCCCACGTTCAACGGCCAGTTGCGAGCCGATAAACCCATCCTGATCTACTGGCTCATGTCGCTACCGGTCCGCCTCCTCGGCCCCTCCGAGCTCGCCTGCCGTCTCGTCGCTCCCCTCGCCACGCTCATCACGGCTCTGCTCACAGTCTGGATTGCCCGCCGCCTGATCGGCCTCAAGCCGGCCCTCGTGGCGGGACTGATCCTGATGCTCTCCCCCCTCATGGCCGTCAGCGGAACCGCGGCGACTACCGATGCCCTGCTCCTCGCCTGCATCACCGGAACCATCGCGGCCTTCCTGTTGTCCTGGTTCCAGGGATTCAAGGTCTGGCACCTTCCCCTGCTGATCCTCGCGCTGGCGGGGGCCATCCTGACAAAAGGCCCGGTCGGGTTGGCCGTCCCCCTCCTGGTCATAGCCGCCGTCATGATCTTTGTCAAAGGCGGGGCGATCCGACCACTCTCTTATCTGGGGTGGCTTATCTTCGCCGTGGCATCGGCCACGGTGTTGTTTTTGGCATGGGGTCTGCCCGCCAACGCCGCCACCCACGGCGAGTTCCTGCGCCTGGGTATTGGGAAGCATGTCGTCGACCGCTCCCTGAACGCCATGGAAAGTCACGGCGGACACTCCTTTGTGTTTTATTTCTATTATCTGCCGGTCATTCTCCTGGCTTTTTTCCCGTGGACGCTCTACCTGCCGAGACTTTTTTCGAGACGCAGCACCCTCACCCCAACCCTCTCCCCTGAAGGGAGAGGGAGAAAACTTCTTTTCTGCTGGGGAGTGCCGGTCCTTCTCCTGATGAGTGTGGTGGCGACCAAACTGCCCCACTACATCCTGCCCGCCTGGCCGGCACTGGCCATCGCCACAGCACTCGGACTTCAGCGGGCCATGAGAGAGGGGCCGGCAGGAAACCGAACTCTTGCCGCCCGAACCGGACTCGGGCTTTTTCTTCTGGTCGGCCTCATTCTCGGCCTCGGCCTGATCGGCGTCCCCTGGTTCCTTCCGGTTTTCGGAGTCCGGATTCCCGCAACCGGAATGGGTGTTGTTTTTCTCGCCATGATTTTTCTAGCATGGCGGCATTACCGTCGCGCCCGGCACAGGACGGTGGCTGGAATCCTGATCGCGGGCATGATGACGGTTTTCCTGTCCGCCGCCTTGTTCCTGCTTCCCGCGATTGAATCCTACAAACTGGCACCCCTCATTGCGTCGTTTATCCAGAAACAATCCAGCCCGGACACCCCCGTAACCACCTGTGGATACGGCGAGCCGAGCCTGAATTTTTACCTGGCCCGGAAAGCGCCGATCCCATCGCTTGAAGGCCCCGACCTGCCTGCCTGGGCGGTGGCACCAGGGAAAGGAATCCTGGTCGTCACCAAAACCCGTCTTGCTCCTGTCCGGGATGCCTTGAACACACCCCGCATTCAAACACTGGATATCATCCCGGGCTTCAACTACTCTCAAGGCAAGTGGGTCGAGATCCACATTCTGGCAAGGGACATTCAACCATGAGCGAAGAATTTGATGAACGACACACGGATCCTTCCACCTTTGAAGGAGCCACTCCCGTTTCGCCGCCGGGGTCATCCACGACGCCACCCCCGCCCGCCCCTTCGGATGACCCGGATCCGGTTCCCATTGAATTGGAACTCGAGGTTGCGGAATCAGCCGGAAAATCGGAACAGAAACTTCTACTCATGGCGCTGGTGGTCGTGGCGTGCATCGCCATCGTGCATTTCACGCCTCTGCAAAAGCTCACCAACGATCAGACCTGGAAACATTATATTCACCAACTCGGATTCTGGGCCTCAACATTGTTCTTCCTGGTCAGCACCGCCCTGATTGCCCTCGGCATTCCCCGCATGTTCCTGTGCGGCCTGGCGAGCGTCCTGTTCGGGTTTCAAACCGGCTTCATCGTGGGTCAGTTCTCCGCTCTTTTCGGTTCGTACACCACGTTTATCTTTGCCCGCTGGGGCGGACGGGACTGGGTGGTGAAGCGGATCGAAAAAAGTCGCCGTTTGCGAGATCTGCTCAGGAAGCCCTCCACGTTCACCATCTTCCTGGTGCGCCAGCTTCCGATCGCCGGGGTGGTTCCCAATCTCATTCTGGGACTGACTCCGGTCAAGCACCGGTATTTTCTACTGGGTTCGTTTTTGGGTTATCTGCCCAGCTCCGCTCTGGTGGCGGCTATCGGAAGCGGCTTAGGGAAGGGGTTCAGCAAGGAAACTTTGGCGCACTCCATCGGCCAGATCACCCTCGCGATGCTCGCACTGGGAGGCATTTCATTTCTGGTGTGGACCCTCAAAAAGAAACTGTCGGCTATCTCAATCGCCAGGTCAGCCAGCCGCCAATCCCCAGAAAGGTAAGGTTGGGAAGCCAACCGGCAAGCCAGGGGGAAAGGATCTCCCGTTTGCCGAGAATCATTCCCAGCTGAATCAGAACATAGAAGGCAAACAAAGCCACCACCCCGAAGGCCACACTTCGCATTGCCGACTGTCGTCCCCCGCCAAGTGCGGCTGGCAGGCCCAGCAAAATCAGGACCAGGCAGGACCAGGGCATCGCCACCCGGGAATTGATATCCGTCAACCGCTTCGCCAGCCATCGTCCGGAGACATCCGGCCGCTTTTGAATGGAACGGACCATGTCGGCGGTGGAGAGAAAGTCCACATCCTTGAGTTCATTGATAAAATCATCAGGCTGCTCATCATAGTCCGTCATTTCCACAGGCTTATCCAACACCTCAGTCTGCGCCCCGACCGGATCGCTCTTTTCGTTGTATTCCCGCTGCCGCACCCCGTAAAACCACCAGGAGCCATCCATCCATTCGGCACGATCCGCCGTGACTTCCCTGGCCAGCGAACGATCCGGCCGTTCGTGCGTGACCTTGACGCCCGTCAGCACGGTCGGGGTCCGCTGATCAAATTGCTTGATCAGCCATTGCCGGTTCGCAGTTCCGGAATGATACAGGTAATCCCCCACCATAAAGGAGGACTCGCTTGAGCGCTTCAACACCCGCTTGGTGTAGTCGGAAATCCAGCGTGTCGCCACCGGCCCCATGGTTTCCTGCACTACGGCCCCGAACAGGCTGGCAAACAACCCCACGATGATCAGGGGCACCATCAGACGGCGCAAACTGACCCCGCTGGCGCACATCGCCGTCAGTTCGTTATGCCGGGCGAGCATCGTCAGGGTGTACAGCGTGGCGAGCAGCATCGCGATCGGCAGCACCATGACCAGAAACGGAACGAACCCGTTCACTTTGAACAGAAAATAGGCGTAGTACAGCAGGACATCCACGGCATCCGCCTTGACAGCCACAAAATCAGAAAATCGGTCGAATAAATCCAGGATGATGTAAAGCAGGCTGAAGGTGCCCAGAATGTACCCGAACGGGATGAGGTACTGCTTCAAAATGTAACGATCAATAATCTTCATGATGACCCCTAAAGCCGCGCCACTCTAGCCGAGCCCACCCTCTCCCGTCAACGGCTGCATCCAAAAATTCACCGCCGATAGATATGGCGGGCGTCTATGAATAGGACGGTATTCGCCCGACCACCCAATCAGTATAATATTGGCGCTTCTGGGTTTATGAGGGGATTATTCATTGATAATGGCACCGGGATCAACCGCGTGGATAATCCGACTAAGGCGGGACGACTAAGTGTAACCGACGAAGTGTGGGACTAAGTGTTTCGATTAAGGGTCTGGAAGAGCCCTTCGGCACTGCTCAGGGGAGCCGCGAAGCGACACTTCGTCGCACACTTAATCCCACACTTCGTCGGTTACG
>CAZOZF010000198.1:0-5332 GCA_964584205.1 uncultured Verrucomicrobiota bacterium
AGGTGTAGGTTCCAGGGACGCTGAAATTGAGGATGGTACTGACGCTGCCATATTGAACTGGCACGGTATTGGTCCAGTTGGCCGTCGTGCTCCATGGTAGGAGTCCGGAGGCAGTATTTGTCCAGTAACTCTGGGCCTGCGCCGTCCCGCACAACGCAACCGTAGCCGCCACAACGATCATTCCTGTTACGAACCGATTATGAATACTCATGACAATCCCCTCCTGTTTCAAAACTGAAACCTTGCCTGAACGCTGGACAGACACTTCACATTATTTGCACTTGTGGAATAAAGAATAGCTCTTCCGTCGAAATAACACTAGTCGCTCAAATGAGCGACTAGTTACGCGGCGGCCAAGGGCCCGTCGGCGCTGCTCAGGGGAGCCCTGGCCGCCCTACCAATTGGGTTAGTTCGAGGGAAGCCTCGACAGAGGGATGCGATCATACCCACCCCGCTTCTTGTCCTCGGGGTGCGGCTCTATTCCGATTACTGTAATCTCGCCACGGTCGGGTCCATAAACCCAGAAGATCCGCCCGGCAGAAGGCGTCTTGTTCTCCAAATAGGATTGCCATACACGCAACCCATAACGCCGACTCAAATCGTCAATTTCGTGTGACTCAAGGCCAGGATGACGGGGATTGGCGCTAAGATAGCCAAGCGTCTTCACGAGTTTCTTGAAGTATCGCTTCTCCCCGGCATTCAATTGATTCTGATCGAAACGGCTCGAAATATCATTCCAGTGTTCCTCCATCTCCGGAACACCCATGCGAATCGCATAAGCCGTCATGCGCGGGCGGCCTTCCCAAGATACTTCTTGAGGTCAATTGCCGGTGACACCTTCCTCTTCTTGAAATTGCCTACCGCCTTATCCATCATCCGCAATGTTTTCGGCGGCAGGTTTGCCGGATGGGTCAGAACCCTGGGCTCCAACAAAACGGTGCCAGAATCAAAAACCTGAACCGCATAGTACCCGGCGGTCGCACCGCGCAATGTAATCCGGTTCTTACTGTCCAAGTGCGTGTCGTATTCTTTTACCAATGCCATTGTCATGATTATCACTCCGGTCTTCGTACTGGTGGGAATTCCCACATCCATACTATACGCCATCAGGCAACGATGCAACACCACATTTCTCCCAAATTCTCATCATGACCACCTCTTCTGGGCGGGCGGGAGAAGTCGCTCATGGCAATTACTGGATAAGGATTCCCTCTATCCTGTTAAAATGGCTGTCTCCTGTCGCCAGTGTGGCCCCGTGTTCCATTGCAATTGCCGCAATCCAGATATCATTAGTCGGGATGGGCGTTCCCTTCTGCCTCATCTGAGTGATGATGAGCGAGTAGTACTCTGCCGTCACCGCTGTTATCATCGCGACCTGAACACGCTCAGTAGCCGCAAAAGCTACCAGCTGTTCCTTATTCGCCCGCTCACGGTTCCCCCCTTTGAATCCTGAAAGGAGTTCACCGTACACAACCACTGGCAAAAGGATTCGCTCTGCCTGCCGCAACAGTTTTACCGCCTCCGGCTCCCCCCGCATGGCATTGCAATAGACATTGGTATCTATGACAAGCACCTTCATTTCCACAACTCCGCATCAATCTGCCGGCACTCGCCACAACGCGCCATCACCTCCCGAGCATCCTCTTCAGCCCAACTCCCGAAGAACCCGTCCAAGTCATGCCATTCTCGCACTTTTCCAGGAACGCCGGGAAAAGCCACCTTGCGGAGCGCCTCCACCACAAATTTATTGACACTGGAATGATTGCTTTTTGCCTGTTTCTTAAGTTGTCCAATAGCGTCTTCATCCACTCCCCGAATGGTCAATGTGTTCATAGCGCCTCCTTCTTAATATAAAATGATTTCACAAAATGACTGCACGAGCAATCAAAAAACGATGTCACTTTAATATCTTGGGCGGCCGGGGCTCCCCTGAGCAGCGTCGAAGGGCCCTTGGCAGCAGCGGCGCGCAAGGGCCTGCGCGCCCTACTGAATCCAATGATGAGACCATTTATATTTCAGAGATAGGCCACTAGCGCCTTGATCCGTAAGGACTCCGGGCCTCAGCAACCCGGCGTTGCGGAGAAAGCCGGTCGTCAGCTTTCGCGGGCACATCAGGAACAGCGGCCAGAGCGTCCCTGAACGCCGCGTCACTGAAGCGGGCGGAGGCTTCCCGGAAGAAATCGCTGGTCTCATGGCGAATCACTTCGTTGGAGACGGATGTCACCAGGAACTGATTGAGCGACATATGCTCATCGTGAGCCAGCCTGCGGACTTTCCCATGAATGGAATCTGGAAGGCGGACCTGCATCGTTTTCATTGTTTTTCTCCATTCCGTATCTGCATCACGAAATCCCCCGGCGTCAAGGGGCGTAGTCCGTACCCCCTGAGTTCCGGAGAATAAAAATCTTTCACGTTATGGGTAATGATGGCTTCCGCTCCAAAGTTGGCAGCACACTCAAAAACCATGTTGTCATTCTCGTCCTTCAAATTGGGCCTCAGCTGATAGTAGATCGGCACCTCCGCCGCGTAATACGCCAAGGCTGACAGAATCGCATCCACTTGTGCCAACGAAAGAGGCGAATCTCCATCAGTGACGGTTCCAATGAGTTTCGCTTTGTACTCCAGAAACAAGGCAACCGATACTCCGAACCGAAACAGGCCATCCGGTATCGACGCCAAGAGGGCATAACTGGCACCCTGCCGACTCCTTATTGCGGAAACCCATACGCATGTATCAATCACCACCCTCATAGGTGCATATATGCACCTATCCTTCCGGTTTGTCAATATGCAAGCCAACAACAGAACAAGTCTCCGATGGAAAAGCCATCGCCGTAAGGCCCGTGTACAAGTGGCTGTTGAAGGAGGCCGAAGTTTCCAAGCCATGGCGGCGAACATTTCCGCATTTCGGTAGGGCGGCCAGGACCTGGTAGCGGGTGGGCAGTCCCTGTTGTGGGTATTCTGGCGAGCGTTGTCAGAACCAATCGCGCGGGATCTGCTCAAGTGACAGTCCCTGTTGAGCTCAGAGACTACGGAATTTGGCGACCGCCTGGGCACGGCTGTGGACGTGGAGCTTCTTGTAGATCCGGCCGACGTGGGTCTGGACCGTCCAGTAACTGATGTTGAGCTTTTCGGCGATTTCCTTCTTCAGGAAACCCTTGGCCAGCAATTCCAGGATTTCGACTTCCCTCGCCCAGAGGTTGGCCTCGGGATCCGCCACCGGAGCCGACTTCTTAAAGGCCTGTACCACACGCCGCGCGATGCTCATGCTCATCGGCGCCCCGCCCTCCCGTACTTCCTGGATGGCCTCGATCAACTGCGCTGATTTCACAGGCTTCAACAAATACCCGCTGGCCCCCGCCGCCAACGAGTCAAACACCGAATCGGAATCGTCGTACACGGTGAGCATGATCACCTGGGTTTCGGGCAATTCCCCCGCCAACCGCCGCACGCATTCCACGCCGTTGATGCCGGGCAGTTTGATATCCATCAGCACCACCGCCGGGCGCAGGGACGGCAGCGCAGCCAGCGCCTGCTCGGCATCGGA
The DNA here is from genome assembly GCA_964584205.1 of uncultured Verrucomicrobiota bacterium. GTDB lineage: Bacteria > Verrucomicrobiota > Kiritimatiellia > CAIKKV01 > CAITUY01 > JAABPW01. The sequence continues at coordinate 3,548 of CAZOZF010000198.1, forward strand.
AAACGCTCCCACGCACCGGAACGAGGGCTCGCGCCGCAGCATGGCCTCCAGATTGTCGCGCAACGCGGCGCTATCCTCGACAATCGCGATGGTGACCTGTGGCTTGCTCATGCTGTCGCTCCCTGGACCGGCACAGCGAGCTCGACCACTGTGCCTTTGCCTGGAGTACTGTGCCGTTCGAATTTTCCACCGATAGAGTCCATACGTTGGCGCATATTGCCGGAACCATGCGCCATTGACAAGGCCGGGGTATCGCCGAACCCACAGCCGTTATCGGTCACCGTCACAGTGAGAAGGCCGTCGAGAAGCGCGATGCGAAGGGTGACTTCCGTGGGTTTGCCATGCCGGACGGCGTTGCGCAACGCCTCTTTCGCGGCGAGAAACAGATTGTGGCGCTGAACCGAAGTCAGCGGCAAATCCGGCAACTCCCCCGCCACATCAAAGCGCGACGCCACGCCAGCCAGTTCGAGATAAGCCTGGGCGAATTTGCAAAAGAAACTCACAAACCGCTCAACCGTGTCGTTGGCCGGATTGACCGCCCAGACGATTTCCTCCAGGCGGCGGACGGTCTGGTGGGCCTGGCCCGTGATGTCATGAAGGCGGGACCGGACAGCCCGGTTTTCGCCTGCCTCGTCCTGGGCGAGGTCGGACATCATGGCGATGCTGGACAACTCGGCTCCAAGATCGTCATGCAGATCCTGCGCGATGCGGGAGCGTTCGCGTTCGAGGGCATGCTCGCGCTCGAATCGCAGTCCCACCATATACCGCCACGCGGCAAACACCAGGCTGGCCATCACGGTCGCGATAAGCGACCAGAACCACAGCTGTTTCGTCACCGGCAGGATGATGGCCATATCAATCCTCTGGAGCGCCCCCCGCTTCCGGTCATTCAAGCTGATCCGCCAAACGTTCTCTCCCGCGCTGAAAATACCATCCACCATGCACCCGCTGGCAGTCTTGAGCACGGGTTGATACCGGCTGTAGATAAACAGGGAACCATCACGCGCCCCCGCATCGGTCAATTCAAACGTCATGGCCGTACGCCCTGCCCGCACCCTCTTGATCTCTGCGGCCCCGCAATAGATGTGCAGGTTTGAGCCGATAAATACCGGCCGCGACGAACCGGGATCCACCTCCGTGAACACCAAGTGCTGGGAGGCGGACGCCGCCAACTTCGGGGTAGTCCATGAGCCTTCGGCCACACCGAGGTACCGGTCATCCCAAAACGACCAGACCGCATAGCGCTTGGCGGGATCCAACCTGGCCTGTTTGAAATCCAGTGTGATCGCCCGTTCCCGGGTGTCTGGATTCCACAGGAGGGCAACGGTCCAATTACCCCAATCGCGCTGGACATGGCCGACGAGCCTCGGCCACTCCTCGCTCGTGCCTAAGTCCATCACCTCGGTCTGCTCCCTGGCGGGCGGGGTCATGACCTCGACATTGCGCCAATACGGCTTGAAACTCTCCCAGTACCAGGGATCCGAGGTGATGGCCATCCCGCACGATAGCCCGACCATGCTCATCCACGTCCGCACCAGCGGCCAGCCCCCGGCGATCTGGCTGATATTGGCGATATCGGTGCCCATGTAATAGCCGTCGATATCAATGGCAAACCACCGGCCATGGAGATGATAGGATCGGAGCACATCGTTGATCCGCGACCGGATCTGGTCCCGGGTGACATTCGCGCCGACCCGGCCCCCATCCATCGCGCCCACACAGGCGCGGTCCGGCTCGCCATTGCTCGAATGCAGATAGACGGCTTCCCCCGCCGCCCGCCTCATC
>CAZOZF010000199.1:0-3692 GCA_964584205.1 uncultured Verrucomicrobiota bacterium
CGGGGCAGTCAATTACGATTAGGATTACGATTAGGATTTCTATGGGATGCTGATGAAATCATCTCATATCATTCCCAGCGCAATATCCCGCGCCAGGCTTGATTCCAAATGATAGTGCATAAAAGCGCCCAAGAGCTTATTCGCTGTTCTTGTCTGGTGCGGTGTGCAGGCTGTGCGCTTGGCGATGATCGGGGTCTCGGTATCCGCCCAGCCTCTCAACATGGCCAGGGCATCGTGAGTGACGGGCATGACCAGAGTGTCAAGCGGGTTCCTACAGGAAGCACACAACAGCCCGCCTCTTGAAATCGAGAAGGCGGCCGGCCGGTCACCCGGAAATTCCTTTGTCCCACAGCTCAGACACGAGGACAGGGTCGGGCCGACTCCCAAGAGTTTCAAGAGTTTCAATTCCGCCCAGTTCAGCACCGGACCGGATCCTCCTTGTTCCGCTAGAAAATCAAGGGTTCGGCCAGCCCATTCAAATAGGGCGGGATGGGAGGCTCCAGGTGACGTCAGTCGGTTCAGGAGATCACAGAGGTAGGATGCTCCCAGAGAAGCGCGCCAGTTGCTCCGGAACCCTGTTCTCGGACTCAAGGATGAGCATTCTTTGAGAATGTGGAGACTGGTGCGATGGGTCTGGTAATACAGAAGTTCACAGGTGTAAAAGCAGTCGTATTGTCCCAGAAAACTGTTCTTGGTCCGCTTCGCCCCCTTGGCGATGGTGGATACCCGCCCCTGATCCGGCGTCAGCCAGGAAATAATCTGGGACGTCTTTGAAAACGGATCCAACCGCAATACAATGCCTGTAGTCTTGATAATCATCGGTAACTGCCTATTAACCTCAAAAGAATAAGACTACCACGGAGATTCGGAGGGGGGAAGAGAGAGGAAGAGAAGAAAATGTGGTGCGATTTTTCAAACTGGCGAGTACCCCATTTTGAAAAATCGCACCACACCTTTCTGGGAGGAATATTTGAGAAGCAGGCCAGTCCAGTTGTGCTTTGCACTCCCGAACGCTTTTCTCAATCCCTCCTACTCCAGGAACGGTGTTGCGGCATTTTTATGCGGTGTACTCGCCGCATAAAAATGCCGCAACATTTTCTTCGTTTTCGTTTTTCTCTCCCTCAATCCTCCGTCTCTCCGTGGTAAGTCTTCTCTTCTCTTTAGCGTGCCTGTGTCTGTGCCTCCCGCAGCCACCGCAGTTCGCGTTTTCTCATTCTCTGGCGCTGGGCGGGGGTTTTGTCGTTCTCGCCGGACAGATGGTCGCAGCCATGGGCGATGTAGAGGGCGAGTTCACGGGCGGTGCCGCCGTAGCGGCGACCCAGGCGGTGAGCCTGCTCGACGTTGACAATGATTTCGCCGCAGGTGCCCGTAGCGGGGTCGCCGGGAATGGGGTCAAAATTGAAGCTGATGACATCCGTCGCATAGTCGTGGCCCAGATGGGCCTTGTTGATCGCGCGGGATTCCTTGTCATCCACCAGTACCACCGACACGTCCCCCCAGACAATCCCCGCCCGCTTCCCGGCTTTTAGCAGGAAAAACTCGGTCAAACGACGCAACTTCGCCTCCTTGACGGCCCACCGTTTCTGGCGATTAATAACCGAAACATTCATGATAAAATCACTCAATAAGAACCCAATTCGAAGATTTACCACGGAGATTCGGAGGGGGAATAGAGAGAGGAAGAGAAGAAAATGTGTTGCGATTTTTCAAAATGGCGAGTACCCCATTTTAAAAAATCGCAACACGCCCTTCTGGAAGGAAGACAAGGAGAGCGGGCAAGTCTATTGGTGCGTCGCGCTCTTGAATGCTTATCTCAACCTCTCCTCCTCCAGGAACGGTGTTGCGGCATTTTTATGCGGTGTACTCGCCGCATAAAAATGCCGCAACATTTTCTTCGTTTTCGTTTTTCTCTCCCTCAATCCTCCGCTTCTCCGTGGTAAATCTTCTCATCTCTTGGGATCAGTTTTTCTTCTCCTCCGCCTTCGGGTAGGCGATCCTTGAGTGAAGCATATTGGAGAGGCAGAAAACGAAGGCCCGCTTGATTTTGCTGAGTTCGGCCAGGGTCATATCGCAGGCATCCAGCTGCTTATCCTCGAAACGGGCGTTGATCAGGCGGTCGACCAGTTCGCTGATGGCGGCGGGGGAGGGCTTTTCGAGGGAGCGCGAGGCGGCTTCAACGGAGTCGGCCAGCATAATGATCGCCGCTTCGCGGGAAGCCGGTTTGGGGCCCGGGTACCGGTAGCTTGATTCATCCACGGTGGTGTTCCGGCCCCGTCCGGTGGAGGTTTGGGATTCAGCCTGGGCCAGTTTTCCGGCTTTATGATGGAAGTAGAAGACCAGGCCGGTTCCGTGGTGCTGCTGGATCATGTCCATGATCGGGCGTGGCAGTTTGTGTAGCATGGCCAGGGAAAGCCCCTCCTTGATGTGGGCCATGACCAGCAGAGCGCTCATACTGGGCGTCAGCTCGCTGTGGGGAGTCTCGCCGTTGCGGATGTTTTCGGCGAAGTAGCCCGGCTTGGTGATCTTTCCGATATCGTGGAAATAGGCGCCGACGCGGGCCAGGACCGAGTTCGCTCCGATGGAATCGGCCGCCGCCTGAACCAGGTTGGCGAGCATCAGGCTGTGATGATAGGTGCCGGGTGCCTCGAAGGCGAGACGCTGAAGAAGGGGGTGCGCGAGATCGGAGAGTTCAAGCAGGGTCATATTGGAGGTTACGCCGAACAGGGACTCGCAGAGCGGGAGAAAAAGGAGCGTGAGCAGGGCGGCGCCCAGTCCGCTGCACACGCACATCAGTACCCATTTCCCCGCCATAACGGAGTCTGCGGGAATCATGACGGTCAAACTGGCCATCTGGAACAAGCCGATGAGAAGCCCCACCCGGATCAGCTGGGTGCGGCGCCGGAGTCCCTGTGCCACACGGGCGGCAAAGGCCGTGGCAATCAGCCCGGAAATCAGAATGGGTACGCTGAAATTCCCGATCATGAAGCAGGTCAAGGTTGTCCACAGGCCCGCCACGACGGCGGCCGCGCCCCCGAGCAGCACGCCTGCGAGCAGGGGTGCCAGGGCAAAGGGAATCAGGAGGCCCGCCGCCGCTGACGGGAACAGGGTCATGTGGCCGGCTTGGTGGAGCAGGATACTGGCCGGCAGGACCGGCGTCAGGGCGCAGAGAGCCAGCAGGAGCAGCCGGGTATTGTTTTTCAGCACGTCAGGGGCCAGTACCCTCAGCATCATCCCGGAAATCAGGGTGATGGCGAGCAGTAGAATTTCGTGCGCAGCCTTCAGGATCGATTGATTCAATAATTCACCGGAGCGCCCGACGGGTTCAGCTGGAATGAGAAGGCTTGTCGCGCCCCAGAGCCCCATGCCGATGGCCAGCGAGATGAGCGGCTGGTTCCACCAGGCAAGATCCGGGTCCGGACTTTTTTGAATTCCGTCCTTAAACCGATCCCGTAAGCGCTGCGCCCTAAATTTTGACAACCATTGTTTCATAAAAATCGTAATCGTAATCGTAATCGTAATCGCGTTCCCTGTCGTTATCGGAAGAACAGGATTACGATTACGATTATGATTTAGAGAGTTATTCCCTTGCTCCGTGACAAATCACAACCAAACTGATAGAAGCATTAATACATTTTTGGGAGCCGACTGGCAAGGATGACTAACCGGAAGCAAGCCTATCTATTTATGGGGGA
>CAZOZF010000199.1:3792-5287 GCA_964584205.1 uncultured Verrucomicrobiota bacterium
GGAGCCGACTGGCAAGGATGACTAACCGGAAGCAAGCCTATCTATTTATGGGGGATGACGAGTATCCCCTGACCACCGCCGCCCGCGAGTTGGTGGGACAGCTTGTCCCTCCAGCGGAACAGGCCTTTGGACTTGAAATTATCGAGGGACGATCCGACTCCGAGGATGAGGCGGTTGCGATCATCAAGCGGTGCCACGAGGCATTGGTGACCCCGGGATTTCTCATGGTTCGCGGGAAACTGGTCTGGTGGCGGTCGGTCACCTTTCTCGGGGATGTGAAACTTTCCGCCAATGAGGCGATCAAGGCGGCCTTGAAGGAACTGACCGGTGCGTTGGAGGCGGGACACGCGGGGGATGCCACGCTTCTGATGACGGCCCCCAAGCTGGACAAACGATCCGCGCTCTACAAGCTTTTCTCGTCCCGGTTTGAAGTTCGTGAGTTCATGTTGCCCGAGAAGGCGTACCAGGTTGAGCAGATGGCGCGGGAGAAGATCCCCCGGGCCTTGAAGGACAGGGGAATTACGGCCGATGCCGATGCGCTGGAGCTGATGCAGGCGCGGGTGGGCGCGGATTCCCGCCTGATCGAGATGGAAGCTGAAAAACTGGCGTTGTTTCTCGGGGAGCGCCGGCGGGCGACCCGGCAGGATGTTCAGGCGGTGGTGTCGACCACCCCCACCTCGGCGATGTGGGATTTGCAGGATGCCGTGGGGGAACGGAATATGAAAGAAGCCCTGGAGATTGTGGGCGAATTCCTGGCCGGCAAGGAGAATCCGATCGGGATTGTGGTTTCGCTCATGAACCGCGTGCGGGATTTAATGCTTTACCGCGAGGCGTTGGATCAGGGCTGGTTACGGCTCGGGGGGCGGCAGGCGGAGTGGGGCGGTATGCCGGAGGAGGCGGAAGCCTTGCTGGCGGCTGTTTTCAAGCGCGATCCGCGCTCGATTCATCCCTTTGTGATCGGGAAAATGGTCGGCCAGGCCAAGCTTTACACAGCTGCGGAGTTGCGGCGGAACCAGGGCCTGCTGATGGAGGCGCACGAATCCCTGGTCTCCAGCCGTGTCTCCGGCCAGACTGTTCTGGAACTAACCCTTGTCCGGCTGATTCGGTAAATCATCCTTCTTCGCTTCAGCTGCCGGCCCGGCAGGCTTGACGGCCGGCGCTGAGGACGCCGTTTCCACATAGTTCATCTTCAGGGAGGTCAGGGTTGTTTTCAGCAGGCGATCCTCATCCCGGTCGAGATTTCCCCTGGTCTTGGCCTCGATCATCTCCACCATATCAATGGTAGCCTGGGCGGCGTCCAGATTAAGTTCCGTCTTGCCGGTCATCGGGTTGATGATTTTCCCTAGATGCTGCATCGCGGAGGAGGACAGCATGATGACCAGTTGCATGAACATGGCCTTGTTAATTTCGGCGGGGGCAGGATCTGACATAAGCGTTCCTTACTGGTTCTTCCGGGTTTATGAGGGGATTATTCATTGATCTAAACGCCTGTACG
>CAZOZF010000200.1:0-5252 GCA_964584205.1 uncultured Verrucomicrobiota bacterium
TTGTTGCCATTATTCAGCCAGACCGGCTCGATGAAGTGTTGAATCTGCTGACCAAGAAGGAGATTCATCTGGTTACGGTCAGCAATGTGGTCGGCCGCGGCAGGCAGAAGGGAATTGCCGAGGTGTACCGGAGTCATCGCGAGGCGGGCACCTTGCTCAAGAAGGTGAAACTTGAAATTGCCGTCAACGACGAGTTTTTTCAGCAGGCCATGGATGCGATTGTGGAGGGTGCGCGCACCGGGCAGACTGGGGACGGCAAGATTTTTGTTTTCGACATGCAGGATTGTTTGCGGATTCGAACCGGGGAAACCGGTCCGGTCGCGATCGGCTGATAACAACTTAACCCGCGAATTTCCGGAGATATTTTACAGACACTGTAAAATCCTTCGGCCAGGGAGCTTCCAGGAGAATCGGAAGTCCTGTTGTCGGGTGGACGATTTCAAGCCGTTCCGCATGCAGGGCGGGACGCGCCATCAGGGGGCGTTCGCCTTCCGGCTTCATCCTGTAATCGCGTTTGAGCTGTGACAGCAAAAGCGGAAATCCGTTTCCATAGTCCGTATCCGCAACCAGCGGGCACCCGATTTCCTTCAGGTGCGCCCGGATTTGGTGAAATCGTCCCGTCAACGGCTCAACTTTGATCAAGGAATACTTTTTAAACGATTCCACCCGGGTGAATCGCGTGATGGCTGACTTTCCCCTGCCACGGTCTACAGTCATCAACTCAGGACGGGCCAGATTGGGGGCCAGGGGAAGATTAACTTCCACTTCAGGCTGTGGAAGGGATCCACACACCAGGGCCAGATACGTCATTTTCGGATGACGGTCATGAAACTGCCGGGCCAGATTGATGAGAACCGGCTTGCTCCGGGCCATCAGCACGATGCCGCTGGTTCCGGCATCAAGACGATGGACATTCGTTACGTAGTGAAGATCATGTTGCCGTGCCCAGGGCCGTTGAAGTTTGATTCCGGAATGAATCAAGCCCATCATGTTCTCTGGTGATTTATCCCAGAGATCGGGTGCCACAAGGAGTCCCGCAGGTTTGTTGACGGCCAGAATGTCCGTGTCCTCCTCCAGAATTTCGACTTCCGGCCAGAGTGTGCTGAGGCGCAGTAATTTTTCGTTGGGAATCTTTTTCATGAGTGAACAAGGTCGGAGAGGCTCATGTTTGAGCCGGTTTGAGTTTCGCCATGCAGTCGGTGAGATCCTGCACCCGGAAGGGCTTGGGAAGCACGTCCTTGAAGCCGTGTGATTGATAAGACAAAAGCATGTTATCCAGGGACGAACCGCTGGCCATGATGGCGTAGACATCAGGATCCAGGACGCGCAATTTCTTGAGGGTTTCCAGCCCGCCCATTCCACTTTGAACGGTCAGGTCAAGAATGACGGCCAGATAGGGAGTTTTATCCTTAAGCGCTTTTTCAAAACACGTAAGGGCCTCTTCTCCGTACGATGTGGCATCAACGTCATAGCCCAGCCGGTTCAACAAGAGCGTACAGATCTTGCAGATCGAGACATCATCGTCCATGACTAGGATTTTTGGCTTCATCTGGATACCACGATAACACAGGGTTCCAAGGTTGTCGAAACGTAATTGAGTCCCCTTTTGACGAATGCGGCAATTTTGCATAAAGTCGGGCCACTATGAAGATCGTTTTCCTTGCCGCCAACGGCTCCTACTCCCATTCCAGCTTGGCGGCCTGGTGTCTCCGTGCGGCTGTGAATCCGGCAGAAGGCGAGTGGCAGACTCTGGAGGTCACGATCAAGGATGATCCTGATCTGGTGGCCGGGCGGATTGTGGCGGCTCAGTCGGATGTTGTGGCGGCTACACTCTATTTGTTCAATCGTGAATTTGTCACAAGAGTTTTCGAGAAGGTCAAGGCACTGCACGGACGCGAACGTCCCCGGTATGTCGTCGGAGGGCCGGAATGTCTGGGGGATAACCAGCCTCTGGTTCAACCGGAGGGAGTGGCGGATGTCGCGGTTCGCGGGGAGGGCGAACAGGCTTTCCCCGCCTTTCTGGAGGGTGTGAAGCGGGGAACCGCCTGGTGGACAATCCCCGGAATTTGCACCATTCGGGAAGGTGTTTATCGCGATAACGGCGTGGCCGGCGTGGTGGCGGATCTCGATGAGATTCCTCCTTTTTACCACCGGGAACTGGCTGGATTCACCCGACCCTTTGTCCAGTTGGAAACCTCACGGGGGTGCGGAAATGGCTGTCTTTTTTGCACCAGTCGCAAGTCCGGCACAAGAGTCCATTCCCTCGTCCGCGTTCGGGGCGATTTGCGGGAAATTGAAATGGCCGGAATTCCGGAGATCCGGGTGGTGGATCGAACTTTTAATGAAGATCCGGCGCGGGCGGTGACGCTTGTTGAAATCTTCCGGGATGAATTTCCCGGTCTTCGATTTCATCTCGAGATTGATCCAGCACGGGTCGGAGGGGCTCTTGCGAAGGAGTTTGAAAAGGCGGCACCGGGTCAATTCCATGTTGAGGCGGGAATCCAAAGCCTGAGTCCGGTGGTGTATTCAGCCATTGAGCGGCAGGCAACGGTGACCCGGACTGTGGAAGGGTTGTCCAAACTCTGCGGTTTGAAACCGGTTGAAGTCCATGTGGATCTGATTGCTGGCCTGCCCGGAGGAACGATGCAAGACCTTCTGAATGATCTGAATGCCCTCATCGGACTTGAGCCCGAAGAGATCCAACTGGAGCGATTGAAGCTCCTGCCGGGTACTCCGCTTGCAGAGTTCCCGGAACACTGGGGCCTGGTGGCCATGGCAACGCCGCCCTATGCCGTTCTGAGCACACCGCAAATGACGCAGGAGGATTTGAAGCACGCGGATCATCTATCGAAAATTCTGGACTGGTTCTATAATGTAGAGTCGTTGCGTGACCTGATGGTCGCCGCGGTAGGAACCTCCAGTAATTGGCTTAAAAATTTCGTGCCCTGGGTGGAGGCGCGGACAGGATTCGGGTTATGCCCGAATCTCGAGGATCGTTTCAAGATCTTGGCGGAGTACCTTGTCGTCCATCAGGGTGGGGTACAGTCCGACCTTTTAAACCGACTTCATTACCGGTGGTATCGTCTGGGCTTCAGTGCCAGGCAGGGCCCCTGCCGCGCGGCAGCATGGAAACAGGCGATTCCTGGTGCCGCATCGATTCTTGAAGGGGATCCCGGGATCCGAGTCTCGCGAATCTGGCGTGTGGAACTCGAAAAGCCTCACTTCTTCTGCTATGGTACCGGGACAGCGGGGGAACGTGCTGTTGTGGCAATTTATCGTCTTGGTGAGGACGCTTCATGAAAACTCAAATATTCTACTTTTCGAGCACGGGCAACTCACTTTGCGTGGCCCGTGATATTGCGCAGGCCATTGGCGGCGAGATGGAGCTCAGTGCGATTCCCCAGGCGCTTAAGAGTCCTGTTCCGGTGACGGCGTCCGCGATCGGGATCGTTTTCCCGGTTTACATCTGGGGCTTGCCGGCCATTGTGAGGCGGTTTGTGGAACAACTGGATATTCCTCCCTCAACCTATGTTTTTTCAGTGGCGACCTGCGACGGGAATGCGGCGGGAACGATGGTTCAATTAAGGGAGCTTCTTGAGAAGCGGGGACATTCCCTGGCCCTGGGTGAAATCATCCGGATGCCCGGAAACTATATTTTGATGTACGGTGCGGAACCCAAGTGGTGGCAGAAAAGGCGGTTTGAAAGGGAAAAGATTGCCATTCAGCGGATTGCCCCTTTCATTGCAGCCCGGAAACCGGGAAAGGTGGACTGCGGGACATGGCTGGGCCGACTGCTTCTGTCCAAGTTTGTCTATAACGCGGGAATGAAGCAGGTTCCGGCAATTGACATCAAGTTCCGATCCACTGAGCCCTGTAACGGGTGCGGTCTTTGTGTCAAGGTGTGTCCCGTTCGTAATATTGCTCTCAACGAGGGGCGTCCCCGTTGGTTGCATCACTGTGAGCATTGTTTGGCGTGTCTCCAATGGTGTCCGCAGGGAGCCATCGAGTTCGGTAAAATCACCGAGGGCCGGCGCCGCTACCATCACCCCGAGTGTTCAGCGGCTGACTTCATCTTTTGAAAAGCAGGGCTTTAACGGATTGATCTGGGGGAGTGCTTCGGGTACTTTCTGAGACATGGATACAGTTTTCATCATTTTATCAGTGGTTCTTTCGGCTCTTTCCCTGGGATGGTTTCTCGGGCGCCGGAAAGAGTCCGTGGACGACGGTCCACTCCAGGCCCGGTTTGATTCCATGGAGAAGGCCTTGGATCGCAACGAACGTCTGGTTCGGGAGGAAATGGAACGGAACCGGTCCGAAATGACCCGCCAGATCGGCCTCCTGACCCAGTCCAATGAACAGAAAATCGAGCAGTTGCGTCAAAGTGTTTCCGGCGGACTCCAGCAAATCCAGGAGGACAACGCCCGCAAGCTTGACCAGATGCGCCAGACGGTGGACGAGAAACTCCAGGGCACATTGGAGCGGAGACTTGGGGAGTCCTTTCGATTGGTCAGCGAACGGCTGGAACTGGTTCAAAAAGGACTGGGTGAGATGCAGGAATTGGCCAACGGGGTGGGGGATCTCAAGCGGGTTCTGACTAATGTGAAAACCCGGGGAACCTGGGGCGAAATCCAGTTGGGTGCCCTGCTGGAGCAGATTTTGACCCAGGAGCAATATGCGACCAATGTCGCTCCCAAGCCGGGCTCTTCCGAGCGGGTTGAGTTTGCGATTCGTCTGCCCGGCCGAGATGATCTGGAAGGATCCTCCGTCTGGATTCCCCTGGATGCCAAGTTCCCGAAGGAGGACTACGAGCGTCTTTTGATTGCCCAGGAGAAAGCGGATCCCCTTCAGGCGGAAGAGGCGGCCAAACGGTTGGAGGAACAGATCCGGAAGTGCGGCCGGGATATTCGCGACAAATATATTTGCCCGCCCCATACGACTGATTTTGCCATTCTCTACCTTCCCATCGAGGGCCTTTATGCCGAGGTGATCCGGCGCACGGGTCTCATGGAATCCCTGCAACAAACCTGCCGGGTTGTCGTGGCCGGGCCCACCACGCTGGCGGCGTTGTTGAATGCACTTCAGATGGGTTTTCGCACGCTGGCGATCCAGAAACGGTCGAGCGAAGTCTGGAAATTGCTGGGAGCCGTGAAGCTTGAATTCACCCGGTTTACAGACCACCTTGATGCCGTGCAGAAGAAATTGCATCAGGCCTCGGATTCCATCGAGGATGCCACCCGCAAGTCCCGTCAGAT
>CAZOZF010000201.1:0-5216 GCA_964584205.1 uncultured Verrucomicrobiota bacterium
TGCATAAGAAGAGCTGAGTCAGAAGACGCAAAGGGCTGATGGATGGAAACATCTACGACAGAATATAGGGATGACTGGGAACCGATAACAACGGAGCCCGGAATGCCCCTGAAACTCGTTGCGTGGAGACAGACGCTAAGCGAGAAGGCAAAGCAGGAGAAGAAGTATCGGTTTTACAGCCTGTACAGTCTGGTCACTCATCCGGATACATTGAAGTGGGCCTGGAAACTGGTTCGCCGGAATAAAGGTGCGCCCGGTGTGGATCGAGTGACATTCAAACAGATTGAACAGCAGGAAGGCGGGGTTGAACGCTTTCTTGGCGAGCTGGAAAAGGAGCTGAAGGAGAAGACCTACAGAGCCAAGCCTGTTCGTAGGGTGTACATTGAGAAAGAGAATGGAAAATTGCGGCCATTAGGCATCCCGACCATTAAAGACCGGGTTGTGCAAATGGCGGTCAAACTCATTATCGAGCCGATATTTGAGGCAGACTTCAACGACTGTTCGTATGGTTATCGGCCAGGGCGGTCGGCGCGGGACGCGATACGATCCATTCAAGGGCACCTGAAAGACGGGAAGAACGAAATCTATGACGCAGACCTCTCTGGCTACTTCGATTCAATTCCGCACGACAAGCTCATAGAGTGTCTGCGGATGAGGATCGTGGATGGGAGTGTGCTGCGGCTAATTCGTCAGTGGCTGAAAGCTCCGGTGGTAGACGCGACGGAGAAAGGGAAGCCCCCGAAAGTGACGCGGAACGACAAGGGAACCCCGCAAGGTGGCGTGATTTCGCCGCTATTGGCCAACCTCTACCTTCACTGGTTTGAGGTGGTGCTGCTGAAAGAACTCAAACGAGGACACATGGCAGCCGGAATTGTCAGGTACGCGGATGACTTTGTCATCCTTGCCCACACTCTTCCTGAAACGCTCAAAGCGTTTGTGGAGGACAAGTTGGAAGGATGGATGGGGCTGCGGATAAACAGGGAGAAAACGCGCTGTGTAAACCTGCGGGAGGAAGGGCAAAGGCTCGACTTTCTGGGGTACAGTCTAAGATATGACCGTGATCTACAAGGACGACCATGGAAGTATCTAAACGTCTTCCCTTCGCCCAAAGCGCTGAAGCGTGAACGGGCGAAGTTGCGAGACCTGACGGATAAGCGGAAATGTTTCTTCCCGATTCCGGATCTGATAGAGAAGGTCAATCGTCAAATGCGAGGTTGGTCGAACTACTATTCATACGGATATCCGCGGCAGGCGTTCAGAGGCATAAATCATTATGTCCGCGAACGCTTGACAATACATCTGAATCGGCGAAGCCAGCGGAAATACAAACTGCCTGAAGGTCAGACATATTATCAGCAACTGAATGACTTGGGATTGATTGTCCTATGAACGCCCCTTGCCGAAACCCAACTTCTTATGGGAAGCCGGATGCGGGAAATCTGCACGTCCGGTTTGACGAGGGGGATGCCTGCGCAAGCAGGCATCTCTACTCTACTGGCGGGGGTGCTGTGGGGCTACGTGATGGATCGGATGGGGGCCCGTAATTTTGGCGCCATCATGATGTTGTTGGCGCCTTTGGTCAATGTGCCCTGGTTCTTTCTCAGGGAAGGAACCATGTCGTTTCATGTGCCCTGGATGCCCGTCATTCAAATCAGTCAGATAATGATGGTTCTGGTGGTGGCGAGTATCTTTGCTGGATTGATCTACTCGGGGGTGGGCTTGTCCCAGGTCAGTCTTCTTCCCGCCTTGTCGCCTCCCGAGGGACGGACATTGGCCATGGCGGCCCACTGGAGCGTGGTGGGATTAATTGGTGCGTTAGGCCCGGTGGTTGGTGGCAAGATGATGGATGGACTCGAGGCCTGGAAACAGGCACAGGGCATCCAGGCATCGCTTCCGACGGGCGTTCCGGTGAGTTTCTTTCACGTTCTGCTGGTGGTAAATGCCCTGTTGGTGTGGTTTGTGGGTGTTCGTCTGATGCTGGCGGTCAAGCACCGGTTGGGTGAGATGGCCTTTCGCACGGCGCTGACTTCCCTGCCTTTGTTCAATCCTGTCCGGACATTGTCGGGTATCTATAATATCTATTCCATGATGAGTGCGACCCGTCAGGACCATCGCGTGGACGCGGTTCGGCGGGTGGGCGAGGATAAGCTGCGGATTGCCGTGCGTGACCTGATTCAGCAACTGGATGATCCCTCGACAGATGTCCGGGAAGCGGCGGCGATGGCACTCGGGCGGATTGCAAGTCCGGATGCGGTTGGTGCGCTGGTCAGCAAACTCGAGGACACGAACGCGGATCTGGCGCCCCAGATTGCGCGGGCCTTGAGAGAGGCTCACAGCCGGGAGGCCGTCGAAGTGCTCATCCGCAAGTTGAACGATCCTGACCGTGAAACCGTGACAGAGACGGCGCGGGCATTGGGTGACATCGGGGACGGGCGTGCCCGTGAACCCCTCTTGCAGGTGCTGGAGCGTAGCGGCGACGCCAAGGTGGTGTCGGCCTCCAGCGAGGCGCTGGCACGACTGGGGGAAATGGCGGCCCTTTATGAGATCATTCCAAGGATGAAAGCCGCGACAAACCCGGTTTTGAAGCGGTCCCTGGCTGTCGCCGTGGGGGATCTCCTGGGTGAGCCCGGAGAGTTCTACCAGGTTCTGGTCCGGACGCAGCGGGAACAGCCGGATAGTGAAGTTGAAAGGTTAGTCCTGGAAATCCAGGATCGCCTGGACGAGCACCCGGGCAGTGACTTCCAGGCGGAGGGGCGGACGTTGCGGGATAAAACCATGCTCATCGGTGAATACATCCTGGCCGGTCGTATGCAAGAATCGATGGACGGCTTGTTTGAGCTGGCCGTTGGGCTGGCGGCGTTGCGTTACGGGGTCAAGTTCGGCGCGGATGTCGAGGCCTTTGTGGAGACCATGATTTGGAATGACACCCGTTTTGGGTTGGCCGTCTGGTGTCTTGAGCTAATGAGGGAACCCCCGTCTGATTCCGGAAAAGGGGATATTCCAGATAAAATTGAAATTCTTCTCGGACTCTATTTGTTGTCAAGGATCAGTGGGCACGTTCTTGAATAACAAGGAAAAATCATGTGCCTGTCGTAATAATGCAGCAGTAAAAGGAGAACCAAATGAGTATCGTGTTGGAGCAGATTAAAGAACAGTTGATGAAGGGTAAAGCCAATGACGTGAAGGTATTGGTCCAGCAGGCGTTGAATGAAAACATCGGTGCGGCTGAAATCCTGAACAAGGGATTATTGGGCGGCATGGGTGTTATTGGCGAGAAGTTCAAGAAGAATGAGGTTTATGTCCCTGAAGTGCTTATCGCGGCGCGTGCCATGAAGGCCGGTATGGATATTCTCAAACCCGCACTCGCGGCAGCCAAAGTCGAACCCCGCGGAGTCGTGGTCATCGGGACGGTCAAGGGCGACCTTCATGACATCGGCAAGAACCTGGTTGGCATGATGATTGAAGGCGCCGGGTTCAAGGTCATTGATGCCGGGATCAATGTGGAGGCGGACAAGTTTGTTGCCGTGGCACGAGCCAATAATGCTTCGTTGATCGGGGCCTCGGCTCTGCTGACGACCACTATGACGAATATGAAGGAAGTCGTGGAAGCCTTAAAGGCCTCCGATCTCGCCGGACGAGTCAAGATCATGATCGGCGGTGCGCCGGTGACCCAGGCATTTGCTGACGAAATCGGAGCTGATGGGTATGCGCCCGATGCGGCTTCGGCGGCTGATTTGGCCCGAAAGCTGGTCGATTAAGCTGCAGTTCAGTCATTGGATGAGACCGGCGGATCTGAATGGAGCCGATTATATGAGAGCCGTGATATTTGATATGGACGGGGTTTTGACTGATTCGGAGCCTCTGATCTGCGCGGCTGCGATGAAGATGTTCCTGGAGCTTGGCGTGACGGTGCGAGAGGAGGACTTTCATCCGTTCGTGGGAACCGGCGAGAAACGGTATCTCGGAGGGGTGGCGGAGAAATATGGCGTTGCTCTGGATATCGCCGAGGCCAAGGCGCGCACCTACGAGCTCTACCTGGCCATGGTGCCGGAACGGTTGGAGGGCTTTCCGGGGGCGGTTGAGCTGGTGCGCAAATGTCGGGGGGCGGGGTTGGCATGTGCGGTTGCGTCCAGTACCGACCGCATCAAGATTGAGGCCAATTTGAATAAGATTGGATTGCCGCCCGAGACTTGGCAGGCCATCGTGACGGCTGAAGATGTTGAGCATCGTAAGCCTGATCCCGCTATCTTTTTGATGGCTGCCCGACGACTGGGTGTTCAACCGTCCCGATGCACGGTGGTGGAAGATGCCGTTAATGGGATTTCCGCCGCAAAGGCGGCAGGGATGTGCTGCGTTGCGGTGGCATCAACCTTCCCTTTCTCGCATCTCGTTCAAGCAGATCTCATTCGTCCCTCCATAAGCGCCGTCACTTTGGAGGACTTGGGATGGGATCCCGCATGTCGATGAAATAGCAAGCCAGCGGCACTTCCCGCATGTCGCATTAGAGCGCCTCAATAAGTTGTTTTATATGCAGGGAACATGATCGATTTATGACGGAGAATATACTGTGAATAGAGCACCTTGTCTGGCGGTGAAATCACTTGAAGCCGTTGACCTTGAGTCGTGGGAGCGGATTGGTTGTGTTTTTTCCAACGCGCCGGCGGTCGAGTCTCAACAGGCATGGCTGGCCGAACCGGAGTCTGAGTTCCGCCCGATGCGTGTGAAGGCGGGATGGACTCGCGATGCACTGTATATTTATGCCGAACTTGAGGATGTGGACATCTTCAATCCCGAGAAACGATTCAATGAGCCATCATTCATGTCTGGAGACGTTTTCGAGATGTTCCTGCGTCCCTGTGACCAGGAATCATATGTCGAAATCCATGTGACGCCCGAGAACCAGAAGTTTCAGTTACGCATTCCCTCTGCTCGCAAGTTTGCCGAACCCCGTGCTAATCACGGCATTCCTCAGGAGTGGTTTACCGAC
The DNA here is from genome assembly GCA_964584205.1 of uncultured Verrucomicrobiota bacterium. Lineage (GTDB taxonomy): Bacteria > Verrucomicrobiota > Kiritimatiellia > CAIKKV01 > CAITUY01 > JAABPW01. Next base: position 4,988 of record CAZOZF010000201.1, read on the forward strand.
CGTGTTATTGAAAGCCGCGTCCGGGTGAATCCCGTCGCCCAGCAGTGGGACGTAGCCGTCGAGATCCCGTTTTCTTTGGTGTGCGAAGCCTCCAGTCCTGGACCCGGTGATCGGTGGCTGTTCTCGTTCAGCCGTTACGACTACACTCGCGGGCGGGAAAAGCCGGTATTGTCCTCCACCTCGCCGCACGCCGTTCTGAACTTTCATCGGCAGGAGGAATGGGGCGAAC
>CAZOZF010000202.1:0-5215 GCA_964584205.1 uncultured Verrucomicrobiota bacterium
TGCTGCAAGCGATATCGGCTAAATTGACAAGAAGCGTTAAAACTGGCAAGGTGAGCGGTTGTTATGTCACCGGATTCAAAACAGTTGAGGAAGCCGAGTATTGTTCTGGGGGTCACGGGCTCCATTGCGGCCTATAAGGCCGCTGAACTCGTTCGGCTGATGATGCGCCAGGGATGGCAGGTGTCTGTTGTCATGACTTCCTGTGCGACGGAATTTGTGACTCCGCTCACTTTTCAAACCTTGTCCCGGAATGCGGTCGGAACGGGACTTTTTGACGAAAAGGACGGATGGCATCCCGAGCATATTTCCTATGCCGACCGCGCCGATCTTCTGGTGATTGCTCCCTGTACCGCCCATGTGATTGCAAAACTGGCGCATGGGCTGGCTGATGATTTACTGACCTGTACGGCGTTGGCAACCCGGGCGCCGGTGCTTGTGGCGCCCGCCATGAACGAAGGCATGTGGCTTCATCCCGCCACCCGGGCGAACGTGGAGCTTTTGCAGGCGAGGGGTGTATCGTTTGTGGAGGTGGGATCAGGTGACCTTGCCTGCGGGACGGAAGGCGTCGGCCGGTTGGCGGAGTTGGATGTCATTGTGAAGCGGGCTGAGTCGATTTTGAAGAGTAACGCGGAATTGATATGAAAGGAGTTTTGTCATGTCCAAAAATGTGTTGATCGCGCTTGTATTAATTGCGTTGGCCACCCTGGTTTTGATTTTCAGCCGGGATCGGGTGACGGTCAGTCTTATTTTTACCGAGATCAGGGCGGCGGCCTCGCTCGTGTATCTGTTTTTCATTTGTTTGGGCGTGACGATAGGCGTTCTGCTGAAGTAACGGGTTCCTATGAGCGACATTCGTTTGACGGGATTTGAGCTGATCGAAAAGATCGGCGAGGGAGGGATGGGCCATGTCTGGAAGGCCCGGCAACTCTCCCTGGATCGGATTGTCGCGATCAAATTGCTGCCCTCCCGGTATAGCCGGGATCCTGAAAGCGTCCGGCAGATTGTCAAGGAAGCCCGCACGGCGGCAAAGCTGAAGCACCCCGGGATTGTCCAGGTCTACGATGCCAGCGAAGAGAACGGGAACTACTACTTTGTCATGGAGTTTGTCGACGGGTATAACGTCGGCCAATGGATCAAGCGCAAGGCGATTCTGCCCGTGTATGATGCCCTCGTGGTGGTGGAGTCGGTGGTGGCCGCCCTGGATTATGCCTGGCGCACGGCGGGGCTTATTCATTGCGACATCAAGCCTGAAAACATCATGGTGGATCAGGATGGCACGATTAAGGTGGCCGATCTGGGTTTGTCGCTGACCCGGGATTCCGACCTTTCGACGCCGTCCGATGAAGTGGCCGGGACGCCGGGGTATATTTCCCCGGAACAGGTGCAGGGGCTTGAAAAGCTGGATTGTCGCACCGATATTTACGCCCTGGGATGCTGTCTGTACCAGATGGTGACGGGTAAGCGGCCGTTCCTGGAGCTTTCCGATCACGAAGCGATGGAGGCGCAGGTGACCTCCCAGATTCCCGATCCCCGTGACAGGGTGGCCGGTATTCCCGCGCCCGTCTGTTGTTTGATTGAGCGGATGCTGGTGAAGGATCCCGATAAACGCATCAAGGACTGGCAGACTGTTCTGAGCGAACTTCGGCGTGTTCATAAGGGACTGATCCCCGCCGGGGCTCACCCCCTGGCCGGTGAGAGCACGATGCAGCGGAGGCTGGCTTCAAAAGGCGGAGCTGCCGATTTGAATGGCGACATCCCTGAGACGGCTTTCCGGCGGGGATTTCCCTGGATGACGCTGATCCTGCTCGCTCTGGCCGGAGTGGCCGCGGCAGGGCTTCTGTATTTTAGAAAATGTGAAAAGATCCAGGAGAAGACGAATCCCGTTATTCCCGTCCTTCCCGTTCATCCCGAAACACCGGTTCCGGAAAACGTCAAATCGTCCGGGGGTGGTTCCTCGGCGCTCCCTCAGCATCAGGCGTTGCGGAAGGCGAACAAAGACCAGGAAAGTCTTGCCCAGGAACTCAATGTGATTAAGCGGGCTGCGAATGATTATGAGGAGGATGGGGCCTTTGATGAGGGCATTCAATGGCTTGAGAATTACTCTGGAAAATGGATTCATGAGACCACCTCAAACCGGATGGCGCTGGCTTCGGAATTCAGGAACAAATTGAGTGAGCGGCAGGGTGAAAAGGAATGGGTTGAACTGACAAAAGAGGTCGCCGTTCTGATACTGGCCGGAAAGTATACCGCCGCCCGTCTTCGGGTGGAGCCGGTCATCAAAGAGGCGAAGTGCCCGAAGCACGCCGATGAACTGACGGATATGGCGCGCGTTCTGGCGGGAGTGGGAACCTTGAGTGACAAAATTCTCGACACCTTTTCAAAAGATGTCGGATCGGTGATCTTGATCAATTTATCCCGTGGCAAATTCACGGGGAAAGTGGTTGAGATCCGGGATCGCAAGGTGGTCTGCAAAACGCCGGACGGGATGGCGCAGGTGGATATTCAGCTTGAGGATCTTTCCAAGGAGGAGCGGATGACCCGGTTGAGCCGGCTTGAGCTCCCCGAGGTTTCCCTGGCCCTGGGGGTGGCGGCGTATATTGACAAGAGGCCGGATGAGGCGCTGAAGTACTTGGAGAAGACAGGGCCGGTGTTGGGGCCCCTTCTAACAGGGATCGTCCGGGACGCCGTTGCAAAACAGATTCAGGATGAGTTGTTGTCTGATCCCGCCTGCATGGCCTTTTTAAAACTCCTGGAACAGGCTGGGATTCAAGCGGTTCCGGTTGATTTTCAGCGGTGGCGACAGGAACTCGATGGACGGCGGATGCCTTCCCTGGTGGCGGGACGGGTGGATCGCGGCCTGGATGCTTTTCTCATGTTGCACGGCCAGTCCTCATTCGTCGAAAATAATACCGGGCTTATCCTGGCCTTTCAGAAGGCCTGTGGGATTTCACTGGAATCAGAATCGACTAGAGACTCTGAAGAGTCGTCTGAAAGGGAGGGGCGAGCACGCCCTTTTCACAGATGATGGCCGTGATCAGTCCGCCGGGTGTCACATCAAAGGCGGGTGAATAGGTTTTGACTCCCTCAGGCGCGGTTCGCTTTCCAAATCCCATGGTGATTTCCTCGGCGGCACGCTCTTCAATAGGGATCCCGGCGCCGGAGTCCAGCGAGAGATCGAAGGTCGAACTGGGGGCCAGTACATAAAAAGGAATGCTGTGGGCCTTCGCCAGCACGGCGAGCCCGTAGGTTCCGATCTTATTTGCCGTGTCGCCGTTTGCGGCAATACGGTCCGCTCCGACCATGACCGCATTAATGGTTTTTGTTTTCATCACATGAGCCGCCATGTTGTCGCAGATGAGGGTGACGTCCACGCCCGCCTGCATGAGTTCCCAGGCGGTGAGCCGTGCCCCTTGGAGGAGAGGCCGGGTTTCGTCGGCATAGACATGGATGTGTTTTTTCTGAGCGGTTGCCACATAGATCGGGGCCAGCGCGGTGCCGTACTCGGCGGTTGCCAGGCCACCCGCATTGCAATGGGTCAGGATGGTGTCACCATCCCGGAGGAGGGTGGCGCCATGACGGCCAATGGCCCGGCACATGGCCGCATCCTCATCCCGGATGGTCATTGCTTCCTGAACCAGGCGATTCTTGAATTCCCGGGGCGGGAGCGTGACTGAAGTCCGGATGACGCCACGCATCCGGTCAAGTGCCCAGAACAGGTTGACGGCTGTGGGACGCGACGTGGCCAGATAGTCAGCGGCCTGAAGAGCGGCTGAGGTCAATTCCCCCGTGGTGGTGTCCGGAAGGGTCTGGATGGCGACGGCCACGCCCATGGCGGCCGCAATGCCGATCGCCGGCGCCCCCCGGACCTGCAGGGTTTGTATGGCCCGCCAGACGGCTTGAACATCTCGGGTTCGCAAGTAGGTCAGTTCTCCGGGCAGGAGGGTTTGGTCCACCATCACCACGCTTCCCGGGGTGAGGGTGGTCGCGGTATCAGGACTCCATTCAATGGTTCGAATCATCATGGTCGTTTTCCTTGTCAGGGGCGCATGGCCAGTAATAGGGCAAGATTCACTCCGTTAAATATCCCGTGCATCAGGATGGAAACCCACAGGGATCCTGAATACACATACGCAAAAGCAAACCCTGAAGCCACCACGACCAGGGGAATCAGCGAGGGCAGGTGGAAGTGGATGGAGGCGAAAAGCAGGGAGGTGAGAAAAATTCCACCGCCCAGGCCGAGGCGACGAACCAATACGGGGAGCAGGATCCCCCGAAAAAGACATTCCTCGAAAAAGGGCGCCACGGCGACGGCCAGAATCACCAGGGTGACGCGCATCCAGAGCGAGTGATCGCCCGAAAGAAGCAGGGCAATCTCCTGGAGGCTCGCGGGTATGCCATTCAGGGACAGAACACCCTGATAGACCAGGGCCGAAAAAAACAAAAAGGGGAGCAGGGCCAGATAGAACAGGAGAGCCGGCTTCAGATGGGGAAGGGGAGTCCATTTCATGCCGAACGCCTGTGTCCACGTCCAGCCACGGCGACTGATGAGGCCGGCGATGGCCAGGATGCCCGCCAGATCCAGCAGGAGCCCTTGCATGAGAATGAGGGTGGTTTCTCCGGGATGCTTCAGAAGGGCGGCCACGGCCATTCCCAGACCGATCAATAGCCCGACAAGGGCGGCCACCGTCAATCCTTCCCGCCAGGTCCAGGGACGCATTTTGAATATGAGGACTCGGGGAGCCCAGTCGATGGGAGTCCGGAGTGTCCGGACGATCAGGGTGACTGCCGCGAGGGTGCCAGCCAGAAGCAGTGTGAAGTACAGGGCGGCAACCACGGCAGCCGTTGCAGGGGAAGCGGATTCAAAAAGAAGGCGCTCGGCAACCATATTCCTCAGGATTTCAGGGTGCCCCGGGGAATTTCAGACGGCTCAACGGTTTCCCGGATGATATAAATCGGCTTCTCCTGGGCTTCATGATAGGTCCGGATCTGGATTTCGGCCAGAAGGCCGATGGAGATGAACTGGAGCCCGAAGAACAGCAGCATGAACGGGGTGATCACCCAGAATGGACGCTTGATGAGTTCGGCGCAGAATTCAGTATCGAAGAAGCGGTGCGAGAGGTTGGCGCCCGCCATGAACAGCAACATCAGGATGCCGAGCATTCCGAAATTCAGACCCCATTTCCCGAAAATATGGATGGGCCGGGTACTGTACCGG
>CAZOZF010000203.1:0-5195 GCA_964584205.1 uncultured Verrucomicrobiota bacterium
CCAAGACTGCTGTTATTGCCCGCTCCAACGCTTTTGACCGACATCACCTGCAGGGTGCCCTTCTGAATCACGGTCTTGCCGGTGTAGGAGCTGCTGGTCCCACTCAGGATCTGCGTATAGGACCCGCCATTGCCACGCAAGGTCAAACCACCAGCGCCGCTTAAAATACCACTAAAGTTGGCATTATTGAAGTATGAGGGAACATCCAATATGAGACCGCCTGTTGCTGCCCCGCTATTGGTCCAGTTGCCGGCCCCGCTGATGTAGCCAACCCCTTCGTTTTTACCATTCTGGTCGAATGCGCTTCCGGCGGCGACATCCACTCGCACAGAATCACTGACGCAGTGAGCATCCACCGCCAATCTGACGGTGCTGTTGCCTTGGATGAACAGCGTCGCGGATCCCTGCCAGCCGTTAATGCCATCCATGAACTTGTTGTAGCCCTCATACAAGATCGCCAGAGTCCCGCCTCCGGAAACGATGACGGACGAGTTCTGATTGGCGATCCACAGCTTTCGCGTGGTCAACGTCTGGCCGCTCGCGATGTTAATCGTCAGCGTGCCGGCCGCAAGCTCGATGCGGTCATCGCCCCCGGCAACCTGTGCGATCGTGGCGCTGTTATTGACGGTGATGGCCGGCGCTGTTCCGCCAAAGGAAAGAATGTTGGCCCCGGCCACCGCGCTTTGGTCAACGGTGTAGTTACCGGAACTAGGCGCGTTGAAAGTGAGCGTATTGAGGATGATGGTGCCACTCTGGTTGATGGTGCCCGCCGCACCGTTGGCGACCCCGATAACGGCCGTATCCGCCGTCGTATTACCCCAGGCGCCGTAGGTGGATCCATTGTACCAGTTGGCACCCCCCGAAGAAGCCCATGATCCCGCACCGTCATCCAACGGCGCCGCGCCGTCTGCATCCCACGTGTAGTTCGCCCCCAAAACCGCAGGCGTCACCATAAAACTCATGGCCGCCATTACAACACCGGAGACCAACCTACTGCCCATCACGCCTATCTTATTCATAACTCTCCTCCTGTGTCTCGACACTTCATGCATACCAAGACCCACCCCCTATGCAACACCCCTTACGATAGCCCCCAAAGATTCGCCTGATTCAGGCTTAAGCCACTCCAGTTTCGGCCTAAACTCCAGTCTCACCAACATCCCACTGATTAATATAATAATATTACCACATTCACATACACCACCCTACGGACAATATGTGCAAACATCGGACAATTCGTGCACGCGTCCACAGCGGTATATTCTTAGTGTAGGGCGGGCTCCCGCCTGCAGCGCCTGTGGCGCAGCCACTGCGGGCAGGTCCCCGCCATCGGCGGGGAACCTGCGGAACCGGCGTGGGCCGCCAGTGGCGCCAACAAAAACGCGGAATGGGTGAACATAATACGGTTAGTCATCTGAAAATTTCCCGATTCCCGAGGTTCAGTTTGCAATGCGTTCAAACACCAGCACCCAATCCTGCGGGGAGGGAACATTCTTCTTGAAGCTCACCGGCTTCGCCTCCTTATCGCCGGCTTTCGTCGTGGCTTTAATCGTGCCCTGATCAAACTTCCGGCCGGTCGCCGGATCAAAGTAGTAAACATGCCAGGCGATATCCGGCTCGAGCCCCTTCACCTCCGGGCCTTCCCAATTGTAGATACTGCGCCGCGGTAGATAGATGAATCGCACTTCGCCGGGGATGCCGGCGGCAAAGCAGCCCGTCGCCCCACGCCGCCCCTGCCCGGTATGACAGGTCAGCGGATGTTGGCAGGGGTCAATCTCCCTGACATATTTCGCAACTTCAGCCCACGGCCCCTGTCCCCACTTGGTTTCATCCGCAATTTCACCCGCCAGGATCCAGATCACTGGATAGGGCTGTCCGCCCTCATTCTCCAGGCTCGGCGCGAAGAAGTTCTCGTCGGGATACGGTCCGCATTCGCCCTGCTGGAAGACAACATCGACCTCAACCTCCATGAAAGCGTTCGAGTACACCTTCGCGCTCTCGAAGGAAGTTTCGAACACATTCCACTGCGCAACAGCGGCGCCCTGTGCAACCGTCTGTATCAACATGATTAGTCCCAGAACCCATACTGTCGTTTTGCCAATTACCATTTCATTGTCCTCCTAATGTTTGTTAAAATTTCCTAAACATCGCTTTTTGAAAATTCTATTTTACATTAAAAGAGATTGAGCCTATGACGGATTCAAACCGGTAGGTTCCCGACCCCACCGCATACACGGCCGCACCATTCTCCATCTGCAGGAATTTAATACCTTCAACTTTCGACGCCGGTCTACCGGACTCGGTCACTCCGTCAACATCTACAGCCGGAACATACACCATCGCCGTGGTGTTCGCGGGAATCGTGACTTCCATCGTCAAACGCCTAGTCCCTGTTTTCGAGTTTCCAGTTTCTAGTTTCAAATTTCCTTTTTCAAGTTTCCAGTTGCTGACGATCCGGCCGTAGGGCGAATCGTGATAGCAGTTCACCCATGTCAAACTTGCCACGCCGGAGCCTTCTCGCGAAGGCGGGTCACCAACGATGGCGGGTTTGATGATGATCTTCTTGAAGCCAGGGGCAGTCGGATCGGGGCGGATGCCGGCCAAGCCCTGATAGAACCAGCCATCCAGGGAAGTGAAACACGAGTGTATCTGCGACCAGTGGCCGTTCCACTGTTCCCACCAGGTCGTCGCGCCCTTCTCAAGCATGTATCCCCAGCCAGGGTAGTCCTTCTGGGTCACGATCAGCCACAAGAGGTCGTCGCGCCCGATTTCTATGAGGTAATTTAGCAGGAAGTAGGTCCCCAGCATTCCGGTATCGAGATGACCCTTGCGCGTGACGCGGATACACTCCTCAAGTTTTTTCAGCATGGCCGGACGCAGTTCCTCCGGCACGACGCCGGTCATCAGCGGCATCAGATAGTAGCATTGCTCATCAAGGACATAGAGTTGCTTGTCCTTGTCGTAAAAGGCGGCATGAACCAATGGGCGCAGACGCTCCAACTCAGCGCGGCAGGCTTTGGCTTCGTCATGCTTCCCGAGAACATCGGCCATTCGGGCCCATTGCTCGCGCAGAACCAGGCGGTAGCAGTTATTGAACAACTCGGCCGCAGGCCTGGGCGGCCAGTTGGTTGTATCCATCCCGCGCTCAGGGGGTACCCAGTCGCCGATGAAACCCCATGCTCCACCGAAGGCACGGACGACGCCGTCCTTCGCGCGGGCTTCAATGGCCTCGATGTGGCGGCGACAGGCTTCGAGGTTCCGATCCACAATCCGCTTATCATCGTAATAGAGGTAATTACGCCAAGTTAAGGCTTGCGTCGATCCGCCCCACGCCGGGCCGCCGCCACCGGTTTTGTGCTGCGGTGCGGTGTGAGGCATGTAGCCGGTGTTGGGGTCCGCCCCATCACACCAGTCGATGGCCCACTTGTCGTAGAAGGGCTGCATCGAGAAATTCATCACGCAACTCTCGATGGACACCTGCCCGTCGCCATACCCCATGCGTTCCCGGTGCGGGCAGTCGGATAGAAATCCGGTTTGGGACAAAGACAGGATGGTCCACAAATTCACCTTGTGCATGCGGTTGAGCTGATCGCTGGAACATGCGAAATCGCCCCGGGTTTCAAAGTCGGCGCCGATTAACTCCGCCGTGGCGTCCGCGAGTTGCGGTTCATTGACAAGACCCTCCACGATCGCCCAGCGGAATCCGTGGTAGTTGAACTTCGAAACATATTCCTCCTCCGGCTTCCCCGCGCAAATGAAACGGTCAGTCTGGTTGAAGGTCTGCAGGGGCTCAAGCTTATCGGCATACTGGATGGCGATGGTGTGGCCCGCCGCCTGCCCGCGCACGCGCAACTTGATCCAGCCGGTAAGCTGTGTGCCGAAATCCAACCGATACTTTCCACCAACGAGTTTGGTGCAGGATATGGCGGGTATGGTTTTAAGCACGCGCATGGGCGGACACTTCTGGGCATCGGCCGGAATCGCGGGGGCGGCAACCTCGGTGACGGGAAACCAGTCGCTGACATCGGCATCCGGATCGGCCCAGCGGGGATCATCCAGCCGCGCGTCCACCTGCTCCCCGCCCATGCCGTTCCAGGCCCAGTTGCCTATCACGCTGCGTCCGCTCGACTTGCAGCGCCATTGGCCGTCCGTGGCAATCCGAACCGGACGACCATCAACGATCATATCAAGCTGCAATCTCGCAATCGCGGTGTCGTGTTGGACTCCGGGGTTGAGTCTCTTCAGATAACACCCGCGACTGAGCCACAGGCCGATGCAGTTGCGGCCTTTTTTCAGATAGGGAGCAAGGTCGTAGGTTTCGTAAAGCGAGCGCTTGAGATAGTTCGAAAGCGCCGGCCCCATGACATTCGGCCCCACCTTCTTCCCATTCACATACAGCTCATAAAATCCCATCACATTCACCGTGGCCAGAGCCGATGTCGGAACGGCCTCGAGGTCAAACGCCCTGCGCACATAGGGCTCGTCAGCCTGACCCGGCGGCGGCGGGCGTGCGGGAATGATAGACTGAGCCTGCACCTCAGTGCTGATCCACTTCGCCGTCCAGTCTGCCGACGTGAGAATGCCCATCGTCCAGAGCGCCGGAGAACTCCATTTCGAAACCTTGCCATCCTTGTCCCACGCCCGAACCTTCCAGTAACACTGCATCCGCGACTCCAGCGGCTTGCTTGCTCTGAGCGAAGTCGAAGGGCCGCCATATTCCACGTGAATGCTCTGGTCGGATGCCACCTTTCCGCTGTCCCACAGATCACCCTGATCATTGGTGAGCAGCTCCGGTGTCGAAGCCACCAGCACCTGATACGCCGTCTGCCGAAGTCCTCTTTCAGGTTTCAGGTTTCCAGTTTCAAGTTTCCAAGACAGCCTCGGCTTGACCACATCAATGCCGACCGGATCTTTCAAATACTCGCAGCGAAGGTTCGCCGGAGTAACCTCGGACCATACGTTCTGTGCAAGGGCCACAAGCATCGCAGCGATCTGAAATATACGTTTCATGCTCATCCTGTTTCTTAGTTGTCCCGTTCAAACACCAGCACCCAGTCCTGCGGGGAGGGAACATTTTTCTTCATGCCAGGCGATATCCGGCTCAAGCCCCTTCACCTCCGGGCCTTCCCAATTGTAGATATTGCGCCGCGGCAGATAGACAAACCGCACTTCGCCGGGTATGCCGGCGGCAAAGC
>CAZOZF010000204.1:0-3252 GCA_964584205.1 uncultured Verrucomicrobiota bacterium
GCCGGCTTCACCCTGGTGGAAATCCTGCTCGTCGTGGCGATTCTCGGCATTCTGGCCGGCGTGGCGGTGGTCAGCCTGAAGGGGCGCACCAAAACGGCGAGCATCCAGGCAACCCGCACCAGTATCCAGGCCATTGGAACCGCCATTGACACCTATGAGGTGGATAACGGCATCTACCCGCAATCGCTCCAAAACCTGCTTACCAAAGGCAACGAGAGCAATTGGAACGGCCCGTACATGAAAGATGCCCGTATGCCAAAGGATGCCTGGGGCACTGATTTCTCGTACTCACTCCAGGGGGAGAACTATAAATTATCCTCCGCCGGCCCCGATGGCCAGTCCGGCTCCGCGGATGACATCACCAACTAAGAGAAACACCCGAACATCCAACATTGAACTTCGATCATTCAACATCCAACAGTTCCATTCCCCTCATTCATCATTCATCCTTCATCCTTCATCCTTTCTCCCGCCGCGCCTTCACCCTTGTTGAAATCCTGATGGTGCTGGCCATCCTCGGGATTTCAACAATCGTCGCCATGCCCTCGCTCGTGAAATCCATACGAGGCAACCGGCTGCGCGTGGGAGCCCGTACCGTCGTCATGGCCGGAAACTATGCCCGGACCATGGCGATTCTCAGGAATCAGGAAATGACGCTGACCCTGGACAAAGGCGCCAATACTGTCGCCGTCGCCCCCCTGCATGCCGTCCCGCCTCCGCTTCCTTCAGACCTCGGCTTCCAGGATTCGCCGCCGCCGCCGGACCCGACCTCACCCGCCGGCGCCAATGAACCCGTCTCAAGCCCGCCCCCGCCGGTCACCCTCACCCGAAAACTGGATTCCGTCAGCATCGACTCCATTCAGGTGGAACATCGGAAAAGCGGGATCGAGGAAGACTCTGCCGTCGTCATTTACCAAAACAACGGGCGCTGTAATCCCTACGAGGTTCGCGTGCGGGACGAATTCGGCAGCGTCATGGTCATCACCGTGGACGCCGTCGCCTCACCCAAGGTGAGAAAAGAGGGGGAATAACCTCAATGAACGTTGAACATTCAACATCGAACATTCAACATCGAACAGAAGCGAAGCCTCACACGGCTCGGACCTTCAATGATCACTGTTCGCAATCTTCCTCGTTGAATGTTCAATGTTCGATGTTCAATGTTCGACGTTCGCAATCTTCCTCTTTCGGTATGACCTTGATTGAGGTCTTGATGGCACTGGCCATCTTGACGGTGGCGGCGGGTGTCCTGATGACGGCGACCTCGCGCTGCCTGGCGGTGGTTCGAACGGCAAAGAATTACTATGAGGCCCGCCGCATCCTTGAAACCGGCGAATTGGAATACCCCCTCCTGGTTGTCCAGAAAAAGGGAGAGAAAGACCTCAAGCCCTTGAACCTGAACATCGGCCCGATCGACTACCCGAACGGATTCTCCTATCAGCGCAAATCCGAACGAAGCGCCGACAAGGAAGACCTCATGATCGTGAGCAGCAAGGTCTCCTGGTCAGCCAAAGGCAAAGCAGCCTTCGAGGAAGTGACAACGTATTTGTATTACACCAATGATGTGACCAGCCTTTGAGCACATGAATCCAGAATCCAGAATCCAGAAGTCAGAAGCCACCCCCCGGGTTTCGAACCTCGTCATTCCTCCTGCCTCCATTCATCATTCATCATTCATCATTCATCCTTTCTCTCGTCGCGCCTTCACCCTTATCGAAATTCTCGTTGCCCTCTCGGTGATGACGCTGGTGGCCGCCGCCGCCTTCAGCCTGCTGGCCTCGGTCAGCAAGGCCTGGCAACGCGGAACGGCGTTGACCCGGGATCTTCATGCCGGAGACTTCGTCATCGAACAACTGGTCGGCGCCTTGCGGTCAGCGCGTTATCGGGGACCCGAGGACGGCTTGCTCCTGAAGAAAAAAGGCGGTGGTGTCAATAGCCAGGACAGCCTGTCGTGGGTCAAGGAGGGCTCCGATCTGGTGGGGTCCGACACCTATATGGCCAAAACATTCCATCATATCCGCTTTTTCATCGGGACTGACCGGAGCGGAAATCCGGGGGCATTTTACACCGCCTGGGGTGACGAGTATCTTCAGGAAGAGGATTTTGATCCAGACGACCTTGAGCCCCAGCTCCTTTCCGACCGGGTTGTCGGCCTGAACATCCAGGTCGCCACCAACGATTTTGAAAATGAAAAAATAGAATGGATGGACAAATGGGAGGGACGCTGCGTCATGGGCGGCGACCTGACCAACCATCTCCCGCGCTTTGTTCAGGTCACCCTCCTCCTGAAACCTCTGGACGAGGGAGAACCTCCCATTGAGATGCGGCGACTGGTGGATATCCCCATCGCCAGACAGGGGTTGCGATGAAACGGGGATCGGCGCTCATCATTGTGCTCTGGGTTATTGCCCTGCTCTCTGTGCTGATCGGCGGCTTCGCCTATGAAATGCATGTGGAAGCCAAAATCGTTTCCTACGTGCGCAAGAAACTCAAATCCGAGTACCTGGCCAAGGCCGGAATCGAATACGCCCAGGCCCTGCTCTCGCACAGCTCGGAAGTCAAAGGCAAGGGCGATACGGATGAAATGAAGGGCAAGTACTGGTATGCGGCGGCCAAGCGTCTCCGCCAGGGCTACGCCGTTATGGGCCTCACGGAATCCCTCGGAGAAGGTTCCTTTACGCTGGATATCCTGCCCGAACCCGGGCTCCGGAACATTAATGCGCTGAGGGATGACGACTGGGAGCGTATCTTCAAGGTCAGCGGGGTACCCGAAGACCTCTGGCCCGAACTGATTGATTGCTTCAACGACTGGCGTGATTCCGATGACCAGCCCAACCTGGACGGGGCGGAATCCGACGATTACTACAAGCGCCTCACGCCGCCTTACAAGGCACGCGGACACACGGGAAAATCCACTGTCGGTCGCTCCCCAGTCGCGAATCCTGCCATCACGACTCAGGGAAACGTCGCGCCCGGAACGATCACAACAGGAACGCCCATCCCCCGTAGCGGCACCACTCCGACCGGAATGTTCGCCAATCTCGACACCGTCGAAGAGCTCCTGCTGATCAAGGGATTCAGTCACGCCATCCTTTACGGAGGCTATGTCGAGGAAGGAAACACAAATAGTCCATCCATGACCGGGATCGCCACCCTTCTGACCGCCATCCCGGAAACCGGGGAACAGGTGAACATCAATGCCGCCTCGAAACGGGTCTTGATGACACTGCCTGGAATTGACGACACTCTCGC
>CAZOZF010000204.1:3352-5192 GCA_964584205.1 uncultured Verrucomicrobiota bacterium
CTGAAGGATTCCGGCAAGGTTCACCAGACCGGCTCCCAGGTCTTCCTCATTCTCGAGGATTCAGCCTGCGATATCATCGTCTCCACCGCCGGGGTTCCCGTGGCCATGCGCTCCCTCAGTGGCATGGAGGATCTGCCCCCCGAGGAGATCGATGAGGAAATCGCGCGCGAAACCATCTTCACCTTGTCCTCCCTGGATCTGGATCCCAACGGAAGCCATCTGGCGGAGATTACCCTCTGGCACTCGGGCGAGCCGCCCACCGCCCTGCTGCAACGCTTTTCCGAGTTCTTCTCCGTGGTGGTTCATCCTCATTCACTGTCCACCCTTCCCGCCCTGGCCGAGGGGCTGTTGCGCCGGGCCGAAAGCCGGACCCCCAACACCCTGAACCTGGCACCCAAAGCCTGGCAGGAGACCGAAATCGCCAGGCGGACTCGTCGCCGGATCATCGCGTCGTCTCTTCTGGTTGCCGGCCTCTGGCTCTTCGGAATGGCCATCCTGTTTGGCGGCATCCAGGTTCAAAAACAGCAACTGTCCTCGATGGAAAAAGAGCTCGCTGAACTCAAGGGGCCCTCCGAAAAGGTGCGGGCGATCCGGGATCGGACCCAGGATCTCTTGAAATATATGGATCGCTCCCGGTCAGGCTTGGAATGTCTGCGGGAAATCAGCGACCGGCTCCCGCCGGGTATTGAGCTCAAATCCTTCATTTATTACAAAAACAAAACGCTTGAGATGACCGGCCAGGCGGAAACTTACTCCCTGGTCGCCGACTTCAAGAAGGATCTGGAAAAATCAGACCTGTTCAGCGCCACGGAACTTCCCCGTACCCGGCATATCCCCCAGGGCGAGGAATTCAAGATTGTCTGCACCATACCCGGGGGTGAAAAACCATGAAAATATCCTCCCGGGAAATGATCCTGGCCTGGATCGCCGGTGTCGCGGCGCTGGGTGGCCTCACCTATCTGCTTGTGGAGCCTACGCTAAAGGAGTGGGCCTTGCTGGAAGGCAAAAAAGCGGAATCCTTGCGTCAGGTGGGCAATCAAAAACGGTTGATCGCCCAGTCCGCGAACTGGGAAGCCAAGCTTTCCGAATTGAAGAAAAAATTACCCACCCATCCCCAGGGCAAGGATGTGACCACCGACCTCCAGATCCTCATCGAGAAACTGGCGAGGGTCAACGGGCTTAACCTCATCAGCCGGGAAGCCGAGAAGGAAACCCTCCGGGGCAACATGTATGAGGTGGCGGTGAACTGCAAATGGGAAGGCAAACTGGAAGCCCTGACCCGTTTCCTGTTTGATATCCAGAAGGAAGATGTTATTTTAGACGTCAGTCAATTGACGATTTCACCGAACGAAAAGAAGGTTTTGCGGGGGGGATTCACGGTGTACTGTTCGTACTCCCGGATTCCACCAGCGGGTGGCGAGACAAAAATCGAAAGCAAGGGCCCGAAACATGACGTCGTTTCCCAGTAAACAAAAAGTCCGGCTCGGGATGATGGTGCTTGCCGGATCCTTCTCTCTACTGACTCTGGCTCAGGTACCCCAAATGCCGGGCGTGCGGGCCAAGTCCACCCTCCCTGCCGACACCGCCCGCCCCACTCCTGCAGGCCCCGATACCAACCGAACCGTGGAACTTAAATTCAACGCCGCCGCACTGGATATGGTTCTGCAGTATTACTGCTCCGAACTGACCGGCCGGACTCTCCTTCAAGCCCCCGCCATCACCGCTACCATCACCTTGCGCAGTCAGTCCCAGCTCACCATTCCCGAGGCCATTCAGGCCATCAAAACCGTCCTCGCCATGAACAATATCGCCCTGATCAACCAGGGCGATAAATTCGTCA
>CAZOZF010000205.1:0-5132 GCA_964584205.1 uncultured Verrucomicrobiota bacterium
ATCAGCAAATACAGGGTTTTTTGATCATGAAATGTCGCCTATGGGATGACAGTGACCTCAATAAATATGTGGCGCTATAAGTCGTTTCCATATAACGTTACGTTGCTATGAAGAGCCATATTGAGAGTGCCAGAGTATGTCTCGACTGTCATGATGCGCAGTCAACACTCTTCCCGTTGTCTGATTTCTCTCAACAACCCTTGTCACCACGCGAGCTGTGCGCCCGCATCAATCTGAATTGGATGGCGGCGGTGCACCTGTTCGAAAACGACTGGCTAAGCTTCGACCCGGCAGTGGTTCTCAAGATGAATCCCGTCCAGAGTGCGGAATTGCGTTTCCTGGGAGGACTGGTCGCGGGAGGGTGCGAAGAGAGCATGCTGCGACACCTTATCGCCGGCCTAAGCAAACCGTATGCCTATCGGCTGGACAGGATCTACTACGACTGGGACTCCCAGTGTTGGCAACTCACTCCCACAGCGCCGGAATTGGAGGCTCAATTCGAGACTTGGGTCGAGCAACTGGTTGACGAAGGACAGATGTCCGTCCTGGAAAGCTTGCGCAGCACTGTGTCCCGATCCATTACCGATCTCAACAGACTGCAATATTGATGAGTGTCCGCACACCCCTCGCATCGTCTTGCGAAAAAATTCACCCTGGGTAATCTTCCTGAGTGGAGAGCATCCTGCCTCAGGAGGTTCGGTCGATCCGGCGGAAGATGAAGGTTAGCCAGGCCGTGTTTGCACGATTACTGAATGTGCCGGTCGTGACGGAAGTGAGTTGGGAAATAGGCCGGCGGAATCCCAGCGGGGCGGCGTTACGCCTATTGCAGATTGCCAAGAAAGAGCCCCAAGTCTTGCTGGCGGCGGCAAAGGCGTGACCGGATCCGCGGCACCCAGTATCACCCCTTGATGAACGCCTGATTGAAATCGGCCATCTCCTGTGCCAGACTGCCGCCATTCTTGAGGAGAGACAGATGGCGAAAACCAATTACGTCCTGATCGACTACGAAAACGTCCAGCCGAAGGAGCTTACGCTCCTCAATGACGGATCGTTCAAGGTTAAAGTGTTCGTCGGCCCGAATCAGGGAAAGATCCCGCTTGGCCTCGCCATGGCGCTCCAATCGTTGGGCGGCAATGCCGAGTATGTTCAGGTCGAAACGGCTGGGCGGAACACGCTCGACTTCCATATCGGCACGCTGTCGGTTCAGGATCCCTCTGCGCAGTTCCACATCATCTCGAAGGACTCCGGGTTCGATGCGTTGATGGGGCATTAGTGGATCGGACTGACATGGGGAGGTGGACGGTAGCGACTGAACTGGCTTGTTCAGACCACCCCACCGGTCATATGGAGCACTACTGTTGAGCCGTCCACGGTGCTGGATGCTCCTTATGACACGTGGGGTGGGTGAAGGCGCAGGCGGGTAGCTCGTCGCCTGCACCCTTTCAATGTTGGTATCCTTTTCCGCTCTTACTTGAACGTCTTCGTCGCTGCGTTCATAGAAGATGACCGGAAAGTGATCTTCTTGATTGGCATCTTGTCTTTGAGAAGCTCGTAGAAGAGCTCGCAAAGATTCTCGCACGTGGAAACTTTCTTGGTCACAACGATCCTGTATTCCGGGTATGACCAAGCCAGAGGGTGGTCTATCTTCTTGAGAGGAACACAATTCTTTGGGTCGTTATTGATGCCTTCCTTTTTGTATACGGCAATAACCGCGTCAAGAAGCGGGTCGCCTTCTTGAAACAGTGATGCATGATGGAAATGGTCGCACACTTCCCATGCTTTCTTGAATCCATCCTTGCATGCGTGTGCAAATCCCGTTACCGGGTCCACGGTGTCTTCAAGTTCGATGCAGAGAAGACCTGAGTGCCCGTGAAGGTGCTTTGCTTCTCTCGGCCATTTCATAAACCTGTGTGCGTACTGGAAGTCAAGGTTTACGATTGATGTGTACTTGTCGTTTGACATGATCAACTCCTGTTTAGGTTTTGATTTAACTGAATAATGTTCTTCATCAACTGACGTCCGACACGTTTTACTCTACGCAATCCTCCTTTCGTCTTAATGCCAACGTCAGCCATCAGCCGCGCGAGGTACGAGCGTCGGCTGCATGGCATGGTTGGGCAGTTGCTGGTTCTAAGTAACCAATATCAGGCATGCCTTCATATTCCACAACAGACTCCGGCTTGCCGCAATAGAGAAAGCTGTGATTCATGTGATCACGCTCATCAAGTCCAATCCGTCTGAACACATCCGCCCAACTCGAGCAGTCACAGTATTCTTTCACCTTGTCATTGTTCACCGGCTCAGTTTCCCATTCAGGATGCTCTTCGACAAACTGCGCGTATACATGCTCGGCATGATCCTCGAACTCTGCGTTGAAAAGGAATGCCCTCCGACAACTCACCACAGCCAAAATGCGCGTCATTACAGTGTAGCTCACAATTATCAGAAATGGAATCAGTGGGAATAAATACCACGGATCCTTGATTCCATCATCCTTCATCTTCTCGTTGATAACGATCAAGTGCCAGTATTCATTATCCTGTGCTTCACGACCCCAGATGAGGATCTTGCGCGCACTCTGCACCAACTCCGGGTTTCGATAGCGGCGTGTCATGCGAGCATATTGTCGGAATTCCCAGGACCGGTACGGGATGCTGGCCAGCATCTCTATGAGTTTGGCCTTGGCCAGCGTAGTCTTCTTCCCGGTTATCAGGTTCATCGACCCGAAGAAGAACCTTGCCGCAAGCGAATACGGGTATCTTGGCCTTTCTTTGGATGCGACCTGTTCCTTCTTCAAGTCAATACCCATGAGTTTTCCTTTTCTTCTATGCATTGGTCCAACTTCTTATTATGCCGATCCGGTTATCGCTGATTCCCGGATGAGCGGCGGTAGTCCGCTCCATCCGTAAATGGAACCGATTTTAGTGGCGGGGGAAAGGTTGTACAGCCAATTATTGTTGGTTCTTCCGGTTTTATGAGGGGATTATTCATTGATCTAAACGCCTGTACGCTCGCATCTGGCATCGATTAAGTGGGTGGATGAAGCTGCATGAAGCCATAATGGACATGTCAATCAAGTGCACCCGCAGACGATTCCTGACGGGCTTGGCTTCTCTGGGCGCAGTGGTCGGAGCCGGACTCTGGCCACGGAGCTCTCTTGCGGCCAAGGAGACGATCGGAGGACTGCCCGTGATCAAGTCGGAATTTGACCTGGATTTTCAATGGCCGGTTCAGAATCCCTTCATCTTCTGCGTCCATCACCATGACAACTATCCGAGGGGAATGCCCAGCCTGGGACCCGATCCGAAGCATCTGCAGGGGCGAAACATCGGCCAGGACTTCGCGCCGAAGGACGGGTTCCGCATGTATCATGGCGAGACGGTCCCGGGCTTTCCCGTCCACCCGCACCGGGGGTTTGAGACCGTCACGATTGTCAGGAAGGGGTATGTGGACCATGCCGATTCCATGGGCGCCGCCGGCCGCTATGGTGAAGGCGATGTGCAGTGGATGACCGCAGGCAGCGGCATCCAGCACTCGGAGATGTTTCCGCTCCTGCGACAAGATGACGACAATACCCTCGAACTGTTTCAGATAAGGATTGAGAAGCCGAAGAGGTCGGGCTGAGGCTGCCGGCTGACGATTGGAGATCTTGACGTTTATCGCCGAATTCGACACACTTACAGACATGATTTCCCCCTTCCAGAGCGGTTTTGGCAAACTCTCTGACCGTGCGGGCCGGTGCCGGCCGAAAAGCGGTTTTCTGTCAATCTGCCTGCTCCTCGTCATTGGGCTGCCCGCCGCGACCCAGGGCGAAACCAATGTGGCCAGCAGCGCCGTCATGGAGACCAATCGCATATACGTTATTGACGCCCGAACGGAGGCTGAATGGAAAACGGGGCACATCAAAGACGCGATCCTGATCCCTTACGACCAGATCAAAGAGAGGATTGTCGAGGTGACGACCAACAAATCCGCTCACATCGCCATCTACTGTCGCAGTGGTCGTCGTTCAAACATCGCCCACGAAAGTCTCCAGAAACTGGGCTACCTGAACGTCGAAAACCTTGGCAGCCTCCATGATGCCAGGAAGAAACTGGGCGTTTCGCCCTAGCGGCGACTGAGTTGCGGCACCGCTGCGCTGAGGAACAAGTGGCCTGTTCTCAACGCGGTAGAGCATCTGCCGAAGGGTATCGGCACGGGAGGCGATAGTATGAGACAAATCCGGTTGGCGTGTCTGTTCGGCCTGTGCTGCACCCTCGTTTCCGCCATGGCGGGGCCGCCGCAGGCCTTTGACATCGAGGGCGGGTGGGTGTTCCCCGGCTACAACGACGTGCGGATTCCCGGCGATTCGGGCACGAAGCTGTCGCTGACGGAAGACCTCTCCGCGGACTCATTCCCGGCTTTCCGCGCCCGCTATACCGTGACGCTGGCCGGCAAACACGACCTCGGCCTGCTGGCGGCTTTCCTGACGATGCGATCCGACGGCACGCTGGACCGGGCCGTGGATTTCAACGGCGCGACATTTCCGGCGGGGACACCCCTTGAATCCACGTTTCGGTTCAACTCGTACCGCCTCACGTACCGGTACCTCCTGTACGACAAGCCCAAGTTCCAGTTCCGCGCCGGCGTGTCGGCCAAGGTGCGCGACGCGGCCATCCGGTTGGAAGGCGGCGGGCAAGCGTCAGAGAACACCGACCTCGGCTTCGTTCCGCTGCTCAGCTTCAGCGCCACGTGGTTCGCACATCCGTCGCTGCGCGTCGTTCTGGACGGCGACGCGCTGGCCGCCCCGCAGGGGCGCGCCGAGGATGTGCTCCTCGCCGCAGTTGCGCCGCTGAATGACCATGTTTCCGTGAAGATCGGCTATCGGATTCTGGAGGGCGGTGCGGACAACGACAAGGTCCACACCTTCTCGCTCTTCCACTACACCGTGGCGGGGCTTGTCATGACATTCTAGTTGTGATATTAGTTGTCAACGTCCAAACGAGAGGAGGGCTGTATGAAAAGGAATGATCTGGTCAAGTGCATGTCGGTGGGGTTCATGTTGGCCGCCGTTTCCGCGCGAGCGGCTGGTCTGGCAGGGGACGCGGAGGCCGCAACGCATGGCGACGAGGCCGCCAGCGTTCAACTGGTCA
>CAZOZF010000206.1:0-5130 GCA_964584205.1 uncultured Verrucomicrobiota bacterium
GTTGATCCCGGTGCCATTATCAATGAATATTCACCACACAAACCCAGAAGCGCCTTTTTAATCATGAAACGTCGCCTATGGGATGACAGTGGAAAGAACTCTCTATCGCCGCGGCGGACGGCGGGCAAAGGAACCGCGGCCGGGCGGACGCCCGAAAGAAGGCCGGCGGGGGCTCCGATGCTCGTTCCCCACGCCGGGAGGCATCACCAACAGGGCGGGCTCGGGATTCTCGTAGTCAAGCGGGCGCCCGATGTATTTCTCAATTTCCGGCATCGAAAACGCCTCGTTCTCACAGGCAAACGTATACGCCGTTCCTTTTTTGCCCGCCCGGCCCGTCCGGCCGATGCGATGCACATAATCCTCGGCATCCAACGGGATATCATAATTGATCACATGGGAGATATCGTTGACATGAAGTCCGCGCCCCGCCACATCGGTGGCCACCAGAACCCGAATCGTACCGGCACGGAAGGCTTCCAGCACCTTGAGCCGCTTCACCTGGGGCACTGCCCCTGAAAGCATCTCGGCCTTGATGCCACACCGCTCCATATATCCCAGCACCCGCTCCGTGTCGTCCCGGCGGTTGCAGAACATCAGCACCCGCTCCGGATTATCGCGCTGAAGCAGATTGTAGAACAACGCAAATCGCTTGTCCGACGGCACCGTGAACACCACCTGCTTGATGTTGTCAACAGTGACCTTTTCGGGCTCGATTTCAATCTGGACCGGCTCATTGGTCCACTTGGACGCCAGCCGGAGAATATCCTCAGTCAGAGTGGCGCTGAACAGGAGCGTCTGCCGCTCCTCCTTGCGGGGCATGGAATAGACAATGGTGCGGACATCGGGAATGAAGCCCATATCCAGCATCCGGTCAGCCTCGTCAATGACAAGCACCTCGACATGTTTCAGATCCAGAAGACCGCCGCGCCGGAAATCCAGAAGACGACCGGGTGTGGCCACCATGATTTCGGGGCTGACCTCGCGAAGCTGCCGCTGCTGCTTGTCGTAGTCCATGCCACCATAAATCCCCAGAATGCTGAACCCGCAATACTTGCCGATGTCGCGGGCGTCCTTCTCAATCTGAATCACGAGCTCGCGGGTCGGAGCCAGAATCAAGGCACGAGGCGCACCCAGCTTGGTGGGCCGCTTGCGGGGATGACGCAGAAAATGGGTGAACATGGCGATCAGGAACGCCGCCGTCTTGCCGGTGCCCGTCTGGGCCTTTCCCGTAACATCGCGTCCCTGCAAGGAGGGTGGAATCGCCACCGCTTGAACCGCCGTGCAGTACTTGAAGCCCAAATCATCCACCGCGTGCATGATCTGCTCCGGCATATCCAGATCATGAAACCGGGTTTTCCCTTCAACCGGCGGAACGTCATAATCCGATAAAATCCATTTTTTCGCGGGCTCGACAGGACGCGGCGCGTGGCGGACCGGAACCGGCTTGTGCGGAGTGGAAGACGCTTTATGACCCGTTGAACGGTGCGAAACGGGAGCCGTAGTAACGGCGGGCGCCTTGGATTTAGGCGAAGGCTCCGAAGCCTTGCCGCCCATGCGCGTGATGTGATTCTTAATTTTTTGTAGTAAACGGCGTACCATGTGTTTAAACAAGATACGCCGTCCGGGTTGTCAATTCAAGCCCGCGTTTTAGCGAATCATGATCAGCATCATCTTGAACCGTTCCACAGCCTTAACGGAATGGGGAATATTGGCGGGCATGATGAACAATTGCCCGGCCTTGACCCCATGCGGCGTCCCACCCACGGTCAGTTCCGCCGCACCGTCCACTATCTGCACCGTCGCGTCAAACGGCGCCGTATGCTCACTGAGCCCCTGCCCCTTGTCGAAGGCAAACAACGTCAGCGTTCCGGCTTTCTTGTCCAGAAGCGTCTTGCTGACAACCGCCCCGGGGGCATAGTCCACCCCCGTCACCAAATCAATTGCCCGCCCCTTATATTCATCAAGGTTACTCATAATCTCCCTCTCCATTCTGAATTCTCTCACACCCGAAGTTCCCGACGCTGGTGTACCGGCTTTAGCCGGCCTTTTCTGGGCCGCCTGAAGGCGGTACACCAACCGTCGCCTATCCCAAACAGTCCTTAAGTAAGTGCTATTCCTCTCTACACCCATTCCTCTTTAAGAATTGTTCCCTGCAGCCCCACCACCACGCACTTGATGGGGACCTTTCGCGCGGCCTGACTGGCGGCTTCCTTCGCCAACCGCAACAGACCCGAGCAACAGGGCACCTGCATAATCAGCACCGTCAAGGTGTTGATCTTCGCCTCGTCAATCAGCACCTTGAGCTTCTCCACATAGGTCTCCTGCCCCTCATCTAATTTCGGACAGGCAATAACCAGCGTCCTTCCCTTCAGGAAATCCTTATGGAAATCCCCCAGTGAAAACGCCGTGCAATCAGCCGCAAGCAGCAGATCCGAGCCCTGGAAATGCGGAGCCTGCGGCGAAATGAGGTGCAACTGAACCGGCCAGTGGGTCAACTGCGACGGCCTTGTTCCCTGCGCCGGCTGCGCCTCTGCCGCCGGTTTCTCAAAACTCATGGCCCGCGAACCGGGGCAACCGCCCCCCCCGCCATGCCCGTGATGACCGCCAGACGGTCTTACGGCCGCCACCTCGAGGGGATTGGGGATCCCCTTCTGCTTCAACACCTGAAGAGCCTGAGCCAGAAACTCCTTCTGGCCATGATCCCGAAGGTGCTCAAGATGCGCCTTAATGGTATTGGGGCCGGCCTGAATAATGTTCTCCATGACCCGGGGTTCATCGTAGGCCGCCGCCTCACGTTCCTCAAGAGTGATGGCGCCTTCCGGACAATGCCCCAGACATGCACCCAGTCCGTCGCAGAACAGGTCGCTGATCAATCGCGCCTTGCCATCGATCAACTGGATCGCACCCTCCGGACAGTTGGGGATGCACAGCCCGCACCCCGTACACCGGTCATTGTCTATCGTGATAATTTTCCGCTTCATAAGGGTGATTACGCTCCTGCCAGTGCGGCCTTGAGATCGGCTTCCACGGTGGAGATGGGCTTGATGGCAAAATTATCCACCAGCACCTTCAACACCGCCGGGGTCACAAACGCCGGCAGACTCGGGCCGAGCCGGATGTTCTTGATGCCTAGATGCAGGAGGGTCAGCAGGATGCAAACCGCCTTCTGCTCGTACCAGGACAGCACCATCGACAGCGGCAGGTCATTCACGGTGCAGTTAAACGCACCCGCCAGCGCGCCGGCAATCTTGATCGCCGAATAGGCGTCATTACACTGTCCGATGTCCAGCAACCGGGGCAGGCCTCCAATCGTCCCGAATTCCAGCTTATTAAACCGGAACTTGCCGCACGCCAACGTGAGTACCATACAGTCCTTCGGAACCGCCTGGGCAAAATCGGTATAGTAGTTTCGGCCCGTCTTGGCGCCATCGCAACCGCCAATCAGGAAAAACCGCTTGATGGCCCCTGACTTGACCGCATCGATAACCGTTCCGGCCACACCCAGCACCGCCGCATGACCGAAACCGACCAGGATGGTCTTTTCGGGCTCATCAGCCGCAAACCCCGGCGCCGCCAGAGCCGCCTTGATGACCGCCTTGAAATCCCCGTCGGCAATGTGATCCACACCCGGCCAGGCCACCAGGCCACTCGTGAAGATCCGGGCCTTATAAGTATCTTTCGGCTTCTGGATACAATTGGTGGTCATCAGGATGGCGCCCGGGAACTCGTCGAATTCCTTGCGCTGATCCTGCCACGCTCCGCCATAATTGCCCACCAGGTGCTTGAACTTCTTCAAGCCCGGATAGCCGTGGCAGGGCAGCATTTCGCCGTGGGTGTAGATGTTGATCCCCGTCCCTTCGGTCTGCTTGAGCAGCAATTCCAGATCCTTGAGGTCATGTCCTGAAACGAGAATCGCCTTTCCCTTCACCGGCGTAATGCGAACGGGTGTAGGCGTCGGGTTCCCATAGGCTCCTGTATTGGCCGTATCGAGCAGCTCCATGACCCTGAGATTCACTTCGCCGGTCTTAAGCGTGTAACCCACCAACTCATTCATCGTCGGGTTCGGCTTGACCAGGAAATCCATCGCCTCATGGATGAACGCGTAAACGGCATCGTCCTCCTGTCCCAGGATCCGGGCATGCTCCGCATACGCGGCCATCCCCTTGAGTCCCAGGAGAATCAGATCCTGCGTGGCTGCAATATCCGCCCCGAGGGACGCAGTGCGGATCTCGGTGGAGGTCGCTTCCCCCTGCCGGATCAGTCCCTGGAGATCTGCGGCAGGCGTCCATTGCGCCGGGCCATCCGGAGATTCGACCTGCTTCTGGAGACGCGCCTTGACGGTCGCGCCCTGGCGCAGGATCTCTTCCAGGCGCTTCGGATCGAAATTGACATTGGTCACCGTGGTGAAAAGGGCCTCGACAACAAAGCGATCGGCCGCATGGTCAATCACACCGAGTTTACGGGCGCGGTAGGCCAGCTGGCTGACACCTTTGGCCGCATGCACCAGAAGATCCTGGAGCGCGGAAGTTTCGGGGTCTTTCCCGCATACGCCGAACTGGGTGCACCCGGTTCCTTTGCTAGACTGCTCGCACTGATAACAAAACATACTGCTCATGATCCGATCCTGCTTTCTTTTGGTTAGGTTGTACTGAGTCTTCGTTCTCGTGAACGCCGCCCATTATACACACCCTTGAAACAGGAACCTTGACCGGGATCAAGATTTGAGAAGAAAGTTACCGGGGAGAAAAAGTTGCCTAAACCCAACAGGCTCAGGTCTTATGGCGGTAGGTGATCCGGCCTTTGGTAAGGTCGTAGGGGGAAATTTCGACCGTCACCTTGTCACCTGAGGTAATCCGGATGAAATGCTTGCGCATTTTGCCGGAGATATGAGCCAGGATCTCGTGACCGTTATCCAATTTCACCCGGTACATGGTAGCGGGCAACACCTTAAACACGGTGCCATCAATCCTGATCGAATCATCTTTTACTTCTTCCGGCATAACATCTCCTGCAAATTCATCACACAGAACGGGCTCATGATTACCATACCCCACACCGCGTGTCAATGCAGGGACAGTTAAAAGCAGCAATTCGCATTATGGCCGAAGACCGCCTGAAGGCGGTACACCA
>CAZOZF010000207.1:0-5123 GCA_964584205.1 uncultured Verrucomicrobiota bacterium
GGCCGCCTCGTCACCGTGCGACGCGGCTTCTGCGTCACCCGGCAGGCTGGCCGCCTGTGCCGAAGCGGCTGCACATAGCATCCCGACAAATAACCATTTACCCAGCCCTGTTTTCTTCATGCAAGCACCCCTTTCGGTTGATAGAACGATTTCACATGATCAGACACACCATCACAGAGACATTACCTTCCATTCGGGACGGATCACGTTTTGAATCGTTGTCCACCCCCGCTATTCAGTCAACCTATTTCAACTGTGAAGCCGCGAAATCCAAGTTCGCCAAGTGGTCCAGGTCCGCACCGACATGTGTGTTCCAAAGCGGCCTCAGGTCCCAAGGAACGCCAGCAAGTCGGCGTTTAATCGGTCTTTGTGAGTATCCGCGAGGCCATGGGGTGCGTCCTCATAGATTTTCAGGATTGCGTTTTTGACCAACGTCGCGGATCGGAGCGCTGCCGCGCCGATCGGCACGATCTGGTCGTCATCGCCGTGAAGGATCAGCGTCGGTACGTCGAACTTCTTGAGATCGTCGGTGAAATCGGTCTCGGAAAACGCCTTGATGCAATCGGATTCGTTCTTGAGACCGCCCTGCATGCCTTGAAACCAGAAGGAGTCGCGGACGCCCTGGCTGACTTTCGCGCCCGGCCTGTTGGCGCCGTAGAACGGCGTCGTGAGGTCCTTGAAGAACTGCGAACGGTCGGCGGCGACACCCGCGCGGATGTCGTCAAATACTTTCATCGGCAGGCCGCCGGGATTGGCGGCGGTCTTAAGCATCAAAGGCGTCACCGAGCCCATGAGCACGGCCTTGGCAACGCGCTTGGTGCCGTGGCGCCCGATATAGCGAGCCACCTCGCCACCGCCGGTCGAGTGGCCGACCAAGGTAATACCCTTCAGGCCGAGCGTTTCGATGAGGTCGGAGAGATCGTCGGCATAGGTGTCCATGTCGTTGCCATTCCAGGGTTGGCTCGAACGCCCATGCCCGCGCCGGTCATGGGCGATGCAGCGATAACCGTTGGACGCCAGATACACCATCTGGCTTTCCCACGCATCGGCGTTGAGTGGCCAACCGTGACTGAAGACGACAGGCTGTCCGGTGCCCCAGTCCTTGTAGTAGATCTCCGTGCCGTCTTTCGTCGTAATCGTGCTCATGTATGACGTTTCCCTCCGTTGTGATTACATTGCTTCCTTGATAATCAAGTTCTCATCCACATGCAGATTGGACAAGAACCGTTCGATTGCACCCATCATGACGGGCGGGCCGCATACATAAATGTTTTCACTGATATCCGTTATATTTGCCCCGAGGAATTTCTCCGTGATCAAGCCGTGCGGATATTTCTTACCGGTCTCGTCCGATAAGATGTTAATGAAGTTCTTGCCGAGTATCTTCTTGAATTCACTTCGCAGAATAATATCCTCTTCCCTCTTGTTGGCGAAAATCAACTTGTTATCGCCAATCGCATTTTTTGACTGGAGGTGCCTGAAGATGGCAATAAAGGGCGTGACGCCCGCGCCGCCGGCAATGAAGACCCCTTCTTTCTTATAAGCGATCGAGCCAAAGACGCCATGCAGGATCAACTCATCACCCTTCTTCAGTTGCAGAAGCTCGTTGGTAACCCCCTTGTGCGCGGGATAGGTCTTGATGATAAACTGGAGATAATCCTCATGGGGCAGATTCGTGAAAGTAAATGGTCGTTTCTTATCCTCCCAGCCTTTCTTGTTTATGGATATTTCCGTGGCTTGCCCGGGAGAAAAGTGGAACCGGCGAGGTTTCTCAGTATCAATCTGCAGTACATCGTGGGTGATGTGACTGATCGATTTGATTTTCACATGATACTTGTTAATGGCCGCTTCTACTTCCGAGGCCCCTTCGGCATAGAACTTTTCCTCATCAGGGGCAAGTTCGCGGAGTAATCTCAGGAATTCACCGGCGTGGACACGCTCCTCGTCAGCGATGTCCTTGAGTACTTCCCCGGCGAGCGGGTTGTCGGTTGACTCGGCAAGCTGCATGTACATCTGAATCGCTTCGTACTCTGCAGCCACCATGAAGCGAATTGCCCTGACGAGCTCCTCATCCGTGATCTTCCTTCCGTTTGCCAGCCCTGAAAATGGTGATCCGAATTCCGGCATGATTAACCTCCTTTATATAGCTTGTCTATTTCAATTGTGACGCCGCGAAGTCCCAGTTCGCCAGGTGGTCCAGGAATGCCTGGACGAAGTCCTTGCGGCGGTTCTGGTAGTCGAGGTAGTAGGCGTGCTCCCAGACGTCGCAGGTCAGGAGCGCGGTTTGCCCGTGCGCGAGGGGCGTATCCGCATTGGCCGTCTTGACGATCTTCAGCGTGTCGCCTTCCTGCACCAGCCAAGCCCATCCGCTCCCGAACTGGGTCATGGCCGCTTCGCTGAAGGCTGTCTTGAAAGCATCGAAACTACCGAACGTGTCATTGATCCGCTCTGCCAGTTTACCGGTCGGCACGCCGCCGCCGTTAGGCTTCATGCTCTGCCAGAAGAATGTGTGATTCCAGACCTGGGCGGCGTTGTTGAACAACCCCGCCTGATCCGCCTTTCCCGCTGTCTGCCGGATGATCTCTTTCAGCGGCAGATCGGCCATATTCACGCCGGACGCGAGCTTGTTCAGGTTGTCCACGTAGGCCTGATGGTGCTTGCCGTAGTGGACGCCCAGCGTCCGCGCCGATAGGTGCGGTTCAAGGGCGTCCTGGGCGTAGGGCAGCGCCGGTAGCAGGAAAGCGGGTGCGTCTCCGCCTGCGGCCGGAGTCTTCCCGGGCGCCTGCGCTTTCGCCGTGATCGCCATGCCCACCAACGGCACCAGAACCAACATCGCCAACCAACCCTCGCTGAAATACATATTCATCTTTCGCGCTCCTGTTTGATGCGTGATCCGCTACTACTGATGGCAGACTACACGATGGATGGGTCGTCAGCTATGGGGTGTAACCCTTACGCTTGCGGCTCCTAATCCTGATCGTAATCCTAATCGTAATCAATTTGACAGTGAGCGATTATGATTAGAAAAGCTTGTCATGATCGGGGTGATTAAGTAGGTTCAATGGCACCAATCAGGCACTATGGATGGGGGGGTGGAATATGGCTCAGCCGGCATTGAAAATGGATGATCGATACACCTGGGACGATTACCGGACGTGGCCGGAAGGTGAACGCTGGGAGCTGATTGGAGGCGCTGCCCATGCGATGGCTCCGAGTCCCGTTTCCGAGCATCAGGATATTTCCGGGGAATTGCATAGCCGTATGCATCCTTTTTTCAAGGGCAAGAAGTGCAGGGTATTTGCCGCCCCCATGGATGTTCAACTTTCCGATGAGGACGTGGTTCAGCCGGATTTGCTGGTGGTCTGTGATTCGTCGCAGATACGCCGACACATTGAAGGTCCGCCCGCGTTGGTGGTGGAGATTGTGTCGCCCGGCAGTGCGCGGCTTGATCGGGTTGTGAAAACCGAGTTGTACGCACGGTTCGGGATCAAGGAATACTGGATTGTGACCCCGTTCCCCTGCATGGTAGAGATATTCTGGCTACAGGGCGAGCGCTACGTCTTCTGGAAGGGGTTCAGCCACGAGGATGTGCTGACAAGCCCCGGATTCCCCGACCTGCGGATCGAGCTGGAAGAGGTCTTTGAATTGACACTCCAGCAGCACGCCGGCGAGTTGACCGTCGCCAAGGAAGGCCCCGCCCGCTACAAGACAGGCTGATCAACCGACATTACGGTGTTCATCGCCCCAGTAGCCTTGGCGGTTGTAATGTCCATGCAGTCTGCTCTCGTAATCCCGGGTAAGCAGGGACTCCTCCTTATATTCCGGGGCCTGTTTGATGGCTGCGCGGGAAAGACTGATGAAGACTTTCGACTCCTCCCAGCTCACACGCTCGATCCATCGTGCCGCAACCAGAACTTTTTTCCCTGGCCACCAGTTCACCGTATCGACCCTGAGATAACGAATCGCCCATGTCTCGTCATCGATGACGAAATCGTCGACGTGGCCAATCTCGCCGTCTGCGGCTTGGATGTGATACCCGCTCACATGTTGAGTGCTGCGCAAATGGGCATCCCATGTACTCTCATCACGGGCTAATGCCCGCGATGTCTCAGGGGGCGGCAAAGCGGTGGGGAATACATCCATTCCGTATGGGCTGACCCCTTTGGCGGCTTGCTGCATTTCTACAGCGTCGGGCATGATGCCGGGATAGCCATTGGTGCCCCACATGAACGGGCCGTTCCAGTACATCGGCCAGCCAAAGTGCCCGTAATAGGTCGCCTCGAATTGTCGGGAGACGGGCTTGTCACTGTCCAAGGAAGGACTGTCTTCAATCTGCTTTCTGGTCAGGCTAATGCTGATGTGTTGCGCTTGTTTGTCCACAGAAATCAGCGCGTGCGGGGAGATCAGCACCTGCCTGCCCGTCAGCCAGTTCCCGGTGTCGGCGACCAGATAGCGAATCGTCCAATGCCGGTCATCGAAATAGAATTCCTTGACCCGCCCTATTTCCCCGTCGAGGCTGTTCAATGTATAACCCTTGAGCGTTGTGGCTTTAATCAGCATGATGCACTCCTTTCGTTTCTGCATTTCGTTCCTGCTTACGGTGATATCCTGCACCGGCAGGGGCGGCTTCGCTATGGGGTGTAACCCTACGATGTCGACACTGGCAGGTGTGTTTAAATTGGGGTCTTCCGCAGAATCTGTGGGGATGTATGTTCGCTGGGCACCGCCAATCTGGCCTGTTGGAGGTGGGATTGCGTGAAATTGCGGCGTAGGATTGGTAAAATTATCTCGTATCGGGATTGTTTGGGCTACGGAGATCGATAAAGATCGTGGTTTAAGCGTAACCAAGTAAGGGTGGGGATTAAGTCGGGGACTAAGTGTTCGATGAAGTGTCGGCGAAATAACCGTCGACAGGCGTTTCATCGTCTTCCGTAGTCGTCGCCGTGGTCGTCGTCCGATACCCCGCTCCTGCACGATCCGGTTAACGACTACGGCGACGACTACGGGGAACGAGGCTGAACATGATGCTTAATCCCACACTTGATCGTACCCTTAAGCTCACTCTTAGTTCTACTTTGTTAAGAGTGTTCATTCGTCGTTGGTGCGCTGATTCTGTTGCTTTC
>CAZOZF010000208.1:0-5116 GCA_964584205.1 uncultured Verrucomicrobiota bacterium
ACGCTATCTGCCTAGTACGGCTGGGATCACAAAATCAGCACCAGCGCTGCGATTGGTATGGACGCCATTAACCGCTGAGGGGCAACGCCTGGTTTGACGGTTTGCGCGAAAACAGGGACAGTCAACTTTGATATGCGTGACGGCCAATAGAATGTTGGATGCCGGAGAAGTACAGAAATGACATCACGAGAAAGAGTGTTGCAGGCGATTGCGCACAAACCGACGGATCGTGCACCCGCTGACTATGGCGCAATTCAAGCCGTAACCGAAGGGCTGATTCGGAAGTTGGGTGTGGCGAATTTGGAGGAGTTGTTGACGGCCCTTCACGTGGACATGCGCCGGATCAACTTCGACTACGGCCAACCCGATACGGGGCCGGACGCCAACGGATACATGCGAACCATGTGGGGCGCAAGACATCGACAGAGCGATCCGGGCGACGGACTGCCGAACTGGATCGCGCCCTTCAACGACGATACCAACGTTGACGAGGTCCATGCACACCCCTGGCCGGACGCGAGGAAACTTGACTACTCGATGGTGCGTGACCAATGTCGCAAGCACCATCCCGAATACGCGACCTATGGCGCGCCTTGGAGTCCCTTCTTTCACGAAGTCGGATGGCTAATCGGGCAGGAGAACTTCCTGGTCTGGATGCACACGAAGCCGGAGGTGGTCCACGCGATCATCCAGCACGTTGTGGACTACGAAGTGGAGGTAACCCGCCGTTTCCTGGAAGCCTGCAATGGTATGCTGGACATTGCCTATTTTGGAAACGACTTTGGCACCCAGCGTGGTCTGTTCGTCTCCCCGCAGATGTGGCATGACTTCATCCGCAAGCCGCTGAAGCGGTATTTCGACGTGGCGCACAGTTACGGATGCAAGGTGATGAAACACTCCTGTGGCAGCATACGAGACATCATACCGGCACTGATCGAAGATGGAGTGCACATACTGGACCCCATTCAGGTCGCGGCGGACGGAATGGACTTGGCAGGACTGGTGAGGGATTTCGGCGCAAGCCTTTGCTTTCACGGCGGAGTGGATACTCAGCGGACGCTGCCGTTTGGTTCGGTTGAAGATGTCAGGGCTGAGGTCCGATCCTACCGACAAATCACGAGAGAGAGGGGCGGATACATCTTGTGCGGCAGCCAGGAGTTCATCGAGGACATTCCTCTCGACAACATCCTGGTCATTTACGACGAGAACCAGAAGAGCATCCAACCAGCAAATGCTGCCTATCGCCGCTAGCGCGGCTCACGCAGATTTGCGACGTTCGCATAGGAAAGAGGAATCATGACATCCAAAGAAAGAGTACTGGCCACGTTTTCATATCAACAGGCTGATCGCGTTCCCGTCAACTATTCTGCCAATGGCGGCATCGACAGACGATTGAAGGAGTACTTCGGACTTAAAGCGAACGATGGAGAGGGCTTGCTTCAGGCTCTTGGCGTGGATTTCAGAGGCGTGGGTGCTCGATACACGGGACCCAAGTTACACCAAGATATTCCTGAACGCGGCGTCACTGTGAACAACTGGGGGATTCATACCCGATGGATCGAACACGAGACCGGTGGATATCAAGACTTTTGCGACTTTCCTTTGACCAGTGCAGATGAAGAAACCGTCGCCAACTGGCCTATGCCCGATCCGGATCAGCACGACTATTCTCATGTCTTTGACGCCTGTCGGCAGAAGAAGGACTACGCAATCGCCCTGCACTGCTTTGGTGACCTTATCAACGGCAACGGCATGTTGCGCGGAATGGAGCAGACACTTGTTGATCTGATTACGGACGATCCGGCCGGCTTGCTGCTTGCCAAACGCCGGTTTGCCATACAGACAGAGGTCGCTCGACGCACACTTGAAGCGGCGAAGGGCGGTATCGACATCCTTTGGCTCGGAGAGGATTTGGGCACACAGCAAGCCCCCATTATCAGCATGGACATTTTTAGGAAGCATATTCGGCCCCTCTATCAGACACTCGTTGATCTCGGGAAAAAGTTCGGTGCGCAAGTTATGATTCACACATGCGGATCATCGAGCTGGGCCTATGAGGACTTCATCGAGATGGGAATGGATGCGGTGGATACGCTCCAGCCTGAAGCCACGAATATGTCTCCCGAGTACCTCAAGAAGACCTTCGGTGGGCGGCTGGCCTTCCACGGATGCATCAGCACAGCGGGACCTGTTGCGACGGGCACTGTTCAAGAAACGATTGAATACTGCAGGAAAACGCTGGATATCATGATGCCGGGAGGCGGGTATTGCTTTGCGCCGACTCACTCTCTTCAGGACAATTCCCCCACGGAAAACGTGGTCGCCATGTACGACACGGCAAGGGGACACGGAAAATACTGAAATGCGAACAAAGCCTTCGAGGCGACGCTTATCAGCGCGCCTCAAGGCAGCGACGGGAAAGAAGACAAACGAACCAGGGAAGGGCAAACCTATGAAGCGCATGTGGGGAACGCGAAGGGCCAGCCCTTGATAATTGACATTTGCGCGTGAAGTATCGTCAGCAAACCGTTTCGCTGGATGACTTCATGGGGCGGGACCCTGTGCTCTTGAGGGGGCGAAGGGCCAGCCCTTGATAATTGACATTCACGGTTCACGCATCGCTGACACACTGTCTCGCGGGTTGGCCTCCGCGGCGTCGCGCCATGTACTCTTGGCGGGACTGGAACAAGACACGGTCCCGGATGGGTGGGCATGACGGGGTGTCCGTCGTTTGCCTGGAATCATTCAGAGGGGCAGTTACATGACGAACTGTGTCATGTACGTCAAGTAACCCTGTCGGCCACCATGTTTGTTCCACTTTTGAACCGACTTGACGAGGCGTTTCAGACAGAGCACCAGGGTGGGAACGTCGATCGGCTCGCATTCAGGGGCCTCGTCTTGCGCGACGGGCATCTGCTGCCGCCCCAAACGCCACTCGCACACCGCCCTCACATTTCGCAACAGATCCGCTTCGACGCCTGACATATCGACGGGTTGTACTGTGCGGCCCGTGACTTCGGCCGCATACAGCCGAACCAGCGCCTCATAGTTTCGCAGGACCGCGTAGTCTGTCATCTCAGAGTTGCGCCTGTACAGGGCGGCCACGGCAAATTCAATATTCTGCAGCACATCCTGATGTTCTTCTTCGATTCTCATGGATGAACTATGCTTTCGGAGCCTTCACGTAGGTGACGCCTTTCTGTGTGAGGCGGTACTTCTGGAGTCGACTGTTGGGCTTGTCGGGAATGGTCCGTTCAATAAACCCAGCATTCAGCGCCGGGAGTATGTACCGGTCTCGGAAGTTCGCTTGCCCCTTCAGTCCGAGCGCCAGTTGCAGTTCTGTCCGCCCAAGGGACCTCTCCTTAAGGGCATGCAACAGCCGGCTGACTTCACCCGTGACTTCACCCGTGACTTCACCTGTGACTTCACCTGCGACTTGATCCGTGCCTTGTTCAGTTCCCTTCCCCTGAGTCTTCCCTATCCTGCCGAACATGGCCTTGATCAGATCGGAGGCCATGTCCACTTCCTTGTCCAGGCCGGGGACGAAGAGTTCGAAGGCCTTATGCGCCCGGTCGTTCTTCATCACCGGGGCCGGGTGGCCGAGAGACTGCCACTCCCGCTGCATCATGCGGAAGCCGGTTCCGGCCTGCTCGCACATGATGATCCGGCGCATGGCGGCGGCAATGGCCGGGTTGCGGACCTCTTTCTCGCCAGGCTCCAGAAGGTGGGTGTCATCACCGAAAACGTCACCCGGATTCCAGAACTGAATGCCATCCCGGAAGAACTTGATCACCGCCTTGCGGGAGTGGTCCGCGTAGTCCTGGTGAATCAACAGGTTTATGGCCGCTTCGCGGAAAACACGGAAGCCGGGTGGTGTGTCGCGCCGCTCCAGCGTCACCGGGTCGATGTCGCGAAACGGTTTTGGCATGAAGAACTTGTACTTCGCGAGCAGTTGTTGCCACGTTTGGACAATGTTCTCCTCGGCGACAAGACGGTCGATCCATCGGGTCTCCGGCATTTCCTCGTTCGTGGCATAGGGAAGGAACTGGACATCCAGGACCGGCTTGGGGATGAGTTGACGCACGCTCAGCAGGGAGCCGAACAGCATGATCGCGGCACGGGTGGGAAGCAACTTCTTGCCGCTGCGGGCCAGGTAGCCCCACTCGCGCAGGAACTCCTCGTTGGGTTGCTGGGGGTCGAAACCTTCGTTGACACCGTGGAACCGACTGCGATACCAGGCCAGACTG
Source organism: uncultured Verrucomicrobiota bacterium (assembly GCA_964584205.1). Taxonomy (GTDB): domain Bacteria; phylum Verrucomicrobiota; class Kiritimatiellia; order CAIKKV01; family CAITUY01; genus JAABPW01. The sequence continues at coordinate 4,248 of CAZOZF010000208.1, forward strand.
CGCTTGTCGAACGCCTCCTCCAGGGATACACGCTCGAACACCTGGCCATCCCAGCGGTCGGAGGCCGCATCCCGGAGCATGCGCTCGATGTCCTGCATTTGGGCCTTGTAGTCACCGCCGCCCCGGCGCAGGAATGTGCGGCGGATGTCACCGTCAAGATAGAGCGGTTTGTGCTGGCGGGTGGCCTCTGGGATCCGGAAGACTAGGACGGTCTTGCCCGCGACCCGGATTGACTTGGCCTCGATCGCGATGTCGTGGTTGACCTTGTTATCGGCATGGAGGGCGCTCAGGAAGTCACCCTGGACCTTGTCCACGTTCGCGACCCCGGCAACCTCGTATCCAGCGTCGGCCTCCCGGACGCCGAACACCAGCCAACCGCCGTGTGTGTTGGAGAAGGCGGATACCGTCTCATAGGCAGACTTCGGCACGTCCTGTTGAGCTTCCTTGAACTCAACATCCGTCCATTCATGCCCCTTGAGGCGTTTCAGTAACTCCTGCCGGTTCACCGTTCACCCCTCAGATCCCAACGTTCTCTGTTCAATGGCGTGACACAACTGAATGGCAAGCTACACGGGGTGCAAGATGAGTTCAAGAGAAAGCAGGTGACGGTAATCACCGTCGATCAACCCCGCCTCTCCAAGCACCCAACATGGACCCATACCCGCTACGCCGCCGTCACGACCCGTGCTTCAAAAGGCCACGGGTCGCGCCGGCGGCTCGCTCTCTACTCTCCCACCACCATCTTCTTCATGGTCAACGCTGGTCGCGCCATGGATCTTCGATCAAAAGCGACTCTCTTGGCACCACACAGGAGCCGCTACGCGGTTGTCACGCCACCTGCTTGAGGCCAGGTGGCGCGCCAACCGCTC
>CAZOZF010000209.1:0-5110 GCA_964584205.1 uncultured Verrucomicrobiota bacterium
TGTCGGGAGTTCATTGAAATAGGATGGCGTTTACGGAATGACAAAACTATCCGAACTCATAAAGGTTTTCAAACGGAACTATTCCGATGTGCTGGGCGTGGATATCGGATCTTCAGCCACGAAAGTGGTTCGAATCAAGCGCATCAGCGGAAATCAGACCTTGGTGGCCGCTGATATCCTGCCTGCCGTTTTGTTGCCGCTCCCCGCTGTCGTCCCTTCTTTTTCGAGTCAGTTGCCGAAGGAATTGAAGTCCCGTTATGTGGCGTTGGCCACTTCGGGAGCCGGATCGATTATCAAACTGCTGACATTTCCACCTCATCTTGAGAAATCCACGGATGATCAGGTGGGGGAGCTTATGGGGCTCGGGAATAGTACTGATTTCCGGGTGGCCTATGAAACTGTGCAGGAAACACGTGGTGAATCCCGGGTTCTGGCGGTTGCGCTTCCCAATTCGATTGCCTTGGCCATGTCTGGCCTTTTCCCCGAGGGAGTTCCGGCACCCTGTTCGGTCGAGGTTTCGGGTCTGGCGAGCTTGACGGCCTATCAGAGGGGGCCCGGTACCCTACACACAGACGATTGTGTTGCGATGATTGATTTCGGGGCGGCGGTCACGCTGGTTTCATTTTTCTCAAAGGGCTCATTGGTTCTGATTCGCAAATTTGATTTCGGCGCCGTCAATATCCTGAAAAAACTTCAGGATAATCTGGGCGTGGATCGTGACGTGGCGGCTGGGATATTGAACGATGGATCATTTGATGTGTCGCGGATTATGCACCAGGCGATGGAGCACTTTCTTCAGCAGTTGACGATTGCGTGGGATTATGTGGAGCGTCGCGAAAATATGCGTATCGCGAAACTTTATGCCACCGGAGGGGGCGTTTTACTACGCCTTTGGACGCAGGAGGTCGAAGCCACCACGGGACAGCTCCCTGTGATCTGGAACCCTTTTGAAGCACTGGTCATTCAAGCTGGAGCTTTCCCCGACCGCCTGAAGGGCCAGGAGAGCCGGTTTTCTGCCGCTGTGGGCGCAGTTCTGGGAATGTTGAAGCAATAAACTCTCATGCATGTTAACCTTTTACTGGAAGAGGAGCAGAGAAGCTCAAGTCCCGTTTCACTGGGACTCGTCATCCGTCTGGCCGTCATCACGGTTTTGGTCTTGCTCGCGGTCTGGGTGTTTTCGTTTTACGCGGAGTTCCGCGCCCTTCAAAATCAGGTTCATTCGACGGAAGAGGATTGGAAGCGGACGGAGCCTAAATACAAGGCGGCGGTACAACTCCGCAATGAGTTGGCTGACAGGAATGTGACTCTGAATGAAATCAAAGGATGGCGGGATTCGCGGATTGCCTGGGGCAAACAACTTGAGACCCTTTTGCCTGCGGTTCCTGCCGTGATTCAGTTGACTGAGTTAAGAGTGAGTCAGATGGTGCTTTCGCTTTCCAATAACGTGTCCGCCCGGGTTTTTGAAATGAGAATTACCGGAAAAACGGAAGCGCCCCGTTCTGAAGTCAATGTGGTTCAATTCCTGGACGCCTTCAAGCAACCGTCCTTTGCCGGGGTTATTGAGTCGGCGATTCTTCCTCCCGGTGCCTTCCGGCAGGATCCGGTAGCCAAGACGGATCGTATTTTTGAAATAATCTGTAAATATGTTCCGAGGGCCCTCGAATGAAAATGCCCGCCACAAATAAAGAACGCATGCTGATGGTTGCCCTCGGCGGGGTGGTGGGCGTGGGTGTTTTGATCGGAGCCGTTCTATGGGGTGTTTTACCGGTGCTGGCTGGACGTCGCGCCATGCAGTCATCCCTGGTTGAAATCGGGGAGAAGTTGAAGAAGGCAAAACGGGAACTCGATTATGCCCCGGCGATCCAGAAGGAGGCTGACGATGCCGTAAGCCAGATGGCGAGGATCCGGGCCGAGAACATTCTGCGTCCCATTCTGGGATCCTACCTGGTCGGAGTCAGTGAGCAGATCGAGTCAATGGCCCGGTCGACCGGGGTTCGCATTGACGAGATTCGGGAGGTGGGCGTGGTCAATATTCCCGCAAAGGGAAAAAACGCGTCACTCCAGGAGTTTAAGTCCTTTGTCGTGCAGGTCAGCGCTGAGGCCTCCTTTGAGTCGATTTTTCAGTTTCTCCAGAAGATGGAAGATCGAAATCCATTTTTCTGTGTGAATGAAATCGGAATCATAAGCCAGCCGGACAGCCCTGAGAAGCATCGTTTGACGGTGCGGATGGAGTGGCCCATCGAGCCGAAAACAGAAGGTGGCAAAGGGGGCGGATTATGAGCCGTTTCCTTTTTGTGATGCTTGTTTTAGTGCTCAGCAGTACCTTGGTGTCCGAACTGTGGGGGCAGGAACCCAGCCCTCCCATTGTCGCTACGGCAGTTTCGCCACCTGATCAAGTCGTTGTCGGCCAGACGACTTCGGGTGAAGAAGCGGTTATGGCTCCCGCGGTCCGCGTGAGGGATCCTTTTTGGCCTGTTGGATACACCCCGAAGGTGGTTCGTAAATCCGAGGACCCTAAAGCGGGCGGAACGTCTTTGTTGAAGGGGCGCGTTGCAGAGTTGCCCGAACGAAACCATACGCCACAATGGGACGAGGCGCGGCGAAAATTGGATATCCGGGGAATCAGTCTGATTGGCCGCGACAAGGCAAGCGGGCAGCCCAAGTTTCTCGCCATGGTTGCCGGACGATTGGTGGAGGAGGGCGACGTGGTGAATGCGACCTATGAAGACCGCGTCTACCGATGGAAAATTGTGGGCATCGGCAAGGGTGGAGTGTCTTTTCAAAAACTGGATGTCAGGCAGGAATAATCACGACAGGATCGGGAGCAATAAACGATGAATGCGAATACACTGGGCAAATGGATGTTTGCGATCGGAATGATGGCTTTGGCGGTCGTGGGTCCGGTCGGATGCGACAGCGGAACCGGTGATGATAGTGAGTTGGATAATTACTTTGCCAATCATCCCTATGTATCGGATCCCCGGGACGGCGGGTCTGGTATCGTGACCCTCTCCCCCGATTCCGCCGTTGTGAATACGGTGGGGGGGCGTGCGGTCTTTGCCTTCAATGGCGGAACGGCGCCGTATACCTGGGATGTTGCGGATCCCTCAAAAGGGACAATTTCCGGGAGCGGGGCACAGGGCGTGTATACCGCCACAGTGGTTGGGAACAATGATGTGATCGCCTATGATCGCTCCGGTCATGCCGCCATTGCCAGGATTACAGGGTCTTCCGGCGGGTCTTCGGGTGCGGAATTGGCCGTGAGTGCCTCTCCGTCCACCCTCGATAGCAATGGCTCCATGGCGGTGCTCAAGGCAACCGGTGGCGTGGCCCCTTATACGTGGGCCGTTGCGGATGGGCTTCAGGGAGGGTTTGTCGGGCCGGATACAACAGGTGCCTCAGTGGTGTATTACCGGAATGCCGCCGGTGACAATGCCGTGACGGTTACCGACAGCACAGGCGTTAGAGCCAGTATTGTGATTGTTCAGCCATAAATAATCTTCAGGGCTCCGGTAAGGAGGCGTTAACATGACGAAGAAATTCAGACAAAACTGGCTCGCTGGTTTTGCGATGCTGGGGCTTGCCTTGGTGGCGGCACCTGTATTTTCACAATCAATCTCAGGGGAGATCGCCAACCAGTCATCCTGGCGGGATGGTCTTCCTGGTCCTCCGGGAAATGGGGATGGGCTGGGTGCTATGGTTGTTCAAATCCAGACGCCGACTAGCTCTGTATTGGCTTCCAACGTTCTGGCTTCAGGTGCCATGCCTTTCGCTTACGGGCCCTTTCCTTTTTCGTTTGGAGGGGCGTTTGCGGATGGCATCTATAATGTCGTGGCATGGTTGGACGGAGACTCAAATGGGGAGCGGGATCAAGGCGAGCCGTATGGTGTGATGACAGTCACCATTGCCGCCAGCAATTCGATCAACAATGTGAGTGTAAATATTCGGGAGGATTACGATAAGGATGGACTTCCCGACTGGTGGGAATGGCACTGGTTCAGGGGGTCTGAGGATCCGATGGGCTTTGGTGGCGGAGATGATCCGGATGGGGATGGTCTCACGAATCTGGAGGAGTACAGGATGTCATCGGGGGGCTACGGATTTGATGCCCTCAATCCCGCCAATTGGGATACTGACGGCGATGGAATGGATGACGGATGGGAATGCCGTTACTATGCCCGGGATGTCTTGATGGGGATGAATCCGCTCTCGAACGATGCCATCCAGGATTTTGACGGGGATGGCCTTTCAAATTGGCAGGAGTATTGTGGAGTTGATGGCGAGCCCCGAATGATTTTCGATATGTTCGTCAATGGTGTCCGAAAGGGAATCGTCAATTCCGCTGACGATCTTAATCCCCTGGATGTTGACACCGATTACGACATGTTGGTGGATAGTTATGAAGCGGCCTGGTATGACCCCGTCAACCGAATCGATCCCAAGGCCGGGGTCATGGCGACCATGCCCACGGATTCCATGTTGGTGGATACGTCACTTGCCCGTGAGGATTCGGATCAGGACGGCATGAGCAACTATCGGGAGCAGAGCCTGCTCATGGAGTTCCGACAAGCGTCAACCAACGGATGGATGTGGAATTGGAGGGACAGGGTTCCCTTCGCATTCTATCCGTATAAAGACATCAAGGGGGAATCTCATCGGATATGTCGATTTGTTGATCAGGGTGGGGCAAACCTGCCTTTGGGTTTGGTTCCTGCTTTGACGATTCCGACCACAATAAACCGGTTTAGATTAAGGAATCAGGAATGGACTGACCCCACCGAGGGGACGGGATATCCCTATGTTGATGAGGATATTCCTCCTGGGCATGACACCGATGAAGATGGATTACCGGATGGATGGGAGGTTCAATTTGGGTTAGATCCACAGAATGACGGATTTGGTGGTACTTGGGACAATGGCCCGTTCGGTGATCCGGATGGGGATGGCCTCATGAATATTGAGGAGTACAAGGGACAGGATGAAAACCGTTCCGTTACGCAAAAATACATCAACGGAACCGGGGATGAAACTAATCCGAATCAGTATAACTGGCGGCCTGATTCAACCTATTCATGGCGTTGGTATGATGAGTCCGAGCCAGCATCAGGAA
>CAZOZF010000210.1:0-5107 GCA_964584205.1 uncultured Verrucomicrobiota bacterium
TGTATCCGAATGTGTTTCGCTTCCCCGGGGATCTGGCCTATCGCACCCGCTATCTACCCGGTGGAGGGGGGTATTCCTATCAAATGAAAGTCGAACCCGGAGCCAGCCAGAAATGCCAGATCCGGCTCTGGCATCAGGATACCAATGAACACGGAGGATCCCTCAAGGGGGTGGGGACTTTTGAAGTGCTCATCGACGATCAGCTCATCGGAACATGCAAGGTCGATGATCGGGCTTTTAACACGTTCGTCGATGTCTCCTATCCGATTCCCGCGGCGCTGACGGAGGGAAAATCGACGGTGACCTTGAGCCTGCGGGCCAAAAAGCACATACGCGGGGTTTATGAAGTCCGGATTTTGAAAGATTGATCCAGTCCTTACGCATGTTGTCCTTGGCAGCATGGTGCGGGATATGGGATTGCCCCCGATACGACGCCCTCATCCCTGAAGCGAAGATCAAGGGAGTTCGCCACACGCGGAAAGGGGAAAAAGGACTGATATTTGCTACTTGCATTGTAATACCACTAATGGTCTAATGCGCCCAGTCAAGAGGGGATCAAGGGGTATGACCATCAAGCAAACAACCTTGTCTGCGTTACTTTCTGTTTTGGCGTTGTTCCCAATGTTGACGGCGTCTGCAGCGGTTCAATTTCCGCACGCGTTCGCCCCGCAGGAGGGTGTGGTCAAGGCGCCTGAAAAACCGTATCGTCAGGAATTCTGCCTAAATGGCCAGTGGCAGTTCCAGCCGGTCGCCATACCCGCTGATTTCAAGCCCAAGGTCGGGCGCCCTCCTCAACTGGCCATGCCACAGGACGGCTGTTGGGACCGAATTCCGATCCGGATTCCCTCGCCGTGGAATGTCAACAGTTTCTCTGCCGGCAAGGGGGGGGACTACCGCTGTTTCCCGAGCTATCCTGAGGCGTGGGAGAATGTTCAGATGGGGTGGCTGTGCCGTGGCTTCCGCGTTCCAGAAGGCTGGAAGGGGAAACGGGTGATTCTGCATTTTGAAGCCGTGGCAGGCGCAGCCCAGGTGCTGGTCAATGGCCGGAAGGTGGGGGAGCACTTCGACATTTTCCTGCCGTCCGATCTGGATGTGACCGAGGCGCTCCGATGGGATGGCGACAACGAGTTGCTCGTGGGGGTCCGCAAGGCCAGCTTGTTCGATGAGCAGAGCCCGATGGGATCCCGGCCCTATCCCTACGGGTCGTTCTGGGGGACGCATATCGCGGGGATCTGGCAGGATGTGTCCCTGATGGCGGTACCTGCGGTACGCGTCGCGGATGTGTTCGTGAAGCCCCTGGTCGACAAGGATTGCCTAGAACTGGACGTGACGTTGCACAACGACCGGGCTGAGGCGCAGCGGGTGAGCGTGGGGGGCAAGGTCCACGCCTGGCGCTCGTTGGCGGGCCGGGATGTGCTGGAGGCCCCGTTGCCGACGTGGACGCTCGACGGGACCGTGCTGGAGATCCCGTCCTCGGACGTTATCATTCCCGCGGGGCAGGAGGTCACAGTGACGCTGAGGCAGACCGTCGCAGGGCGGCTGAAGTTCTGGACGCCGGAGTCGCCAACGCTCTATGGACTGGTACTGGAGACCGCGCAGGACGGGCAGGGGGTGGATCGCCGGTACGAGCGGTTTGGCTGGCGGCAATTGACCTTCGACGGGGGCCGGCAATTGCTCAACGGCCAGCCATTGGAACTCAGGGGCGACTCCTGGCATTTCCTGGGCATCCCACAGATGACGCGTCGCTATGCCTGGAGCTGGTTCACGATGCTAAAGGACGCCAACGGGAATGCTGTACGTCCGCATGCTCAGGTCTATCCGAGGTTTTATCTGGACATGGCCGACGAGATGGGCGTCATGGTTCTGGACGAAAGCGCCATCTGGGCCAGCGATGGCGGGCTAATGCTGGATTCAGGCAAGCTCTGGACCCGGTGCGAGGATCAGCTACGGAATCTGGTACGCCGTGACCGAAACCATCCCGCCGTGTTCGGATGGAGCGTGGCCAACGAGGTGATCCCCGTCATCAAGCACGTCCGGCGTCAGCCCCCCGCGGTAGTCGAGGCGATGTGCCAGCGTTACGGGCGGTGGGTCGAGCTGGTCAAGTCGGTTGATCCAAGCCGCTCGTGGATCTCGGCGGATGGCGATGGCGACGGGGACGGGCGGCTTCCGACGCTGGTGGGGCATTACGGGGACCTGAACTCGATGCGCGACTGGTCGCGGAAGGGCAAGCCCTGGGGGATCGGGGAACAGACGATGGCCTATTACGGCACGCCCAGGCAGGTGGCCAAGATCAACGGCGACCGGGCCTACGAATCCATGGAAGGTCGTATGGAAGGCCTCGCCTACGAGGCGTACCACCTGATTGCCAATGGACAACGCAAGTATGGTGCTTCCTATTGCAGCATCTTCAACCTGGTCTGGTATGCCCTGCAACCCCTCGAATTCGGCCTGCCCGACACAAGCCGCCCGTACACCTTGGAGGACGGCGTATTCTTCGGCCCTTATGTTGAGGGACGATTCGGGGTTCAGCCGGAAAGGCTCGGACCTTATTGCATTACGTTGAATGCCGGCTACGACCCGAGCCTGCCGCTGTACCGAACCTGGCCGCTGTTCGACGCGGTCAAGGCTGCCTATGCACCTCAGGGAGCCGAGACCTGCAAGTGGGACAAGATGCCCGTTGTCCCAGAGCCCCTGGTGATACCGTTGCCCACGGGGAACGTTGACTCTGCGACATTCCTCGGCGTCGAGGGAGGAGGCACCCTGAAGCTGTTGCAGTTGATGGGAGTGAAGCTTGAGGATCAGAAACCCGGGGTGATTCCGCAATTCCTGCTTGTCGATGGCGCCCAGTTGCCTGAAAAAGAATTTGAACAGAAGCACGCGAAGCTCGCCAAGGCGGATGCGGCGGGTACGCCGTCTCCGCAAGAAATGATTGACCAGACCCTTGCGCAGGGCGGGACGGTTTTGGTTTGGAATCCTTGTGTCAGAACCCTTGACTACCTCAATAGCGTGTTGCCCGAGCGGTTGGAACTCACCGATCGGGAGACCTCTTCACTATTAGTGAAGCAGGCTGATCCACTGGTGGCTTCTCTGACGGCTGCGGATCTCTATTTCTCCGAACTGAATCCGAACCTTATCATGCAGGTGGGGTTGGCTGGCCCCCTGGTGGATAAGGGGCGGGTTCTGCTGGAGGCCTGCAATACGGACTGGCGCGCCTGGAACAAGCAGGGCGAGAACGTCAAGACGGCCATGATCCTGCGTTCTGAACGCGAAGCCAAGCCGTGTGGTGCGGCTCTGGTTGTGCTGCCCGTAGGGAAGGGGCGACTGGTCGTCAGTAGTCTGGTAGGGCTGGCCGACTCCAAGGAGCGCCTCGCGCTTGGGCGTCGTTTGCTGGCGAACATGGGCCTGAAATTATCCGAACCGGCCAATCAGGTAGTGGGCGGATTGTTCTCGGACAAGGGCTTTCTCGTGCAGGCTCTTGTCTGCGGCAGCTTCCCGGCGGAAACATTGGAGGTCGGAGGTCAGACGGATTACCTGAAGGGACAAGCGACGATCAGGCCCCGGGCGGGTGATAAGACCGGGGGGCGCGACTGGAACAAGGTCGAGGCACAGGACGGTCGGCTGTTTGATTTCAAGAAGATGAATCTCCCTGGCCCGAAGGAGAAGGCTGTCGTCTATTTAAGTTTCTGGTTGCACAGTCCCCGGCCGTTGGATGACCTGCTGATCGAGCCGGATATCCCGAAGGTGGACTTGTTGCTTGGTTCCGACGACGGGATGCAGGTCTGGCTCAACGGCAAGAAATTGCTTGAGGATATCAACGTGCATCCGGCTGTGATTGGTCAGAAGCAATGCTCTGCCGTACCCCTGAAACGGGGGTGGAACCATGTGCTAGTCAAGGTGATTCAGGGCAGTGGCAATTGGCAGTTCGGGGCACAGCTCCAATGCGACAAGCTGGGTTTTCTGGCGGAACTCCGGTCAGCGTTGGAATCACCGGTGGAATAGAGTCCAGGAGGGAAGATCATGAGAAGATTGTCGATGGAACGTATTGTATTGATTGCGGCTTTGGTGACGGGGAGTCTGACGACGGATCTGCTGGCCGACGTCAAGTTGTCGGATGTGTTCGCCGAAGGCATGGTTTTGCAGCAGGGCATGAAGGTGAATGTCTGGGGTGCCGCTGCGCCCGGGGATGTGGTGACCGTCGAGTTTGCCGGTCAGACCAAGACGGCGAAAACGGATAGCAAGGGCCGGTGGGCCGTGAAGCTCGCTTCCATGAAGGCGTGTGGCGAGCCGCGCGATTTCACTGTTTTCACATCTCACGATTCACGTCTGACGCTTCACAATGTTCTCGTTGGCGAGGTGTGGTTGTGTTCGGGTCAGTCCAACATGGCCGGGTCGAACAAGGGTATGCTGTTTAGTAATGTCCTTGCCCAGGTGTGTGCCGAGGCTGACTACCCTCAAATCCGTATCTTGACGGTGCCGAAGACAACAGCCTTGGCCCCTCAAGTTCACTTGTCGAATGCGGTCTGGAATATCTGCAATCCCTCGAATGCCGCCGATTTTTCCGCCACGGCCTATTTTTTTGGGCGGGAACTCCATCGGACGCTCAAGGTTCCGGTCGGTCTGATTGTCAGCGCCGTGGGCGGAACCCCGATCGAGTCCTGGACCAGTCAGCCCGCTTTGGAGAAGGACCCGGCCTACCCGGCGATTGCCGCCGAATGGGAAAAGATCCTGACGAACTACCCCACCGCTTTCCGGCATTATGAGCAGGTGGCAATTCCCGGTTGGAAGGAAGCCGTCAAGAAGGCAAGGTCCGAGCACAAGCCCATGCCCCAGAAACCAGGACCACCCAGGGGCCCTGATCACCAGGGTCATCCCGCCAATCTGTTCAACGCGATGATTGCGCCGCTGGTCCCCTATACCGTCCGGGGGGTGACGTGGTACCAAGGGGAGGGCAATGCCGAAAAGATGGATCGGGCCATACAGTACTACACGCTCTTCCCGACGATGATCAAGGATTGGCGCACCCGGTGGGGGCAGGGCGATCTTCCTTTCCTGTTCGTGCAGTTGGCCAGTTTCAAAGCCGTCCAGACGAATGCTGTGGAGGATACTG
>CAZOZF010000211.1:0-5082 GCA_964584205.1 uncultured Verrucomicrobiota bacterium
CGGAACGGATATTCAACACATTGGCTCAGGGTTCGACGTGTTGGTTGAAGCTGCCCTATGGCGAATTTCTCTTTCCCCCGGATCGGCATCTCGTCCTCATTGCAGGCGGGGTCGGCATCACCCCCTACCTATCGCTGCTCAAGCAGATGCTTGAGGAAAAGTCCAATCAGTCGGTTTCGCTCTGTTACGGCATCCGTTCGGCTGCGCACTACCTGTTTGGAGACCTGCTTGATCGTTGCGCGTCCGAGCTTCCAAACTTCGGGAAGACGATTTATTGCGAAGACGGTTCCGTGCCCGGCAACACGGGGATATTGGACATCGTTGCGGTTCATGCCGCCGCGCCGGACGGTTCGCTCTTCTATCTGTCTGGCCCACCGGCCATGATCGCCGCTTTCAAGGCCCGTTTGCGCGACCTCGGCGTGACGAGCGAGCGTGTTCGGGTAGACGACTGGGAATGAAAGTGGCATACTGGAAACCATTACGGCAGGAATTGGAATTTTTGAAGCATGCGAGGAATCCATGAAACAGGCAACAGAATGAACGTTCGTTCAGCCATGACACAACAAAAGATGCGAGTTGCCATTATTGGATCCGGCAATATTGGCGCGGATTTGCTTGTAAAGATTCAACGAAGTCCTTTTTTGGAGTGTTCGTTATTTGCGGGCCGTAATTTAGACTCGCCGGGCATGCGGTTTGCGGCCAGTCTTGGAACATGCATTTCTGACCTGTCGATACAAGCGATTGTCAATGATCCAGACTGCTGCGAAATCGTTTTTGACGCGACTTCGGCCAGCATTCATCTGGCGCACGCTCCTATCTTGAAGGCGTTAGGGAAATTCGCCATTGACCTGACACCGTCGAAAGTAGGCCGCATGTGTGTCCCCGTTATCAACGCTGATGCCTGTTTGAAAGAGCCGAACGTCAACCTGGTGACATGTGGAGGACAGGCTACTGTGCCTCTCGCTTACGCGATCAGCAAGGTCCACCCCGACGTAAAATATATCGAAGTCGTCGCCAGTATCTCATCACGGTCGGCCGGTCCCGGGACACGCGCAAATATTGACGAGTTTACGCAAACAACCAAGGATGCGATCTTGCACTTCACCGGCGTCCCAAAAGCAAAAACGATTATCATCCTGAATCCGGCAGAGCCTTCCATCCTCATGCGCAACACAGTCTACGCGATCATTCCAAATCCCAACATGGATGCGCTCCGCCAGGCGGTCAAGCAGATGGAGAAACAGATCCAGTGCTATGTGCCTGGCTATCAGGTGATTATGGATCCCATATTTGAAAACGGACGTGTCACAACCATGGTTCAGGTGACCGGACTTGGCGATTACCTTCCCCCGTATTCCGGAAATCTTGATATCATTACTTGCGCGGCGGTTCATATCGCTGAGATGTTTGCGAATAAGAGAGAGGGGTGCACACATGAATAGGCTCCGTTTCTTCGACGCAACCTTACGAGACGGCTCGCATGCGATCGCGCATCAGATCACCACCGAATGCATCAGCAGTTATTGCGAGGCGATCGATGATGCGGGGCTTTACACGGTCATTGTCGGTCACGGAAACGGATTGGGAGCCAGTTCGCTTCAGGTCGGGCTTTCGCTGCACACTGAGGAGAAGATGCTGGCAGCGGCGGAGCCTCATCTAAAGAAGACCCGCCTAGGCGTTTATCTAATTCCCGGGTTCGGCACAATCCACGACCATATCGCGCCTGCGATCGCCCAGGGCGTCCGGCTTGTGAAAGTCGGTTGTCATTGCACCGAGGCTGATGTCACCCGGCAGCACATCGAATATGTCCGGGCGCATGACGTGGAGGCTTACGGGGTCCTAATGATGTCCCACATGGCCGAGCCTGACCGGTTGCTGCTGGAAGCGAAGAAAATGGAGTCGTACGGCGCGATGGGAGTGATCCTCATGGATTCGGCGGGTGCCCTGTTGCCCAAACAAGTCGCGGAACGGGTCAAGCGGATCGTATCGGAATGCGGGCTTTTGGTTGGGTTCCATGCTCACAACAACATGAGTCTCGCCGTCGCCAACTCGCTGGTAGCCATTGAGGCTGGTGCCACCATTGTGGACGCCACGCTGCGCGGCTTCGGCGCGGGCGCGGGAAACTGCCAGTTAGAAATCCTTTGCGGCATCCTGCAAAAAATGAACATCGACACCGGATTGGACTTCTACCGATTGCTGGATGTGTGCGATACCATCGTCGCTCCCTGCCTGCAGAAGAAACCTTCGGAAATATCCTCCCTGAGCCTGGTGGGCGGCCTTTCGGGCGTCTTCAGCGCTTTTACCGAACATATCAAGAAGGCGGCGGTCCGATTCAACGTGGATCCGCGGGACATTTTTGTCGAACTCGGCAAACGACAAGTTGTCGGCGGTCAGGAAGACATGATTGTCGATGTGGCCATGAACCTTGCCCAGCGAACACGCAAGGACGACATCTCTTTCCTGATGGAATCCCTGCTTTAATTCTCTCAACACCCGAGGTCTCTTATGATCGTATCCGACTACATCTTCGATTTTCTGCAGCGCAAAGGCGTTGACACGGCCTTCATGGTTTCCGGTGGGCAGGCCATGTTCCTGGTGGACTCGCTCGGGCGCCATCCGGCCATCAAGACCATTTGTACCCACCATGAGCAGTCTGCAGGCATGTCTGCAGACGCCTATGCCCGCATCACCGGTAAACTCGGCGTGGCCCTCGTCACGGCGGGTCCTGGGAGCGTGAACATCGTGAACGGGCTGGTGGGGGGATGGACGGACTCGGCCCCGATGATGGTCATCTCCGGGCAATCCGCATTGTCCTTCGTGAACTATCAGGCGAAGAGCGGCATCCGGCAATATGGGATACAGGGCATTTACATCCAGCCGTTCGTGGAGAAGGCGACGAAGTTCTTTGTGACCGTCGATGATCCCGCGAAGATCCAATACTACATGGAGAAAGCTTACTATCTCGCAATGAACGGCCGCCCCGGTCCGGTTTGGATTGATGTGCCTCTCGATGTGCAACGTATGGAAGTACCTGAAAAGCTGCTGTATCCCTATCACCCGGAAAAGACAACCCTCACGCCCACATGCACGCACGAGAAGCTTTTGAAAACGTGGGAGTTGCTCAAGAGTGCCAAGCGCCCGCTCATCATCGCCGGACAAGGGGTGCGGATTGCCAAGGCCGACCACGAGTTGCGGAGCCTGATCGAGACGCTGAATATCCCGGTGATCACCACCCGCCTCGGCATCGACCTCATCGAGTCCGCTCATCCGCTCTATGTCGGCCGCCCGGGAAACTATGGCGAACGCGCCGCCAATCTTGCCATCCAGAACGCCGATTTCATCTTGGCTGTCGGGAGCCGCTTGTCGACCGCCTCGGTGGGCCACGACTCCGCAAGCTTCGGAAAACACGCCGTGAAGGTCATGGTCGATATTGACCCCAAGGAACTCGACAAGCCTGGCGTGACCATCGACCTGAAGATCAATGCCGATGCAAATGCCTTTCTTACCTCTCTGCTCGCTGTTGCTCAGGCTGATCAAATGCACGACACCTCTCCTTGGGTCGCACTGTGCAACGGCTGGAAACGGAATTACCCGGTGGTTCTGCCCGAATACAAGGATGAGAAGCCCGTCAACTCGTATTACTTCACTGAGCGCCTGTGTGAAAAGACCGGAAGTGATGACGTCGTGCTTGTCGACACAGGCTCTTGTTTCCACGTCGCTTGCCAGACGTGGAAGGTGAAGAAGGACCAGCGTTTCTTGACGACAGGAGGTCTATCCTCCATGGGATACTGGGCAGCGGGCATCGGCGCGTGTGCGGCCAACCATTACCGCAGGACCCTTGTCATTACGGGGGACGGCAGCCTCCAGATGAACCTCCAGGAACTGGCGACCATCAAACACTATAACCTGCCGATCAAGGTCATCATTTTTAACAATAACGGCTACCTGCTGATCCGACAAACGCAGCGCAACTTCATGGACGGCCGGCTGTTCGGCGAGGGCCCCGACAGCGGTGTCTGGTGCCCCGACTCCCTGCGGATCGCGGAGGCATACGGCATCAAGGGTGTGCGGATCGACTCGGTTGACGATATGGACGCAAAAATCGACGAGGTCCTGGAGCACAATGGCCCGGTTGTTTGCGATGTCATGACCCCCGAATGGCAACTGTTGATCCCACGCGTCTCATCAGAAAAACTGCCCGACGGCAGATTGGTATCAAGAAAATTCGAGGATATGTTCCCCTATTTGCCAGAGGCGGAACTGAGGCGGAATATGGTTTCCGAACAATCGTCATGAGACACCCGGTCATAGAAGACGATCTGCGCCGCATCGTTTCGGCACCTCTGCCTTGGCATGAGCTGTCGGGAAAGACCATATTGGTCTCTGGTGCGGGCGGCATGCTTCCTGCCTATCTGGTCGAGACCTTGCTTTTCCTGAATGAAACCGTGCCGGAATACCTGAAGGTCAAGGTGGTCGCCCTTGCCAGAAACGGGGACAAGGCGAGGCGGCGCTTCGACCTTTATCGTGGCAGAAGCGACTTGCTTGTTCTGGTCCAGGATGTCTGCTGTCCTGTCACGGTTGATTTCCCCGTCGACATCATCATTCATGCTGCCAGTCAGGCCAGTCCCAAATACTACGGCATCGACCCTGTGGGAACGCTCACAGCCAATGTCATTGGGACATACAACATGTTGGAACTGGCACGCCGCAGCGCCTGCAAGAGCGTACTCTTTTTCAGCAGCGGGGAAGTCTACGGAACCGCAAACTCTTCAGGAATTCCCGTCCGCGAGGACTGCTACGGGGCTGTTGACCCTCTGGATATCCGAGCCTGTTATCCCGAATCCAAACGCATGGGCGAGACCATGTGCATGTCTTGGATGCGTCAATATGGGATCGCCGCGAAGATTGTCAGGCCGTTCCATACCTATGGGCCGGGAATGAATCTGGATGACGGCCGCGTCTTCGCCGACTTTGTAGCAGCCATTGTCAACGGCAGGCCAATCCAACTCAACAGTGCGGGAGAGGCCAAACGCGTCTTCTGCTACATCGCCGATGCGACCCAGGCGTTCTTCACCGTCCTGC
>CAZOZF010000212.1:0-5078 GCA_964584205.1 uncultured Verrucomicrobiota bacterium
CACCGCGAGCGGACGCGCCGCCTTCATTGTAATTCCAATAGTGGAGCCCGCTCAGTATGTAGCTCTGGTCAAGCGTAAATGTGTTGGTGTCATTGCCGATGGTCCAATTATTCCGCCAGTTATCTGTCCAAGTGGCGCCCGTGCTGGGCCAGGGCGCGGGTACCGTAGCGCCGTTAGTAATAGCGTTGGCAACTGCAAACCCGGTGGCGTTGATCATGTTTATTACAGCGCTGTCTCCGCCCTTGCTCGACGTCACAGCAGTCGGCTTAATGACTATGCCTGCCTGGGCGCTACCCGCCCCCATTACGGTAAACACTCCCACAAGCACCCACATAACCATTATCGCATATGTATTCTTCAAGTTAGACCCCCTCATAACAAGCACTTCGAACATAATGCATTGCAGCCATGATCGTTACGACCAGAACACCCCCCTGTTAAACTCAAGATATAGTCTTCCGTCCTCACCACACCATGATGAGCGTGCCCGTCGGCGGTTCAAAGACATAGCCCACAAAGCGGATTTCCGCCAGTCCCGTGTAGTTAGACCCCGTGTTCCATCGGCTGGTGATAACGAATTTAACCGCATTGGCGCTGTTGACAGTCGGAAAGCTCGCATCCGCGCCCGTGTAGCCGCCCGCTCCACTGGCTTGCGCGAACACGAACGCCCCCACCTCCGTCCAATTGGTGCCGCTATCGCTTGAAACGGAAATAACCACGTTCGACGCGCCGCGAGCGGTTTCTCCTCCCTCATTGTAATTCCAATAATGGACCCCGCTCAGCAGGTAGGTCTGGTCCAGCGTGAACGTGTTGGTAGCATTCTGCGCAGCGATATCGGAATAGACACGCCATGCACTTAAAGATCCGCCGACACCCGGCCAGGGCATGGGCACCGGAGCGCCATTGGTGATAGCGTCGCCCGCTGCAAATTCGGCGGCGTTGATCATATTAACCGCCGGAAAGTCTGCGCTACTCGCCGTCACTGCGGTCGGCTTGATAACGTACCCCGGCTGAACCGTGATTAGATTTGCTTTCGTGCTGGTGCTGGAGTCGCCGGCGTTGTTGGCAACCGTCAGGCTTACGGTATGGCTGCCAACCTGCGTGTAGGTGTTGGTCGCGGTCGTGTCGGTCGTGTCGAGGGTGTGACCGTCGCCGAAGACCCAGTGCCGGTTGGTAATGGTGGCGCCGCCGGTTGCGGAGATGTCGGTGAAGACCACCTTCAACGGCGCATAGCCGTTGGTCGGTGCTGCGGCAAAGCTCGCCGCCAGGGGGAGGACCTCCCCGACAAAACGGATCTCCGACAGTCCCACAGGGGCATTAGTAGTCCCCAGCCAGTTCTGAGTGATCACAAATCGGACCATGTCGGCGGTGTAGGTCGTGGCAAAATCGACGTTCGTGCCGGTGTAGCCGGCGGCTCCACTGGCCTGCGCGAACACGAACGGCCCCACCTCCGTCCAAGTCGTGCCGCCATCGCTTGAAACGGAGATCACCACATTCGACGCACCGCGAGCGGGCGCTCCGCCTTCATTGTAATTCCAATAGTGGAGCCCGCTCAGCAGGTAAGTCTGGTCCAGCGTGAATATGTTGGTGTCGTTGCCGGTGGTCCAATTATTCCGCCAGTTATCTGTCCAAGTGGCGCCCGTGCTGGGCCAGGGCGCGGGTACCGGAGCGCCGTTAATAATAGCGTTAGCATCTGTGAAGCCGCTGGCGTTGATCATGTTTGTCACAGCACTGTTATCTGAGCCTTTGCTCGACGTCACCGCGGTCGGCATAATGACAATGCCTGCCTGGGCGCCCCCCCCAAAAAATACAGAAAACCCGCCAACAAGAACCCCTGCAATCATTAAGGTATAAGATTTCATCACTCTACCCCCCCACACACACATCACCATTATTGAGGCATAACTTATTGCGGCGGTTATGGTTACGGCCATGTAATTCCATTTTATATACTTAAGCAAAACCGCCTTGGTTACCCTATCTAATGTAAACTCAACGTCTTCCAGAATCTTAACAGAAACATTCAAGATCACAACGCGCACTGAATTGATAGTTTGGTTCTCCCCCTGCGACATCTTATTCTCGCAAGTGCGCAGTACCGCTGACCGGAGGCAATCCCTCGCAACTGGCGTTTACTGTAATTTTGCCAGCGGTGGTTCCGGCACGTACCAACACGGATGCCACGCCAGCCTCGACCTCGCGCCGCGGTCCGCCGATTATGACCGCATCACCCATGACCGCAAATGAGACCGAGCCTTTGGCGGTGGTCACCAGCGTGCCTGCGGCATCGCGCATTTCGGCATGCACGAACACGGCATCCGCGCCATCAGCCACCAGCTCCCGTCCCGAAAGATCAAACACCAGGGCCAATTGCTTCGCCGCTCCGGCAGTCTTGCGCACAAAATTCGCCACCGGCCTGCCGCCGATATAGCCCACCGCCTTCAGTTCACCCGGCGCCAAGGCCAGGTTGGGAAATGTAAAGGGCGGATGTGCCAGGTGTTTGGCATTCCCTCCGTCAAAACTGGCGACATTGGGGTTGCCGGGCTTTTCAACGGGAGGCAGCTTCCCCCCTGTCTTTTGCCAATACAGGGGATCGGCTGTTTCGGGAACTTCGCCATATTTAGTGTCAGGTCCGCTATCGGGTCTGCGTTTCGCGATCGATTTCCCATTGAGGAATAGTTCGACTTCCTCGCAATTGGAATAAACCACAACTTTATTTGGAGAACTTTCGGACCAGTAATTTGCACTATAGACCATCGGTCCGCTGGCGATGTCTTTGCGCAGCACAGCCGGATCACGCTGGCTCTGGAAGAAGTAATACAGGAACTTGGGCAGCCGTACCGCATCAAGAACGCCGCACCAGCAGGGCCGCGTACTGTAGCCGCGATTATAGTCGATCCCCACCCAGGTGGAATGGCCGATGGTATAGGGATAGGATATGTTCTTGTTGCATGACCACTGGTAGTTCCAGGCCATGAGCAACATCGCCTTCTCGCCGTCGCCACGCGTGGCACGGCTGGTACTGCCGTTGCCGCCAAACTCAAAATCGCCGTATTCCCGGTGCAGTGACATGCGGCCTCTGACTTCCTGGGGTCTGCTGAAGTTTCCACCATCCCACCCGGAATACGGAATTTCATTAACACGATCGGGAATGGCGTCGTCGTGGATGTTCGTGAGCAGCTGGTCGCCGGGATATTCCGCATGCGCCAGCTTGCTCATTTCCCGCGCCAAGCCGTTCGGCATGGGCGATTCGTTGAGATCGACTTCCCAGAGCAATGCAGACGGATGATTGCGATGCCAGCGCACCATGTCTTGGATCGCCTGCACATAGCTGTCATTGAATTCCTTGCTCTTATTGTAGAACTGCCAGCCTGGCACGCATACAGTCACCAGGATTCCAAGTTCGTCGCAGGCCTGCATCACCGCGGGAGAGTGTGGATAATGGCAGAGGCGCAGGAAATTGAATCCGGCCTCTTTGAGTTTACGAATATCGCGATACTGGCAGTTATCGCTGATGGCATTTCCTACCCACGGATAGGATTGGTGCCGGTTTGAACCGTTCAGGAACACGTATTCGCCATTGAGCATTAACCCTTTCTTCTGATCCACGGCAAGATGCCGGATACCGACGCGCAACGACTGTTCATCAGCCATGCGTTTGCCCTCCAGCACCTGAACCTTGAGCGTATAAAGGGAGGGGTGATCAGGATGCCAGAGCTCCGGCTGAGTCACTTCCATGTTCTGGGTGACAGTGGCATCGCCGTTGCCGGCGATTGCCTGCGCCTGACTTTTACTGCGGGCCACTTCGCGACCCTTACGATCTATCAGCGTACTGGCAATCTTCACCTGCCGTGCGTCACCATGCCCGTTACGCACATGGGTCTGAACCTGGACTGTGGCCGACTCCTTGCTCACGGTCGGATAGGTTACAAAAATGCCGCCGCCGGCAACAATACGTTCCGTGACCGCGTCGGTAATCCGAAGCGCATCGGAGACATGCACTATCACATTGCGATAAATGCCGCTGAAATAGCAAAAATCCATGTCGCCAAGAGGTCTGCCCGGAACAAACTTCTTATTGTCTCTGTTGTCGACGGATACTGCAATAGTCACCGGTTTGCCGGCTGTGCAGTCAGCCGTCAGGTCGACGGCGAAAGGCAGATAGCCGCCGGCATGGGTCGTGCGAAGTTCGCCGTTGATCCATACCTGGGCAAGCTGCATCGCACCCTCAAACTCGATTGAAACCTGCCGCCCCTTCATAGCCGCGGTGGGCACCAGCGTCTTGCGATACCAGCAGAGGCCCTGCCAGTGTTTCGACACATCATAGGCTTCCAACCGCCCATAATGCGGAAGGTTAACTGCCTCCCACGACTGATCGTTATGGTCGATTGTGGACTGTGCCGGTTGTGGCGGGATAGCTTTCTTTATCCGGTTAAAGATCCGGACCTCTTTCATGCCTCCGCCGCCGGCGACGTTTTCGACAAGCACCAGCAGGATATTCTCGCCATCGGCTTTCCAGGCTGAATCCAAAGCTGCTTCGAACGGTTCATCCCAGCCCTGGTGGATGGTCAGGAGTTTTCCGTTGAAAAATACGGTTCCCTTGTCATCCACCGAAGCGAACTGCACCATGCGGTTGGCTTCAACCATTTTCGGCAGCACAATCCGGTACCACGCAAAACCCGCCTTGCTGCCGAAAACGTCAAGACCAGGAGTTGCGTCCTTCCATTCGCTGTCACCAACGGACGGCGGAGCAGCGAGAGCCTGCGGCTCGGTTGTTCCACCTGGCACGCCACGCCAACGCCAGCCGTCGAGCAATTGGCCTTCGGCTATAGGCATGACCTTTGTCTCCTCTATCAACTGGAATCGCCAGCCTGTATTGAACAGGATGCGCTCACGCGGGGAAGCGGATTCTGCGACCTGGATTGAGGCAGCAAACAACATAGCCATCAAAAGCATTGCTCTCATATTATAAATTACTTTCAATTGCGGGATGCGCTGACTCTCGGGCTGCTATTTCTTTACGATGTTGTTTTCCACCTTCGTCTCGGTACAAGATTTATCCAGATTGACGCGCAAGG
>CAZOZF010000213.1:0-5052 GCA_964584205.1 uncultured Verrucomicrobiota bacterium
CAATCCCTTCGTTCCACTGCTTTTTTCAGAATAGCCGCATAAAATAGGCATCCCCCTCAAGCATGTCAAACAGGAAAGAAGGGGTCACGTTACCGGATCGTTTCGAAGTCTCGCGTATAAAGGGCGGCGATTTTGGCCCGGCGGGTGACGTGAAGTTTATTCATCATGAGACTGATCCGGTTCCTGATTGTTTTTTCCGCCAAGTGAAGGCGTTTTCCGATTTCCCGATTAGTGAGTCCTTCGGCAATCAGATGGGCGATTTTTGATTCCGCCGCAGTCAGGCTTTTGATTCCCTTGGGCTCTGGCGCTTCAGCGGGTTTCAGATTTTTCCCTGCCAGCCTGGCGATCAATACGGGATCCCAGACGATCCGGCCCTTTGCCAGCTTTCGAATGGTCTCGATGAGGTCGGGCATGGAGCAGTCCTTGAGGAGATACCCGTCGGCTCCGCTCCGGATGGCGCGCAGAATGTGATGCTCTTCCATTAAGCCGGTCAAGATCAGGCATTTCAGGGTCGGGTCGAGGGTTTTGATTTCTGACATCAGGGTCAGGCCATCAATGGCGCCCAGGTTGATGTCCTGAATAAGGATATCGGGTTTATCGCGGACAATCATGGCCAGTCCATCCGCCCGCCCTGCGGAATCCCCCACGATATCGATGTCAGGCTCACTATTCAGGATGCTTTTCACCGATTCCCGAAACAGGGTGTGGTCATCGATAAACCCGACGCGGATGGGGCTTTGGAGAACGGGTGCGGAGGGGAGGTGTTTCATGGGGATTCCTTGTGATGAATAATGGGAAACTCGATTATCGTGGCTGTGCCGTTTGATTTTTGAGGGTGAAACAGAACGCCTTTCAAATCGGTGCAGAGCGCAGAGACAATCAGCAGGCCGAGTGAAAGGGGGCTCGCGGGGGCGCGATCCCCGGGCATTCCGATTCCGTCATCCTCCACCGCACAGCGAACCCGGCCTTCAGCAAGCCGTGCGAGAGAGAGGGAAATGATTCCCGTTCGCCCCTCGGGAAAGGCGTGGAGAAGGCTGTTCATGACCAGTTCGTGCACCAGCAATCCGCAGGTCATGGCAGTGGAGGCCTGAACCATCAGGGGCTCGCCGGGAAAAGAGTCCTGATAGAGAAGATCCGGACGGAGTTCACGAATCAGGCTGGAGGCGATGGTTGACAGGTGCGGCGCCAGGGGTGTTTGGGCGAGATTGTGATCCGCCTGAAGCAGGGAATTTACCTTGGCCATGGCGCGCATCCTTTGTTCGCTTTCGAAAAGAACTGATTTGGCCCCGGGATGCGATTCCCGTTGTGCTTGAAGATAAAGGAGGCTGGCGGTGGCTCCCAGTTGATTTGCAACCCGGTGGTAGACTTCGCGGATGAGCAACTCCTTTTGCTGGACCCGTTGCTTCAGTTCAAGCAGGTCGGCATGCCGGGCCATGGCGATGACAACGGCGTATTCCAGCTCGGCGGGGTCAGCGGGCTTGAGAATAGTGGCACCCGCGCCTGTCTCCGCCACGGAGCGTGGTAGATCAGGGGAGTCGTGGCCGGTGACAATGACAATGGGGGTCGGCTGGGTGAGTTGGATGCGCTTCGCCGCCTCAAGGCCACTGAATCCGGGCATTTCGATATCCATCAGAATGGCGTCCGGGCGAAGTGCGAGGGTTTGAGCCACGGCTTCGGGTCCGGAGGAGGCTTCTCCGGCAATCAGGAATCCCCGCTCCCGGGCCGCTGAAACGAGGGAGCGCCGGATAAGCGGGTCATCCTCCGCAATCAGGAGTCGTGTGGAGCTGGGGCGCCGAAAATTCACGAGGCGCTCATTTCGGCAGGGAGGGGCTTTTGGGGAAATGTGATGCAAGCCACGGCACCATGGTCATGTGTCAAAGTCAATCTCCCGCCCAGGCTGGAGGTGGTGAGGGCCTGAATGATGTGAAGTCCCGAGCCGTGTGGGCTCGCTTGAGCGTCAAGAATGTCGCCAGGATAGCCCGGGCCGTTGTCCGAGAAGCGGAGGGTGATGCCGTTGTCCTGATGGGTGATGGTGACTTTAATGGCCATGGGGATGTTGAGGAGGCGGCTGTGGCGGATGGTATTGGAGATCAGTTCATTGATAATGAGGGTCAGGTGATGGCTCTGTGAATGGGGAAGCGATACATCCGTGGGTTCGGAGTGGATTGTTACTGTGCAGGGAATTCCGGTGAGCCCCGTGGTTTTATGAATCAGGACACGGCATAATTCTCCCAAGCCGATGGGGCGCCACTCATTCAGCGAAAGCATATTGTGAACGGCGGCCAATCCTGCCAGCCGGACTTCCAAGTCTTTAAGGTGTCCCGCTTCTTCCGGGGTGCGGGCATAGTCCCGTTTCATTTGAAGCAGGCCGATCAGGGAGCTGAAATTGTTTTTAACCCGGTGGTTCACTTCCCGGAGCAGGGCTACCTGTGTTTTGGCATGTTCCAGAATCGCCTCTTCCGGGATTTCCGGTGTAACATGAGACTGGCTGGCGGCATTCCGCCGCCAGCTTAGCCCCAGGGCGCCGACGATCAGGACGCAGGTGCTCCACTCCAGAAAGATATGTAGATGGTCGGCTGTCATGAGGGGCAAAAACCTAAAGCAATTTTATCCAAAAGCAAGGGTCATATGTCCCTAATAATAAAGGTATATAAGCCCCTAGGTTAAGCGCTGGAATTTTAGTCTACTGGATGCCGTGTCTGAAACCGGGATAGTGGATAATACGGAGCATGATGACAGCTAAAAAACAGTCAAATTCGGAAACAATCAGGGTGTTTATTGCGGAAGGTCAGGCGATTTTCCGGCATGGAGTGCAGGCGTGTCTTGCGGAGACGCATGATATGATTGCGATCGGGCAGGCGGGGTCGGGGGCTGAAGTGCCCGCCAGAATGGGGCCGGATGAGTGTGATGTGATGTTACTGGATACGGGGCTACCGGGATTGGAGGGGTTTGCGCTGCTAAAGCAGATCAAGGAGGAGAGTCCCCGGCTTCCGGTTCTCCTGATGGCGGGTTCTGCGGATGTGGCCTGGTTGTTGCGGGGGATTCGCGCGGGGGCATCGGGAGTGGTGTCGAAGGAATCCTCGCCGGACGAATTTCGTTCCGCGATTCGCCGGGTTTGGGCCGGGCATCCGTATATTGCCGAGCCCCTGGCCGGAAGGCTGGTTTTGTATTATCAGCGGAACGAGCACGCGCCTTTGGATGAACGCCTATCACCCCGGGAATTTGAGGTGATGCAGTTACTTTCGGCGGGCCTGAAACTCTCCGAGATTGCCCGTAAACTGAACCTCAGCCACCAGACCATCACCACGCATCGCCGTCATATCCTGGAGAAAACCGGCTTGCGCACCACGGCCGAAATTATCCGCTATGGAGTGCTTCATGGATTGGGCGCGCCGGAGAATAATGCCGGGTTGAATTAGGTTGAGCCGTCGAAGTTTTCCTATACCATACAGCGTTTGCAATGAGAGCTGTGTCTGTCAATCATCAGGGGAAAGGGGAGTGGATCATGAATGGTTTGAAATGGATGGGAGTGATGGCGTTGTACGGGATGATGGCGGGAACGACAATGGCGGCAGATGACCGGGTGGTGCTTACCCCGAAGCCCGGGCCCGGGCCGCGGATCAATGGCGCCAAAGTTTTTGGCGTCCGTCCGGGAAATCCCTGCCTCTATACGATTGCCGCCACGGGCGAACGGCCCATGCAGTTTTCTGCCGATGGGCTTCCATTGGGTCTGATCCTGGATGAACAGACGGGTCGGATTACGGGGAATGTCAAGGAGGCGGGAATCTATCCGATTGTGTTGACCGCTAAAAACAGCAAGGCTGAGGCGCGGCGGAATTTCAAGCTGGTGGTGGGTGACCAGATTGCCCTGACCCCGCCAATGGGCTGGAATTCCTGGAACTGTTTTGCCCACGCTGTCACGGCCGAAAAAGTCCAGGCCGCCGCCAAGGCGATGGTGGAAAGCGGTCTCATCAACCACGGCTGGCAGTACATCAACATTGACGATTTCTGGCAGATTCACAAGGACTCGAAGGATCCCACTTTGCAGGGCCCGCAACGCGCCCAGGATGGCCGGATTCTTCCGAATCCGCGCTTCCCGGACATGAAAGTACTGGCCGGGGAAGTGCATCAGCTGGGGCTCAAAATCGGACTTTATTCCTCGCCTGGGCCCTGGACCTGTGGTGGCTGTGTGGGCAGTTATAAACATGAAGAATTGGACGCGCGGCAATACGCAGAGTGGGGCTTTGATTATCTGAAACATGACTGGTGTTCCTTTGGTGGTTGTCCCGAAGCCAAACAGCCGGACGGCCGGAAGCAGCCTTATGTATTGATGGGTGAGATGTTGAAAAAACAAAATCGCGATATTGTTTTCAGCCTCTGCCAATATGGCATGGGCAATGTGTGGGAATGGGGCGGTAGCGTGGGCGGCAACTGCTGGCGCACCACGGGAGACATCACCGACACATGGGCCAGTATGGCGGGCATCGGGTTCAGTCAGGCCGGTCATGAAAAATATGCCAAGCCGGGAAATTGGAATGATCCCGACATGCTGGTTGTTGGCAGGCTCGGCTGGGGTAAGGTCCGGCCGTCCCGCCTGACAGCGGATGAGCAATACACCCACATCAGCCTGTGGTGCCTATTGGCGTCGCCCCTCCTTATCGGTTGCGACATGACCCAGCTTGATGACTTTACCCTGGGCTTGTTGACCAATGATGAAGTGATTGAGGTGAACCAGGATCCATTGGGGCGGCAGGCGGGACGGGTGGCTAAGGAGGGCGACCTCGAGGTATGGGCCAAGGACATGGAGGATGGCTCCAAGGCGGTTGGGTTGTTCAATCGTGGCAACACGAATGCCCCGGTAACGGCCCGCTGGAAGGATTTAGGGTTAACAGCCCCCCAGAAGGTTCGTGATCTCTGGCGCCAGAAGGATTTTGCCGTCGCCCGGGATGAATTCCGAGCCGAGATCCCGTCTCATGGCTGTCTTCTGGTCCGGATGTGGAAACAGGATTGACGTCCGGCGGGAACATGGTATTTTCCGCGCCAGTTCTTTGA
>CAZOZF010000214.1:0-5039 GCA_964584205.1 uncultured Verrucomicrobiota bacterium
CCGGTATAGGGCGGCGCACAGATCATAAGCCCGCGTGACGTATTGAGTCGCTCGTAGACGGCATCCATCGCCTTGAGGCCACGTTGCTCAAAATCACCTACGCCGCTCATCACCGCCCAGACCTGCGGCTCAAGGTAAATTTGACCCTCCGGCCGCGTAGCGGTGCCCACATAGTCTCCGTTTGACAGCAACAGCCGACGATACCAGCCACCATCCCAGACGACATCTGAGTTCAAGATATCCGTCAGTTCGCCAACCACCTGATCGCACCATGCAACATCGCCGGAATAATTCAGCCTCACGGCAAATTCCCGGAACAGTTTCGCCGCATAGACAAGCTGCATACCCAGCATTACGCTTTCCGCTCTGGGATCGCGGAAGACCGCCAGCCCGTCATTCCAATCCGCATCAAACAAGGTAGGCAACCCATGCAGCCCTCTCCGATTCCAGATGAGTTCAAGCCCCAGGCGCACATGTTCGTACACCGTGGCGTCACCTCCATCTCGGAAGGGAATACGTTCCTCAAAGAAAGACAGATCACCCGTCTCATTGACCAGATTGGCAATCGTCATGATGGGCCAGACGGTATTGTCACAACGATGCGGCTCCACATTCACCTTCATTTTCGGAGCATAAGGATAGAAGGAGAAGTTGCCGCTACCATCACATGACTGGGAGGTGAGGATCAGCCGGATGCGCTCTCTCGCGAAATCAGGATCAAAGGTGGCCACGGCTAGTGCATCCTGCATCGTGTCACGGAAACGCATCCCGTCCACACCAATATGATCGGTCGACAGATCGCGCGTGCGCTCCAAGGTGACCTGGCAATTGAGCGGAGCCCAGATGTTGACCGCCCGGTCAAAATGGGCGTCACCACTACTGACCTGAAATACCCTGATCTTTCGACCCCAATAGGAAGTCAGTTCCGCAAACGCCTTATCCACAGTTCCCGGGGCAGTGAACTTGCACCGCAATTCCTTCGCCTTATCCCAGTCGTCCGCCACACCAAAGATATAGGCAAAGCGCTCCTGACCCCCGGGCACGAGATCAAGATTGACCCCCAAGGTGCCGCACCCATGTCCTCCACCGGGCAGTTCCGATCCGCCCAAGGCCAGGCACGGCCTTTCAAGCGAACCGCCCCGTCCGCAGAACGCCTCACGTGAACACTCAAAACCATCAACCGGCCGGGTACAGGACATGAAAATAGCCGGGGCAAACGGTGCCTCGAACACATGATAATCATATTTGATCCAGTTCTCGGCAGGATCAAAAGTAAAGCCAATGTGATTTTTGAGGTAACACCAGAACATCTCGCGCATGAACTCCAGAATGCCGAACTCCACATAACTGGCCAACGTAAGTGCCTGCGCCGTCCCGCTGTTGTTATCAATCGTGACATCCCACACCATCACATCGTCGTCCGGCGGAATGAAGTAGCGAACACGGACGCACACCCCGCCCTTCTCCGCGACGAACTGCGAATAACCCAATCCGTGACGACATTCAAACTGATTCAGCGGCCGACAGGTTGGCGCAAAATGGGGGTTCCAGAGATCGCCCGTAACACGGTCACGGACGTACACATAAAAACCCGGCCGATCCTGCGGCGCCGGAAGCCAGTGGTAGCGCGTCAATCGTCGTTGCTGGGGCTCCCTATGCCAAGCCAAGCCACCCGCCTGCTGACTGATAAAGGCGCTCAGCCGCGTGTTTCCCAAATAGTTGATCCAGGGTTGCGGGGGGAGCGGATCCGCAATCACATACTCGCGAGCCTTATCGTCGAAAACACCAAACATTTGTATTACCCACTTTCACTTTTTGAAAACATGTCACCCCGTCTTCCAATCAATATCCACCGAACTCCCGGGCACTTTCAATCAGGGCGACGATGTTCTCTGATGACGTGCAGGAAGGAATAGCGCAGCCAGCATTCAGAACGAACCGTCCACCGGGCTTCCATTTCCGGATCAAGGCCGCAGACACTTCGCGAACCTGTGCCGCCGTCCCCCGGCCGAGCACACCACTGGGGTCGATGTTGCCGAATAGCACATGACCTTTCCCCGCAGACGATTTAGCCAGGGCCGCATCGGTTTTGTAGTCCAACTCGAACCCGCACAAGGGATACGCCGCAAACTGGTCAAGAATGGCCGACGTATTGCCACAGACATGGATCACTGTGAAGATCCCCTCTTGAGCCAATTCCCGAACCAACCGTTCGTGATAGGGTCGCGCAAAGGTCTGGAACATACAGGGTGACACCACATCCGGCCCGGCAGGACTATCGCCGAGAGAGGTGAAATGTGCGCCGGCCTTTTTCAGCGCTTGATGAACGGCAAGATGGCTTTGATGGCATACCTCCAGAAGTTCCCGTATGGCCGGGTTATCGGGATCACCGGCAAGATCAAGAAGGAAGTCTTCAGTTCCGCGAAGCAATCCAGCTAGAGAAAACGCGGATTGATCCGCGTTGCCCCGGATGGAGACTTCGTCTCCCACCTCACGGGACAGAATGCGAACAGCCTCCAGCAGCACGGGAATGCGGCCATCGCGTTCGGGATCGACCACACGCAGTTTACCCACGTCTCCCAGGTCGACGATGGCAGGCGCGGCGATGTGACCAGGCGCTTCGGGAGTATGATCACGCACTGCACCCATTGCCTCCGCCAGCAAGGTTGTATCCAGATCTACGAGGATACAATCGTGCCTGTATTTTTCCAGCGCATGGAGATGCGCGCGGGCGGTTGCTGCAGGATCTGTAAGGTATTGCTCCAGAGGAATATCGGCCTCCTTGGCCGCCAACAGGAAATTATGAAGACACACCGGCACACGATCCGGGATCCCTCCACGAAGCACGGTGTCAATGCGTTGTTTTGAATTCACAGAAGACCCTCCTGTCTCAAGGCTATCTCAAGCCGTTGAATTCATGCACTGCCTCAACCATGGCCACGACGTTGGCCACTGGAGTACGGGCCTGAACATTGTGGATGGCATCGAAAACAAATCCACCGCTCTTCGAGAAAATCTCGCACCGTTGCAACACCTGTTCGCGGACTTGGGCTGGTGTTCCAAACGGCAGAACCTTTTGCGTGTCGATACCGCCGCCCCAGAACACAAGACGATCACCGTATTTGTCTTTGAGCACACGAGGATCCATCCCTGTGGCGGAACACTGAACTGGATTGATGATGTCGAAGCCGGCTTTAATGAAGTGCTCCATAAACGGCTCAACGGCGCCGCAGGAATGCTTGAAGGTCTTCCATGTGGTGTGTTGATGGATCCAGTCGTTCATTTTCCTGTAATACGGAAGCCAGAGTTCATCGAAAGAGACCGTTGAGCAGAACTGGCCACTCTGCGTCCCGAAATCGGTGCCGCACAGGAAAACCGCATCAACCCGGTCACCCACAACGGCATGGATACGCTCCAGATTCGCCAGGGCGACTTCAAGCTGTTTGCCAAACATGGCATGCACGTAATCCTGACGCGCCGCCGTTGTCACATACCATTCCGTAATGTCGCGAATACCTTTGGGGAACTTCATGAAAGGTGCCGGAACAAGAGCGATGTCGCCGAACGCGGTGCCCCCGAAGTTGGCGATTACACCCCGGCCGGATTCTTCCGCCCGTTTGGCCTCCCGGGAGAAATGAGCCAACGCCTCCTCAGAGATTGGGGCGAACTCCTCTGTGTTGTCCTCCGGATTGAGCCGATCCTCGTCTATTGGGGGTTGACGAATGATCGTGTCGAAGAAATATCCCCCTTCCGGCATGTGCCCGCTTGGCGGAACCGAAGTGTCGCCCTCGGGATAGATGTAGACATCCTTCCCTTTGACCGTGACGTTAAACTGACCCGGCACGAGCAAGGGCTGCTCCCAGGGTGCTCGCCATTCCTTCCACTGCTCCAACGGGAATCCGAACAGGGTGGCTCGTCCAAAGATGCCCGTCGTGTCAACACCCATGGCATCCTTAAGGTCATCTTCGACTTCGCCCAACATCTGATAGGGTTCAATCACCTTGACCGGTCTCTTCTCCAAGCCATACTGGTCACGCAATGCCGCCACCACAGATACATGAATCCCCGTGACCGCCGTGCCGCCAAAATCCATGGGGACTGGCCCGTCTTGATGCTTGAGAGTATTCTGAAGTTTCTCGCGATGTTTCATTGATCAATCCTCCCACATGTTGATTGTTTGCTCCTCATACCAGTACTCACAAGAGAGGCCATACCTAATGCGGCGGGCATCGGACTCACCCCCGCGCGGCGGATCGATGCGTTCGCGATAGATCCCTGCATGCACGGTAATGATATCGCCCGGTTGAGCCAATCCGGCCGCTGCGGAAATCGTTTTCAGAGGGCAATCGAAACGCCCCTCATCTCGATCATTCCCACCCGGAGACACATGAAATTCGCGACCAACCGGTATTGCAACAGGCGCTGACACTGTTTTGTTATTCATGAGTTAACGATCATGATGGTTCCAACCGGTACAGAGCCGCCGATTTTCGATCCACATCCACCACGCATTTGCCGTTACGAAGGGGAATAACCTCATCCGTATCCAGATTGCGCCATGCGCCGACAGCAATATCCTTGAAGGTGAGCGTAAAGCGAGCCGCATCGATGTAGTGATTCAGTACAAAAAGCACCTGCTCCTTTTTATTGAGGTGCAAGATTGCCGTGCCGAGATTTCGATCACCCTCAAAGACACGGTGCCCGCCAGCCGGTTGCCAGTCAACCCACTTGACCGACCCCGTCGATTGGATGTGGACATGAGCCTGCTTCACGTATTGCTTAAGAAGACCTCCCACCCAAGCGATGCTCTGCAACGATTCCTCCTCAGCCTTATCCTGCGCTACAGTGGCCGCCTGCCAGATCACCGTGCCCTTCCCGAGCCGTTTCCGCAGTTCAGCCTGCCGACCCGGCTTGGCCAACCCCAGAAACTTCGACAACCTTCCGCGTTCATCGCGCATCGGCCAAGGTCCAGTAACAACCAGCACGCCCCCCTTCCTGACATACGCCAGAAGTGCCCGGTTGGTCACGGAGCTAATCAC
>CAZOZF010000215.1:0-5029 GCA_964584205.1 uncultured Verrucomicrobiota bacterium
CCCTTCTGGTTGATGGCGCCGGCGTTGGAGTGCACCGGCGCGGCGGGATCGGTGCGGCTGGACACCAGGGCGTTGTCCGCCTTGCGCCAGGCGAACTCGGTCCATTTCGCGTCGCCCCCGCCCACGGCGCAGCAGGCCTCCTGGTGCACCAGCTCGAACTGCACCTTCGCCCGCCGCGGATTCTTCAGCACGCGCGCCCGTTGCACCAGGGAGTCCTCCAGCAGGATCAGTTCGTGGCTGAAGGTGATTCCTTCCACTGTGCAACGGCTGCAATAGCCGAACGGCAGGAGCCGGGTGTCCTGGAGCCCCAGGTAGTAGTCCTTGCCGTCAATGCGCACGCGCACCCGGAACATCTTGGTCCAGGCGCTTTCGTTGTCGGCGCGGAAGAATTTCGAGTGGCCGAGGCGCTGCCGCCCCCAGTAGTGGATTTCCAGCAACCCGCCGTGAGTGCCGACGATGGCGTGCAGGCGGCCGTGCGCGAACTGGTCGCGGACCAGCCCGGCCAAGCCGGAAGGCGCAACCGGGTCAAGGGTGTTGAATTCGAGGGTTGACATGATGATCTCCTTTATGGATGGGTGTTTTGTGGTTCCTTTCTCAAATCTCACAAACCGTCGGCTCCAGTTTCCCCCCACAGACGCGGTGGGCCGCCCAGGCGCCTTCTTTCATTTCACGGATGCCCGTATTCGCACACCGCCTCGACAAAGGCCATGATGTTCTCCCACGGCACTTCCGGGCGGATCATGTGCGCGGTCGAACAGAGATAGCCGCCGCCCCCGGCAGCGTGGGCGGCATCCACACGCGCTTTCATGCCCGTGAAGCGATGCGCCGCGGCGTGGCTTTGAGAAGATTCTCCCGTACAGAAATTCCGTTGTGTGGCATGGTGATGTTCTCCTTTCGTTTTACTCAACTCGACAAATCAGCGCCATTTGTCGATCGACTCGATCAGGGCTTTGGCGTTTTCAAACGGGGCGTCGTTTTCTATTTCCACGTAAAAAATCCCGCCGCCGCCCGCGGTGCGGTACGTGTCGGCGTAGCGTTTGATTTCGGCCTCGATTTCCGCGGGCGAACCGTTCGGCACCAGGTTTTGCCGATCCGGATGAATGTAGATGGCCACCTGGTTGGCGACACATTTCTCGAACAGGCTTGAATCCTTTTCAAAAAGGCGGATCTGCGGCCACAGACCATTGATGCCGAGATCCAGCAGGTCGTCGATGACGCCGCCCAGGAAGCCGCAGGAATGGAAGAAAACCTTGCGTCCGGCCGCGTGGATCGGAGCCATCAGACACTCGTATCGGGGTTTGAACAGGCGCCGAAACAACTCCGGCGAGATGATCGACGCCTCCTGCGTGCCCCAGTCGTCACCGAACATGATCACGTCGACTCCGGCATCAATCATCTCATGGATGGATTTCAGCCAATAATCGGTCAAGCGGTCGAGGAACGCCACAAATCCAGGTTCGCCCGAGTAGAGGTCCATCAGGACTTCGTCCATTGGGCGCAGGGCATGTAGTTTTTCGAAAATCGACACCCCCCCGTCAAAGACCAGGTAGTCGGCCCGTTGTCTCGTCACTTTCTCCCGGTCGATCGAGGCTCGAACCGGAAACTGGTAGTCCGCCGCTTCCTCCCAGTTGGCGAAAGGATAGGCTTTCGGATGGCCTTGCAACCCGAAAATAAGGAACTCCCATTCCGTACCCCACTCGTCTTTGCGGACTTCGTGATACCCGCCGTTCTCGTCCAGGGTATCGGGAGAGGGCGCCGGCACTCCCTCAAATGCAATCGGATTGTCCGGCGGATACGTTTCAAACAAGTGCCGCAGTTTCTGCCCATGGACATGCAGCCCGGCTGGGCTGGGATGATAGACGACCGGGATCCGATCCGGATTGCTGAAGGCAAATGCGTCCAGCATGCGTTGTCGTGGTGTTGTCATGATTTGATCCTTCCCAAAAAGTCTTAGCGCTCTATTTGAAAACTCCCTGTTTAGGTGTTTGCTCTCTCATTTGTTCAAGCCAGCGCCAGGCCTGGCGGTCGAACTCGGCCGACCAGTCGTGGGCATGTCCGTCATTGGCCACCATGCGCATGTTGCGAACCTGCAACCGGTTGTAGACCGACCAGACGCTGTAGGCCGGAGAGACAGGGTCGATGAGCCCGCCGAGCATCATCACCGGGCAGGTGATGTCCTGGGCGTAGTTCATCGGGTCATAGTAGGCAAAGCATGTAGCGGCGGGTGAGTCGACGGCGGGGGGGGCCTTCTTCAAATCCGTTCCATCCTTAAGCTCGCCCCGTTTGTACGTGATGGTCCAGGGCTGGTCACCGGCCTGCTTAAACCCATTGCACCTGGCTACCCACTCCAGGTGCGGCTGGTTTGGCGAGTTGGCGATGGTGGAGACGACCGCGGTAATCCGTTTGTCGAGTCCGGCAATGACGATGCCAAGCCGCCCGCCCTGGCTGCCGCCGACGGCCACCACCTGCCGGGGGTCGGCATCGTCACGGGAGAGCAGATAGTTGAGCGCCTGCATTACCCGCTTGTGGACGTTGTAAAAATAATAGTTCTCGACCGGTTCAAACACCGCTTCGCTGTAGTAGCCGGGGATATGGGGATACGTCTCCAGATCCACGTCCTGACCGTGGATCTGGATGTCCAGCGCCAGATAACCGTGACGGGCATGCTCCAGCGGGCGGGGGCGGGCGGCAAAGCCGGCGCCCGGCAGAATCAGCATGACCGGGAAGGGGCCTTCCCCCTTCGGTTTGGCCAGCCAACCATAAACCCGGCCGCCGTCGGGGCCGGCAAAGCTGATCTTGCAGGATTCGACCTCGTCAACCTTATGCCCGGCCGGATCATAGGCCGGCGGCAGACAGGCGTGCTTCACGTTGTAGTCGTCGATCTCTTTGCCTTTGAAGGTTTGCATCGGCGTCTCCATCCGGGCATCGAGCGGAATCGCATCGATCCCCTGACGGGCCCGATCCCAGAATGCTTTGAAATCCTTGGGGCGGGTGTCGCGGATCGCCATCTTGTCGGCTTTCCAGCCGAAGGTGCAGACCCCGGTGGCAGGGCGCTTTTTCAACACATCCTGATCCTGAACCACGAGCCCGCTGTCGAGCGTGACCCGCAGGTCGTAGAAGCCGGGGATCAGCGCTTTCGTCGGCACCGTGATGCGGAATCTGTTGGCCATGAGTGGCTGCGCCTCCCCTTCGAGGAAGGGCTTTTCCACCATGTTGCGGTGCAGGGAATAGCTCAGGCCTGAATTTCTCAAGCCGGCCTGCACGGTGATGACAATCTCGCGCCGGCCGTCAAACATCATGTTGTCAGACTGGGTCGAATAGAAGGTCAGAAAGGGATTCTGCGGCGGCGAGAAGCGGTCCCCGTAGGGGCAGGCCAGATTCAAGTTCATGCTATAGGTCTCCGATGAAAATAATGTGTTGCTTATGAGTGCTGCGAGAAACAGCATTGCCCGGAAAGACCGTCTGCCCTGCCTGGTATCGGGAAAACGCCCCAGACAAAACGCCGCATGCCGCCGGGGTTTGCCGGCCAAGGCCGCCACCTTTGTCCTTGTCGTCATGGTGTTGGTGGTCATTTACATCCTACTTTTCTGCACTCAAACTCATCAAAGTAACAAGTCCCGCGACCATGCAATTCGAGCGCTATTCTAAAGGTGCAAACATAATTCTCCGGAAGCCGCGGTGTCCTCAAAACTAATCGAGTCCAACCTGTTTTTCCGCTTATTCCATTAGAGTAATAAACCTTTGATCTTTCTGTGCGGAAATCTGGCTTCCCCTGGTTGAATTGCTCGACATATTGGAGAGCAACTCGAGCCTTTGAATTTTCGTTCATGTTGGACTCCAACTTCGCCCATACAGTTATTTCATAGACTGAATCGCTTTCAATAGGAGTGTGCCAGTTGTCGCTGCCAAGTCCAATTGTCCAGGCGTTGTACAATGGCCTTCCATCAAAATCAAAGTCATCCGTTTCAATCAATATCACACCAGGTTCTGTGCGCCCCGGATGATGCGGCAGGTACTGGCACGTGGTTACGGGCTGGAAGAATCCTCTATCGTCCTGACGCCCCAGGTGGTTGTTAAAGCTCGTTATGCCAGGTTTGTAAACAGGTGTATTGTCGAGGCGCTTTTGGTCACGCTCCCGCCAAGGATGTTCAATGGCATTATGAAGGATGTGATTTGATTCCTCATTGCTCAATGCTTCCAGCGTGTAGTGATGATAGAGCACATGACCGGCGGGCAGCACTGGATTTGGGTTGTTGTTTTCACCTGTCCCTTTGGCGATGATTTCAATGAAATGTAAATCATAGCCCCACATACAGTAATGATGGTATATGTTGCTTCCGGTTCCATCCAGGAACCGATATCGCATATTGGTCCCGTCTCCTCCGAGCAGGAAAAGCGAACCATTTTTTGACTGCTTCCAGAAATCCTTGTCGTGGTTGTCCCTGTGGTTCATTGGGATGTGAACTGTCTGGTTGTCGTTGCGTGTGAAGGCAAAGTATTTCCAGTTTTTTCCCCAACCGTTTTTGCGATACCAGGGTTGCGGATAGAGAATGTCCTCACGATCAACCGGTACAGATCCGTCTTTTGGAGCGAAAGCTTTAGATGGCATCGGGTTGGCGACCTCAAATCCCCAGACGCCACAATCCGCATATTCCGGATCCACATCTGTTCGCGGGAAGTGATTTGTGATGGTGTAGGCTTCGACAAACTCTGTTTTGTATTCAAAATCCCAGTCAAATGCGTTCTGTGCAGGGTTAAATGTCACTGTAACCGCTGTTTTCTGAAGCATTGAACCGTTGCTGCGGTTCAGTTTGAGAGAGATTTTATTGTCCGTGCATCGTATTTCCGGCACTTCATCAATATGGCCGAATTCGGTCGGCGCAAGTTGATGGAACCGAATCAAAGGCTCCTGATTGGCATGGACGGCAATATCCTGCATGGTTTGAAAGCCGATATCGCAATCTCCACAAGCGATTTTCTGGCTGTTGTAGTAAAGGATGTATTCTTTGTCATTTTTCTTTATTTCAAA
>CAZOZF010000216.1:0-5015 GCA_964584205.1 uncultured Verrucomicrobiota bacterium
AGAAACATTGGCGAAGTGGGTGAGCGAAGGGCATTTGCGTCAGGACGAGGTGACAGGCTATGCCGACGGGAATGCGTTGGATGTCAACATCGCCGCCAAACTGGGGTTCGACTTCAACTGGCAATCCATGTTCTATACCAACGGCGGGCTTGATCCGGCGTTTGAGAGCAAGGTGATCAGGGAATTCCCTGATGGCAGCCGGCACGTTCTGAATGAGCAGGGCGTCGTCATTGTGCAGTATGATGACATGCGGAGCATCCCGGCGGAAATCGATCATCTCCTGAAGGACCGCCAGTCATGGGAGGAACATTTCCGCAAGCGCTACCTGTGGTCGGAAGGACGGGTGGATTGCAAACTCCTGAAGCAACTCGGGAAGACGAAGCGGGATGTTCCCCTGGCGCTTCACTGCGGAAGTCTGTTCGGGCATATCCGCGATGTGCTGGGAATCGAGGGGGTCAGCTATCTCTATGTTGACGATGAGCCGCTGTTTCGTGAAATCATCGATATTGTCGGGACGATCTGTTATTCGAATGTTGAACTAGCCTTGTCCCTGGGAGCTGATGTCGGCTTTGATTTTGCCCATTTCTGGGAGGATATATGTTTCAAGAACGGGCCCTTGATCAACCCTGCTGTTTTTCATGAATGCGTTGGCCCTCATTACAAACGCATCACGGATCTGGTCAAGAGGCATGGTATTGACATTGTTTCCCTGGATTGCGATGGGTGGATCGATGCGCTGATACCGACCTGGTTCGAGAACGGGGTCAATACGATGTTCCCGATCGAGGTGGGTACATGGAATGCCTCGATTGAGCCCTGGCGCAAGCAGTATGGCAAAGAGTTGCGGGGGGTGGGGGGAATGAACAAGACCGTCTTTGCCCATGACAGGGCTGCGGTTGATGCGGAGATCGAGCGGCTCAGGCCGCTGGTGGAACTGGGCGGCTACATTCCCTGTCCCGATCACAGGATTGCGCCCGATGCCAAGTGGGACAACGTCAGGTACTACTGTGATAGGATGCGGGCAGTTTTCTTTGGGATTTCGTGATCTGATATCCGCGCCGGTGAAGGATTTCGGCATTCCCGAAAAGGGATTGCATCAATTCAGCATTGCGGGTGGCATTTTTGGCCACAATATAGGCGCGTCCCCCGGGTTTCAGGGTTTGGAAAGCGGTCCGGATGAAGAAGTCGGAAATTTTGTCGTGGGAATAGTAGGGGGGATTGCCGACAAACAGGGTGAAGCGGTTTTCATCGGCAAGTCCTTCGTCGCTTAAGATCACCTTGAACCGGGTTAATCCATTGGCTTTGCAATTCTCTTCCGTTATGGCTGTGGCCCGGGAATGGGAGTCGATGAAGACCACTTCGGCGCTTGGCTGGTTGACCGCCAGCGAGATCCCGACACTTCCACACCCGCAACCCAGATCAAGGATGATGTCGCCCGGTTGCGTGGCGGCGGTTTCAGCAAGTGCCTGGGCGCCTTCGTCCACGCGACGATGTGCAAACACGCCCGGCCGGGTGGTCAGGCGAGCTCCCACGCCATTCGGAACGGTCATGGTAAATTCAGCCCGGTAGTCGCGTATTTTCTTCAGCTCCTGTTTCTTACGGCTGGTGAGCAGGGTGGAGGTCTGATCGCTTCCACGCAGGGAACAGGTTCCAAATGATTTTTTCATATGCTCCATGAGCCAGGGGATTTTCTCCTCGGCCGTCACCAGGCAGGCTCCGCCCATTTTCAAGGCCTGGTGGGCCTGTTGAAGTTGATCCAGGATCAATTCGTCGGACAGGGATCCTTTTGAAATCTGGAGACAGACCGCATCGAAGTGATCCCGCTCGGGAATGTCCGGCTCGCATCGAGCCGTGACCGAAGTGAAGGGATTGCGGGCGAGGTTCCGTTCAATGGCGTGATGATGATACAGATCCAGCGAGGAGGCGATCACCTTGAGTTCCGGGTGGACGCGGCTGGCGATCATGCCCAGGACTCCTGTTCGATTCCCGAGAACCAGCAGGGAGGCGGGGGTGGGGGAAAGAGGCAGCGCCTTGATGAGATGGGTCTCGGTGGGATGCAATCCCGAGCGGGAAATAACATCATATCGGCTATCGAGGAAAGTCTCTGAAATCGAGGCAAAGGCATCCAACGGGTCGGTTATCCGGATAATCATGGCGCGCATTATAATGCGGCCTCCCGTGGTGCGCTATTGTTTTCCGCCACGCCTGCGTGTAGTCTTTCCGACATGACGAACGAACCAGAAATTGTCTATGGACGCCAGCCGGTCTGCGAATTGCTCAAGGCGGGTCGGCGTGAGGTGAAGCGATTGTTGATGGCGAACAATGTGCGGCAGTCGGCTGCCGCCATTGTGCAATTCCTTAAATTAGCCGAAAAACGTGGATTGGCAGTCCAGCCTGTGGCTCTTTTTGAATTAGACCGGATGTGCCGAAGCGGCCATCACCAGGGAATCGCCGCCGTGGTCGCGGATTATGGCTATGCCGAGTTGTCTGATATTATGGAGGGCGCATTTGAGCGCAAATTGCCGCCGTTGCTTCTGTTGGTGGATCATGTTCAGGATCCACAAAACCTGGGCTCCATGCTCCGGTCGGCTGATGCTGCCGGCGTCAATGGCGTTGTGATTCCTCGACATCGTGCCGCCTCGGTGACGCCAGCGGTGGTGCGAGCCTCTGCCGGGGCGGCTGAGCATGTGCAGGTGGCGCAGGTCGTGAACCTGCATCAGGCCATGCTGGCGCTGAAGGAGCAGGGGATCCGGCTGGTCGGGCTGGAAGGTTCCAGCACCGCCACGCCTTATGAGGAGGCCGATCTGACAGGACCTATCGGCGTGGTGGTGGGGAGCGAGGAGGAAGGGCTTGGCAAGCTGATCCGCGAGACCTGTGATGCCGTGATCCGTTTGCCCATGCGGGGGCGGGTAGGTTCCCTCAATGCCGCCGTTGCCGCCGCAATCGCCCTGTTTGAGGTCCGGCGGTGCCAGGTGGCTGGCGCCTGACATGAGTCGGCGGTTCGTCCCTGCCGAGCCTTGTTGGATGGAATGCGTGTTTTTCAACAGGCTGTTAGTTATTGCCGGCATCGAACCCGATGCGCTTGCGCGGCGGGTTCGGTGGCTCCATGAGGTCGCGGATGGCATCGAAGACGGCGCTGAAACTGGCGTCGTACTTGTTTTCAAGGGCAGCGACCTTGCGGGCAAGGCTCTCGACAGAGAGGGCCATGCGGCGCAGTTTCACGAAGGCCTCCACCAGCGAGACGCTGGCTTGTATCGCCCTGGGACTGTTCAGGACATTCGCGGCCATCAAGGCGCCATGCTCTGTGAATGCGTAGGGTAGATAGCGACGCCCGCCGCGTCCCTTTGAGGTCACAATCTGTGATCTCAAACGATTCCACTCGTCGGCCGTCAGTTGGAAGGCGAAGCTGACGGGGAACCGGTCTGGGTTGCGCTTGACCTGCTGGTTCAGGTGTCTTGTCTCAACATGGTAAAGAGCCGCCAGATGCGCATCGAGTATCACGGCCTGTCCTCTGAGTCGGACAATGGCTCCTTGGGGTGAAGGGCTAATTCGTTGATCGTTCATAATTGATAGTACTAATATAAATATATGTAAGCAAGTGCAAGCGTTAAATGACAATCATGTGGCGCTCATGCAGGACGCGCAGAGCACCGCTGTGGGGCGGATAGGAGGTAACGTGTGCCCCCGCGCGGCTCGTTCTT
Source organism: uncultured Verrucomicrobiota bacterium (assembly GCA_964584205.1). Taxonomy (GTDB): domain Bacteria; phylum Verrucomicrobiota; class Kiritimatiellia; order CAIKKV01; family CAITUY01; genus JAABPW01. Next base: position 3,702 of record CAZOZF010000216.1, read on the forward strand.
TGAGGTGCCAATTTGGCACCTCAAAGTTGCAAACTCATCCCTATCCAGCGAAAATATGAAGTCGTCGGGAAATCGTTCAATGTTTCTGGAGACAGCTCGCTTAAGGATGCTCGTTCGCACCCCGTAGAGGGCGGCTAAGTCTCGATTTAAAATCACCTTGTGCCCACGCAGCAGAAAAATCCTCTTCTCGATGCGTTCCGCGGGCATCAGTTCCTTGTTCATGGCATCGACCTTGACGTTCATAAGCGAGGTTTCGCAGGGCCTGTCCCCGGAGTCCGCACCATCGCAGGCGAATTCGATTCGAACATGGATGGACAGGATATACAGGATGATCAGCCAAGCCGGGCGAAATTGCCATCCTCCTTTTCCTGTCTATCCACGTCTATCCTGGCTACCTCAAGCAAGCCTTGACTTCTTCCGTGATCAGCGGACTTGCCAGCACCCCTGAAATCAGTTTCCTGATGATGTGTGCGGGAAGTGGCGCTTTTTCCTGGGCGTGATTGAGTTGCAGTTTCTCAAGAAGTACGGCCTTGGCGACAGGAAAGCACTGATTGCAGTCAATGATAGTGGGGAGAGTGAAGTCCGGGTAGTCGGTGGCCGGCTGGACTTCGACCAGGGTTTGCGGGGGGAGGGTTGCGCGACGTCGCTTGACCGATTCGACTTGGGACGAGGCGATGAGGAAGATCAACTGGGTGTCCGAGGATGGGTGAGTATTGAGGACGACAAAGAAATGCGGCTCAGGGGATGATACCCACATTCCTCACCTTTTTTGCGTGAAACTTTTTAATTTATCCGGTCGGCGATTATTTTTTTGTTTTCTCTTGTATAGCGCATACAATATGCTCTATAATTACGGCATGTCAACAAATACCGCAAAAAAACTTCTGACCGAGCGCACCAAACTTCTTGCCGAAATGGCCACGCTGTCGCGTCTCTTGCACGGTTCATGGGTGGAGCGCTATTCAGTGTGTTCGCGACCGGACTGCGAGTGCAGAAGTGGAAAGCGTCATGGACCCCGCCGCTATCTGGTTGTTAATGAGGCTGGTCGTCAACGCCAGAAGTATGTTGCCAACTCGCAAGTGGACATCGCCTTGAAGGGGATCACCCAATATCGCAGATTGCAGGAGATCGTCGACCGGATCACGCAAATTAACTTGGCTCTGCTGAAGGAGAACAAACATGAAAGTTGTTGATTCGCCGCCTCCGGGGTGCGAGGCATTTGCCGGGGCTGACATTTTTACACATGGGCACCTACGCTCCGGGTGCGATTGCAAAATATTGCAATCGTACCGAATCCAGAATCCAGAATTCAGA
>CAZOZF010000217.1:0-4980 GCA_964584205.1 uncultured Verrucomicrobiota bacterium
GGCGATCCAGGCGAGATTCATCAGCAGAAAATCCCCCCACAAAGCCGGAAGCGCCGTTTTTTGCAATGGGTTTTCGGGATGATTTCGACTACTCACCACCGGGTTTTGTGGATGTAATTCAATTTGTGGATTTGAAAACCGGAAACCATTCAAAGGTTGACGTGGCGATATAATAACGTTCTCATAATAATCCAGACATCCACTGGTGGACGCCGACCTTACTACTCTGCGAAGTAGAGTACCTTCGCTACGTAGCACGAGCCGGGCGGCGTCTGACCGCGCCCGGAGGTCGCGGTCCACCTGGGAGGATGTCCAGATTATTTCAGGAACATTAATAATTTGATCATTTCCGAGTCAATTTGCTCTGAACTGATAAGCCATTGCTTTTCAGGATGACTCCCTTAGTTTACCGCCTCATCATATTCGTCAAGCTTCAGCGGATACGTCCCATACTTGCGGACCAATTTCACAATCATGTCATAGGTCTTGCCTGAAACGTTACTGGCCACCGAGTGGTCGGACTGGAATATATAACCGCCACCTTTAGCCGCGTTCAACTTGCGAAGCACTTCCCGCCGAATCGCTACCGGATCCCCCTTTTCCCAGACCTGGATATCGCTGTTCCCGCAGAATCCGAGGGTGTGGCCAAGTTCGCGCCGTAGCTCCACTGCATCCATGCCCGCTTTCACTTCAAGGGGATTATAGGCCTCAATTCCCATTTCAGCAAAATCCCGGATCACTGCATGCACATTCCCGCATCCATGGTAGATCACCATCAGCCCCTTGGAGTGGGCATGATCGGTAATCGCCTTGACCCATGGTTTGTAATGCTCACGCCAGAAATCCGGATGCATGAACGTGCCGCATTTGTAGGCGATGTCGCCCCAGATCACAAAGCCGTCCAGTTTACCGGCAGCGGCGTCAATTTGCGCCTTGGCACAGTCCAGATAGAACTGTCCAACCCGCGCCACCACGTCCGCCATACGTTCCGGTTCCATCCCCACCCACAGCATGTGGTTCTCAGGTCCGATCAGGCGGGTCATGCATTCATTCACCTCGATGATGCTGCCAAACACCGGGAAATCAGGCCAAAGCGAGGCGACGGTATTCACCCAGGGCGGACTGTTACGCTCAAAGCCATCGCCAACCCCGGCAATCTGGTTATCTCCGGCGCTGAAGTAGCGACGCGAATCGAAGGGTGAATCGAAAGTCTTAACCGCCGCCTCAAGTTTCTCGATGGAATCAACTTCCCAGCCCACGAACTCCGGCATGGGGAAGTCGTAAACCTTACGCATGATCGCACCGAAGCCGGTCTTGACGGTGACTTCAAGAGAGGTCTCTTTCAGCACCTCAAACGGCCGGATCCAGGGATCCATGTTGGGCACGGTGCAAATCCAGTCGAGGTCGTAGTAATAGTACGGATTGGCATCGGCGGGCAGCCCCAGTTCCTCGCGCCACCGACGGATGAACCCCCCCCAGAAGAAATCGCTGACCGGCACACGATCGGGCTCCTCATGGCGCAATGCCTTGCGCAGTCGGTCTAGTTTTGCCTGCGTACCGGGTTTGCGGGAAGAAGAGACTACCTTGCCAACAGTGTCAAACATGCTCATGCCCACTCGCTCCTTTGTATTGGACTATCCGGTTAATACTCTTTTCTTGCCTCCTGCGTCTATGTCCCCTACACTCATTTTTGTGTCTTATTCAATACACGGCAGAACAAACGTCGGGGCATATGACCAGCCCTTTTCAGGGGTCGGCATAGAATATGACCCCCTTGGCATCAAACCCGGCCGCACCGGAATTACACTACACGAAGCCGGGTATCTTCCCGCCAACAGGGACTGGAACTATCCCAGCGTGTTCAGTCCTTTCTGGCGGCTGTACTACAACGGAAACAGCGGACATTGCGTCCTTTTTGGCGAGCGTATGGTCGAACTGAGCCCAACCCACATCATGGTGATTCCCCCTCATTGCCTGTTCCACTGCCTGGGATCGAACCCTGTGCCGACATTCTGGCTGGCGTTCAGCTTCACACGCACGCTGTATGCCGACCACAACCCGCCTGTATTGCTCACGCCCCGTGACACGGAATTGTGTCTGATCCGCGATTTGAAGCGATTGATCACCGCTGACAAGACATGGGAACCGAATGACGCCATTTTCCGCAACAGCCTGGCGTTGCTCAATGTCGTTCTGGCCCGTCGCGAACTTCATTGGAAGCCTCCATTGCCCGACACCATGGCGCATGTCCGCCATTACATCGAGACTAACATCGGCCTCCCCCTCAGCAACCCCATCCTCGCCAGAAAGGCCGGTCTAAGCGTGGCGGGATTCGAGCGAATCTTCAAGCGGCACTTCGGGACGACAGCCGCCCGGTATGTTTCCGAAATGCGCATACGGGAAGCCGCCCGGCTATTGTTGCAGACGGATGAAACGATTGATGCAATCGCCGATCACACGGGCTTCCCAAATCGCGCCTACTTCAGCCGGGTATTCAAGACCATCATCGGCGAGGCTCCCGCCGGATTCCGTCGTAAACACCGGCGATAATCACGGAATTATTCAACGAGTATGCCGCGTACTCGCTCCGGGTGCGCAATACGGCCCTCGAAGTTTCTTGTCTGGACATCCTCCAAGGTGGACCGCCGGCTCCAAGTCGCGTTTGGACCGATTTGGAGCCGGCCATCCCTGGCCGGTAGCGAATGAGAGAGTCCAGAGGCCCTAAGTCCGACAGGCTGCTAGCCTGGTACTCCAAGCTCCGAGGGTGGTGAATCTTTATTTGAGCGGATATTTACGAGAGGTAGTTTAGGCATGATATCAGGATACCCGTTACACCAGAGACTGCTTGAATGCCCATTCAACAGCCGCCTCGTAGTTTCCGGGATGACTGCGCCGAATGCGGGAAATAATTGCCTCTGAATCGGAGAACGCATGCGCCAGATAGTCCCACTGTTCCCTCATCTTGTCCATCCGGTGCCAATCCCCGCTCAGCCACTGCCCATAGCCCTCGAATAACAGGGCATGAAACTTGAGGAGCCTCCCACGACGATCCTCGGGTTCCAGAACCTGCTCTCCCTTAATCAGGGCAGGCAGAAACGGATTTCGCAAGGCGCCCCGCCCGATCATCCACCCTGTAGTTTTGGAAAGTTGCCGGCGTAGATCGAAAAACCCATCCACGCTGGTGATGTCCCCATTGAAAATGAACGGGTGCCTGCACAAGGCAAGCGCCTGACCGGCCCGGATCACATCCACCACGCCGTCAACCCTCTGGTCAGCCGTTCGGGCATGCAAGATCACCGACGACAAGGGATACCGGTTCAGCACCTCCATCACCGCCTGGAATTCATCTGGATCGTGATAGCCCAACCTCATCTTCACGGATAGCTGAACGGGCGCCCCGTTCATAACCTCTGCAAGAATGGCATCGATACGATCCGCATGCGGAAGCAATCCCGCGCCGCGTCCGCGCCCCGCCGCAGTCGGGTAAGGACAGCCCAGATTCCAATTCACCTCCGCATGACCCGCCGCGCTCAATTCCCGCAAGGCGGCTGAAAAGGTTGGCGGATGATTCGTCAGCACCTGCGGGATCGTGCGCAACGCACGATTGTTTTCAGCCGCCACCTGCTTTAATTCACCCGTCCGCAGCGGGTGCCCCTGCCGGAGCTGAAAAAACGGAGCCACGGCTGAATCGAAGCCGCCAAAGCAACGAGCCTGCGCATCCCGATAAACACCGTCTGTAACGCCGCGAACCGGCGCCAGAATCAGGGGTTCGATGGGTGTTGTGGGGATCATCGTGTTCGGCGCTGGAGACTAGGCCGCTTTCGTGCGGACCCGGGGATCTTTTCGTAACCGCACACTCTTGGGCGTTACCTCAACAAGCTCATCCTCGTTGATATAGGCAATACAATCTTCCAGGCTCAAGAGCGTTGGCGGCGTGAGAATGATGTTCTCATCCGAACCCGCCGCACGCATGTTGGTAAGCTGTTTCCCCTTCGCCGGATTGACGATCAGATCGTTATCCCGGCAATGCTCGCCGACAATCTGCCCTTTTTGAACCCGGATCCCGGGTCCCATGAACATCTTGCCGCGCTTCTGAAGATTGAACAGGGCAAAGGAAACGGTGGAACAGGTATCCATGGAGATCAAGACCCCGTTTCTCCGCTGCCTCATTTCCCCGGCATACGGTCCATATTCCAGGAAGATATAGGTCAACACCCCCATCCCCTTGGTATCCGACATAAATTCAGATTTGAACCCGAGCAGACCCCGCGTGGGAATCCGGTACTTGAGCCTCACCATGCCGGTGCCCTTCTCCATCTCCTGCATGATCCCTTTTCGCGCTCCGAGCTTCTCAATCACCGTGCCCATATATTGCTCCGCCACATCGATGGTCAGCTCCTCATAGGGCTCGAGCGTCTCGCCATCCTCATTCCGGTAAATGACCTGGGGACAGCTGACCTGGAATTCATATCCTTCCCGGCGCATCTTCTCGATCAGAATGGACAAGTGAAGCTCGCCCCGCCCGGAAACCTTATGCCCGGATCCATCCGCCAACGTTTCGATCTCCAGCGCCACATCATACAAGGCTTCCCGCTTCAGCCGATCGGCCACATGAATCGACGTCACAAACGTCCCCTCGGTCCCGGCAAAAGGGGAATTATTGGGAATGAAATTCATGGACAACGTGGGGGGATCGACAGGAATCGAGGCGACCGGACTGGGACACTCGGGATCGGTATAGGTGTCGCCAATAGCCACCGTATCCAGCCCTGCCACGGCGACCACCTCGCCCAATCCCGCTTCCTCGGTCTCCACCTTCTGATTACAATTAAAGCGGTACAGTTTGGTTATCCGCGTGGGAGCCAGTTTGCCGCCCATATTGGCCACCACCACGGGCATGCCGACCTTGATCGAGCCCGCCGTGATTTTGCCGATACCGAGCCGCCCCATGAAGGGCGAATGGTCAATGGAACTGACCTG
>CAZOZF010000218.1:0-4964 GCA_964584205.1 uncultured Verrucomicrobiota bacterium
AGTTGCCGACTCAAGGCTTCGTGACTCAAGGCGGGGTGTTTGATCTTTTCCACCAGGATCGCAATCGCTTCGGAGGGTGTCGGTTGCCGGTTGGCTGCATGAAGCATGCCGAGGCGGCGCTCCCGCTGTCCGTTGTAAACCGCCGTGTCCGCACCGTAGTAGATGAACCTTCCTTGTGTTTTTTCCCGTCTAAGTTTCGGCTCGGCGGCAAAAGCCGAAAGGAATGAACGTGGATCCAGCCCCACCAGAGCCCGCAACTCGCCGGCGTCAAGGCCTGCGGGCGAGCGCTGAACTACAGCGATAACGGTCTGCTTCAGATTGCCATATTGCGAGAAGAACATCCCACGCCAACGCCACAGCCCGTTGTCATCAAACTCCGGTACGTCCGGCAAGGTGTAGTATCGGCCGTTGTGGTTGTAACTGTTGGTGGCCCGCCATTGCTTCAACCGTCGGCGGGCGGTGTGGATGCTGCTGCGTATGAACTCGGCGACCTCCCCCAGCGTCATGGTCTTGCGCCGTCCAAATGCTTTGCGTGCCCGCTCGGTCTCCTGATCGGAACTCCAGTTCATTGCCGCCCTCCTGCTTTTGCTCAAGTATATGATTAGACATCAATTGCTGACATATACTTGAGCATCCGGCGGTACAACGCAAGCGGAAAAACCCAGATAAACAGGAAAAAATAGCCGAATCAGCCACCCAAGGCCGACAAATAGCCCGATCCTATACTTGAGCAGCACGAAAACCACTGCTGTAACTGCCTCATCACGCGACTGTTACAAGGAAGCCAACCGGATTTTGCGCTAATAGATCCAAAAGATTAAAGGTGAAGGAACGGTGAAGGCACCCGACACTTCTGATTCATAGCTTCTGACCGCCTTTTAACTCGAATAAAAGCATCCCCTGCCCGGGGGGATAAGTACAATGCCCTTGCCGCAACGGGTGAGTTCTTGAGGAAGTGTCTGCAGGGAGGCGAGGTGGTTGCATCGGCCCAACTTGTAGATGGAACGGTGGAGTTTAGGGACGTTCCAGCTTACACGATATACTGGCTCTACGGAGCCGGCATGGCGGGGATGATCCGTGAGTGGGCAAAGCGCGAAGGTTGACTGTGACCGGGTGCCCGCTGGGATACCGACATTTCCGCGGATGAAGTTTTCAGGCAACGGGAACGTTGTGGCGGAAAAATGATCAGGTGGCCACTTACGGCCCAAAATTGAACATCGCCCGCAATTGGGTATGAATCGTCACCGGGTCAGGCAAATAAGAATGTAGGCGTTTTCAAACCCTGCGAAATGCTCCACGAATCGTGTGAGACCCTTTACCATCTGACACCCTCCAGAAGTTCCTTGAGCGCAGACTGAACCCGCTCGTCATGCTCCTCGCGTAACGACAGATATAGGGAAAGGCGATCCACAGTTGGCCCGTCAGATAGGATTTCGGGACGGTACCGCCATTTTTCGACCCTTATCGTGTCATCATCCTGGTAACGCACTTCTTTCAGCCGTCCTTCAGCGAGGGCACGGGCGTATGGGGAAGTGCTCATTGCCACCACGGCATGACCGTCATCCGCCAGCATGGTGTGATGGGAAAGAGCAGGAAGACCGGACTGCAACCATGGCAACGGATCTTTCTCTGTTGACTGGGCATGGGAATATCCGAGTGTCGGGGTGCGCAGAAAGGGGAGTGCCTTTTGCCAAAGAGCGTGACGATCATGGTTAAAATCCAGGATGGTCTTGCGTCCTTTTGTTTCGATGATGCAGAGTTGAGTCTCTGCCAAATCATTCGCTATGCGGGTGGCGGTCATGGCCGAGTAGCCAAGCAAGGAGGCCCACTCCCGCAGCGAACAGAGCTCGGGCGCATGGGGCTTCTGCAAATAGTAGAGCAGGAGCGACTGGGATGCCCCCGAGAGATGCGCGATTCGCCCCGTGCCTTGTTGGCGTGGGGAGACGGTTCCTTCCCGTAGGTCGATCAGGAATTCCGGCAGGTACATCTGGCGGCGGGGAACGACGAATGGAACCCGATGCTGCACAAGCCGCTGGCGCTCAAAAGACTCCATCCCCGTGAATACGAAAGCGACGGATCTGCCGAGTTCCCGCGTTACCACGCGGTGATGTCCTGTGATTTCGGCAGGGGTGGATCGTTCCTCTCCCTTGGAGATCAGGAAGAGATAGTGGCGGTCGAGGAAGTTGCCTTCCCACGCCTCGTACAGACTTCCAAAGTAGACGGGAAGCCCCTGAAACGCGTCAGGGGCAGGTTTGAGTTGCGGGATTACGCCTGCAACCGCCTCAAAATATCCTGCAAGAGACTGGATGATATCTTTCACTGCAACGCCTTATGATGTAACTTTCTGAATGCACGGTAACATTTCGACCGTTACAAGGCAATCAATTGTTACCTTTCTCGTCAGAAGCGCATTACTTATCAACGGTGCTGAGAAAATCAGGCGCAAGTTCAGGACATACAGCCCTCCCATCCCCGGACTTTGGCAATGGCCGTCGCGATATCAGTGGGCTTCATTCCGCTGCTTCTGGCCTGTTGCCGGGCACGGCTGATATGCGCAAAAGTCAGCGCTGAAAGTGTGGCGACTTGACCTGCCTGCACTTCGGTATGATTATTCCCACTATCAGTCGTATGAGGTGCATAATGGGGAATAACATGGATGACAGGCCGGAGGTACAGGAACTTTTCAGGCGCCTGAAAGAGGAGTTGCCGAAATTGGAGGAACTCCTTGCCAATTGTGGGCATGGTGGCTACGAGGATCGCGTGTATCGCTTTTACCACCAGAGCTTCAAGGTCTTCTATCTACAGGACACGACCATGGAGATTGCAGCCAAACTGCAGTCGTTGGCACCCGACCGGCCCCTGAATGAATGGTTCGTACAGATCATCCAGGATGGAACAGGAAAGAAGTTCACCCTGCAGGATAACTTGAATTGGCTTGCGGTCACCCGTCCGATACTGGAGGCCTTTTTTCACGCCAGGTATTTTCTGGAGATGGCGGTAAAATATGGCAAAGAACTTGAATGCCCGCCGCAGTTGCTTCCCAGCGGGTGGGCCGCCTTCCTTTATCTTTTCAAACTGAGGTAAGCGAGGAAGGGAGGTTGACGAAAATGAACATATTCTTCACTGCGGACCTACATCTTGGCCATGACAACATCCGCCGGCATTGCCGCCGCCCATTCGGCACCGTCGAGGAGATGGATGAGGCGATCATTGCCAACTGGAACGGAGCCGTTAAGCCCAATGACCTCGTCTACATAGTCGGGGATTTCGCATGGCGCGACCACCACCAGCATCTCGTCCGGCTGAAGGGCAAGAAGATACTTATCAAGGGCAACCACGACAAGATGTCGCAGGATTGCCTGAGTAATTTCACCGAGGTGCATCAACTGCTGGCACGAAGCATAGAAAAGCACTTGGTTGTGATGTGCCATTACTGCATGACGGTCTGGCCCTCGTCCTGCCACGGCGCCTGGCATCTCTACGGGCATAGCCACGGGCGGATCAAGGAATTGCCCGATGTTCCCCGGTGCGATGTCGGCGTGGATGTGTGGGACTTCGCACCTGTTCCGTGGGAAGCCATCAAGCGGAAATTGGTCGGGCGGAAACGCAAGCTCAGCAGTGACACGGCGGAACTCGATACGAACATGGCAGAAAACATCCAGACGAACCGTGACATCGTTCGTGGGCTTGCACCCATCCCCGACAATAAATTACCCGTATTGCACATAATTCACTGAAGATATATTGAGTGCGAATGAAGAAATCCATTGCAACCGATTCATCAGCAACACCGGAGGAAAAACAACCCTCCACCCGTATCGAATTCTCTCGCCAAATGCTCAACTCTGCACAGGCCCGCGAGTTCCTCGGCATCACAATGATGGAATTAAAGAGCCTAAGAAAGTGCCGCAGAATTTCATTTTACAGAATTGGCCATCGAACCGTTACCTATGATGTCGCAGACCTCGAAGCCTTCTTGCAAGCATGTTTCTTCCCATCTCAGCCAGCCGTCCTGGGACGGGCTAAAGGGGCATAATAAATGACAATAGCAGGGCAGATAACCGCAACAGCCACCCCGTCCGCCCAAGCCACCGGTTACTCAACACAGTCTCCAAAACTTGAGGTTTGGTCACTTCTTCAACAACTCAATCAACCTTTTTTTGTCTTCAGTCGTTGCAGTGCCATCGACGAGTTTCTGTCCCAGGGCCTTTATTCCCACGGATGAGGAGACGAAAGGTCTCTTCGGCATTCCCTTCGGCGAAGAAGTTGTCCATGGGGGATTTGGGCCGCCAGATGAATATCGTGGATGGCCCGAAGGAGGCGCTCTTCCCAAAGAATGTGGGTTTGCTCTTCTTCAGTCCAGAACCGCATCATTTTTTCCCCGCCACTCAGATTGATGTGGTTTGGTTTCCGGACGGAGCCGGTGGCGACAAGTTTACCGAGAAGATATTCCGGGGGCCTTTGGATCAGATGACCCGTGAAGCATTGGACTACATCCGCCGCAACTACATCAGCGAAACGGTCATCAAGCACCCGGACCGGGCGGAGGCCACGCGTATTGAGAACTTCCCATACCCCGCCATAGAAGAGGCTGTGGCCAATGCTGTCTATCACCGCAGTTACGAGGAGCGCGAACCCATTGAGGTCCGCATCTCAAAGGATGATCTTGTTGTCCTCAGTTATCCCGGTCCGGATCGCTCCGTACGCCTGGCGCAACTGCGCGTCGGGCGGGCATTGCCACGCCGGTACCGTAACCGCAGAATCGGCGAGTTCCTCAAGGAACTGGATATAACGGAGGGCCGGGCAACAGGAATCCCAAAAATTCTCCATGCCATGAAGCAGAACGGCTCACCGGCTCCGGAATTCGATTTCGATAAGGATCACACGTATTTCATGTGCCGCCTGCCGATCCATCCGCAGTCGAAGCCACCAGCGGGATTGTCCGGCATGGCGGTCACCCCCCA
>CAZOZF010000219.1:0-4902 GCA_964584205.1 uncultured Verrucomicrobiota bacterium
GGTGTACCGCCTTCAGGCGGTCTTCGGCCATAATGCGAATTGCTGCACCCCAGCCCTCTCCCCTCAAGGGAGAGGGAGTAGTCCTGGATTGCTTGATTCCTAAGGGCTCCCGGGCGTGGAAGGCGTAATGTACACCACCTGGTTCGGGAATTTCAGCCGAACCCGCGAATTCCTGGAGGCGACACAGTAGCCTGCTAATTCTTCGGGATAAACAGCTTCTGGCCGATGCGAAGCGTGCTTGTTTTCAAGTTGTTCGCCTTCTTGATCGACGTCATGCTGACTTTGTAGGCTGCGGCAATCGCCGACAGCGACTGGCCCGATTCCACCACATGCTCGTACCCGGTCTGAGGACTCCCCGCGCTGGAGCGACTCGAGGAAGAATGGCCGGCCGAGGTGCCGCCACCGGAGGACGAGCCCACGAGGTTCGCCACCTTGTTCACAATTTCCTTGCGATCCGATTCCCGTCCGGCGGCCAGCGACTGAACCTGCCGCTCAAGGGTATCCAACCGGTTCCGGATCACCACATCCTCCCTGGAGGAACCTCGGGCGGCTCCGATATCCCGCGTCAGGTTCTGCTGCTCAAGTTCGATTCCATTCAGTTTTTCATGAAGCCGCTGCACGTCCTCGCGCATCCGCTCCATGTCCGCCTGTTGCTGGGCCATGGTGTTCTGATCCACCATCGTCACACACCCACCCGCCATCAACAATCCAACCCCCATCATCACCATGAGAAATCTTTTCATGTCAATTTCTTCCCTTTGCGTTCTTCGTGAACTTCTGTTCAAACTCCTCACTCCGCCTTGATCACCTTCGCGTCATGAGACGCTACAATCGTCTGTCCCGGCTCGACAATCAAAAAACGATCCGAATCCCACTGCCCTCCCACAAACGCCTGAATCATGCCGGGATCCCCCTGGAGCTCATCGGTCTTCCACCCCAGCCATTGGGCGCATTCCCGGGTATACTCCCTGAACCGGAGTGTATCACTGAACCCCAGGTCAATGTAGGCGGCATTGTTATATTCCTTCATCCAGCCCTGTTCCATCTCCATCAGGTAATCCGCATTATCCTCCCCGTACTTCTCGACATAATCCCGCCTCAGGAAGTTATACCGGTCCAGCCCCGGCTGCAGGGAACATTCGATCCACCCCGGGCTATACCAGTAGGTTCCGGGGTGCGCATCAAAATACTCCCGGTACCGCTCCTTGGAGCCCAGAAAAAAGGTGATGCAGTCATGGGCACGGGGAATCACCAGCGGCTTGGTGCGGGCCGTCACCCCGGCCGAGCCATTGCTACACAACCCGTAGCCTAGCAGGATAGCCTCGCATTCTTCCGGCGCCTCATCCACCGCCTTCTGAAGCTGCACTTTCAACAGCTCCGGGGTGTTGTGAAGCCCCTGCTTTACAAAGTTAAACGTAAAAACATGGGGCGAGAGGGATGCGAAATGACACAATTCCCTCCACAACACATGACAGGCAATAACATGATAACGGGCCATGAGGATTCCTTGCGCGTTACTTATCACCGGAAACAGGAATGGCCCTCGCCGGCGTATTATTCCGCTCCACCCGGGTCGACCGGGTCGCCGAAGGACGGGTCTTGAGCCGGGCAATGATGAGGGCCGTTCGCAGGGTATTCTCGAAGTCGGGATCGGGCGCCATGCCCAACTCCAGGGCGCGCCGATAATGCTGTTGCGCGTCCATGACCTCGGGCGGGGAGAGGGAAATCAGGATCTGGGCCATGTTGTAATTCACCTCGGGGGAATCGGGATTGATCTTCAAGGCCTTCTCCGTCGCCACCCGCGCCTCACCAATCCGGCCCAGCCCCATGTAGGCGGTACCCAGCGTCAAAAGGGCATCGGCATGCGTGGGATGCTTGACATCGAACGGAACCAGCACCGCTACGGCCGACGCAAACTCCGCGGCGCGACAATACGCAACCGACAACTGGATGAGCATCTCGGGCTCGGTGGGAATCAGCTCCGACGCCTCGCGCAGAAGCGCGATGGCCTCCGGATTCTTGTTATCCTGCATCAGGCGACGGGCCTCCGATTTGACAGCGGCAACAACCGCCTTTGAAATCGTGTTGGTACCCTCCATCGCTCCGGCACGGTTTAATCGCGCCTCCAGCCGGGCCACCTTGCGAAGCAGGATCTGGTTGGCCTTCACCGTATCATCCAACTCATCTTTCAGACGGCTCGTCTCCGCCTCCAGCTGCTTGCGCACGCCCTGGGAGGTCTTTTCCCGATCCGTCATCATAACCCCCTGTGCGTCCCGGAGTTCCTGCAGCAATCCCTGAAGGCGACTCGCATCATGGGTTCCCGGAATCGCCGCCAAAACTGAATTCGTCCCGGACTCTTCGGCCCAGGGCGACTCCATGGCTCCCAATTCATTCTGGCACTCGGCCACCCGGTAATTCACCATCGCCGCCTGCCAGCCTGGATATTCCGCCTGCAGCCGGCCATACAGGCTCAACGCCCGCCGATAGGCAGCCGTCGCATCCACATCACGCTTTTCCGAACGGGCCATTTCCGCATCCACTACCGCCAGATAGGCGTTCCGCAACAAGTCACCCGCCTGCGACCCCTCGGCGGCTTTCTTGTCAGCCCCCAAAGCTGACAGTCCCACTCCAGCCATGACAACCACCAGACCCAACCCGATAAGTTTATGCCTCATCAAAAGCCTCCTTATTCATTCAATTCCAATCAGAGCGTCATTGTCGCAAATCCCCCCTCTTCTGCAAGTTTTCCGTTCCCATGAAAAGAGATACAGTCCAAGAAGCCACTTGCAAAACTCCAGCGGACGCGACGAAGCGCGTCCCTCCACTCATCAAAACAAACCGTTTCTTGCATTCTTTGGAGGGACGCGCTTTGTCGCGTCCGGGACAACGAAAAGGCGGCCACGACGAAGCGTGGCCCTCCAGAATTCGGAAGACCCATTACTCACGGGAACTAAATTTGATCGTCAATTTTAAAACGGCAAACTAATATTGACGGCAAATAACACAAGGGAAACACCATGACACAGGCGCAGGCGGGACAAAAGGTGAAGGTTCATTATACTGGCAAACTGGATGATGGAACGGTCTTTGACTCTTCCTCCGGAGGCGAGCCCCTCACCTTCACCCTGGGCAGCGGCGAAGTCATCCCGGGGTTTGATCGCGGCGTGACAGGCTTGACCCTGAATGAGTGCCGGACCGTCAGAATTCCCCACACCGAAGCGTATGGTCCGCACCAGCCCGAAATGGTGGTGGAGCTCCCCAAGGCGGAAATGCCTCCCCATTTGAAACTGAAACCCGGCCAACGCCTTCAACTCAAAGGCCCAACCGGAACGATCTCCGTGGTGGTCGTGGCAGAATCTGAAACAACAATCACGATGGACGGCAATCACGCCCTCGCCGGAAAAGATCTCACCTTCGACCTCCAACTGGTCGAAATCCTCCCCGCAGATTAAGAATTTACCACCCGCTTCGCTGGAGAAAACGGAGGGTTGAGAGAGAGGAAGAAAATGTTCCGCGATTTTTACGGCACGCGAAATACGCGTACCGCAAAAATCGCGGAACACCCCTCTTAGAGAAGAGCAGAGAAACAATCATCTCCTGTTGCGCTTCGCACAATAAAACCTTCTCTTCCCCCCTCGGGGAACGGTGTAGCGGCATTTTTCGCGCAGGGTATTTCCCTGCGTGACAAATGCCGCTACATTTTCATCCCTACCCGCTCTTCCGTCTCCTCCGCTTCCTCCAGCGAAGCGGGTGGTAGAGCCCCCTAGACGTTGAAGAGGAATTCGATGACGTCGCCGTCCTGAACTTCGTACTCCTTGCCCTCAAGGCGTAGCAGGCCCTTGGCCTTGCAGGCGGACTCTCCGCCGTATTCCACGAAATCCTTGTAGGCGATCACCTGGGCCCGGATGAAACCCCGCTCAAAATCCGTATGGATCACGCCGGCGGCCTGGGGCGCCTTCCACCCGCGCCGGATGGTCCAGGCCCGCACTTCCTTCGGCCCGGAGGTCAGAAAGCTGATCAGGCCCAGCGTGTGGTACCCTGTATGGACAATCTGGTCGAGCCCGCTTTCAACCACCTTGTATTCCTTCAGGAACTCCAGGCGCTCGGGCTCGGTCATCCCGTTCAGATCCTCCTCCATCTTGGCGCAAATCTTGACCGTGTCGCAACCGCGCTGGGTGGCGTGCTCACGGATCTTCAGGAACGCCTCGCTGTCCCCCTGTAGTCCGGCCTCATCCACATTACAGCAATAAATCATCTTCTTGTCCGTCAGAAGCGGACATTCCCGGAACATCAATATGGCGGCATCGGTCTTGTGATCCTCAAATTCAACGGCCATCTTTCCCTTGCCCAGATGGTCCAGCAACGCCTGGGCGATATCCAGCGAAGGCTGAAGGCTCTTGTCGCCCCGAATCTGTTTTCCCAGCCGCGCAACCCGGGTTTCAACGGACTGGTAATCCGCCAGGATCAACTCAGTCTCGATCACCCCGACATCCCGAACCGGATCCACCGCGCCGTCGACATGGACGACATTCTCGTCCGCAAAACAGCGCACCACATGAAGCAGTGCATCCGTCTCCCGGATATTGGAAAGAAACTTGTTGCCCAACCCCTCCCCTTTGCTGGCGCCCTTGACCAGCCCGGCAATGTCCACAAAATCAACGGTGGCATGAATCGTCTTCTGGGGCTTGGCCATCTCCGTCAACTTGTCCAAACGGGGATCCGGTACCGGCACAACCGCCTTGTTCGGCTCAATGGTGCAGAAGGGATAATTCGCCGCCTCGGCATTCTGAGCCCGCGTCAGCGCGTTAAAAATCGTCGACTTCCCGACATTCGGAAGCCCCACAATACCAATACTTAAACCCATGATTATTCTCCCAAAAACGCGGAATCATAACAGGTTTT
>CAZOZF010000220.1:0-4898 GCA_964584205.1 uncultured Verrucomicrobiota bacterium
CGGGCGATATAGGCATTTAGCGCAGGCGCATCATGCCAGATTGAGTTACGGGGATTCATCTCGGTGGCCGCATAGAAGAGCCAACCCGGCCATGCCGCATCGTCCGGGGAGTAAACACAACCATGGTAAAATAGATGGTTCACACCGGAAACGAACATGAGGTCCGCAAAACACTTGATCTCCTCGAGCGTCTCACAGAAATGCTCAGCCATCCACGTACAGGCTTCAGCAGCCACGAGTTTGCGACCCGCCACATGCGCCGCCGAGGAAGCAAACTTACTGACCAACGGATCGCGGTCCCCTTCAGCAAACCGGCCGTCAAACCCCGACTTGAACGGATCGCGCTTGCCCCTGCCAAACATCTCCGTCTCGGGAATATCCGAAAGCGCATAAAGATCAAGCAGGCTACCCGGAGAACCATGCGCCTGATTCCGAGTCAGAATTCCCCGCTGGCGGCACCATTCAACCCAAGGGGGAAATACCTTTTCCACCATCAGATCCGAGACCGTTTCGCGATAATCGGACCTGACCCTTGACACAACAGCCTTATCCCCATCGCCGCCAAAAGCCGCCAACTGATCCTCCAGCCTGTATCCTCGCCGGCGGGCAAACTCAGCGAGCAGATCAGGCGACCACTGCGCCCCAAAATATTCGTAGGAATCGTGATACATCGCCCTGGGCCTGGCGTTGGATGGTTGCGATGCAAACGCCTCCGTGAACCGCTCCAGATAACGGAGCATGGCTTCACCGTAAAAAGGATTGATCATGGGACCGGCCCCGCCCGGTGCCGGCCGCTTGACCATCCGCTTGTTGAAGTTGGTTTTCAATACATAGAGCGTCCAGGCACGATCACCTGGTGTCCAGTTCAGCGTTCTATCCGGTTTTAGCAGGGGTTTCAAGTCCACCCTGGCGCCATCGGCAGCAACCGCCTGGATCGCTACTGCGGCTGTGTCTACCGGCACTTTAGGAGGTTGCCCGCCCGCCTCAATCTTGATCTTCTCCAACTTGAATATCTGCCCCCCGAGTTCCGGCGTGACGTTCGGCCCACCGAAGCACCAACCCGTGCCGGTCGTCATATCCACACCGAGATCGAGTTTCCTCCCCTCCTCCACGGCAAACGCCAGCATCTCCATCCACTTCGGACTCAGATAGTCAATGTATCGGGATTCCGCACCCTTGGCTCCGTAAATGGGCACGATGTGAATTCCACCCAGCCCGCCGTCGCTGTAGCGTTTCAGTTCCTTCGCCAGGTTCTCCTTGTCAACAGCCGAACCGAGCCACCAGTTGTAAGCCCACGGCTTGCACTCGGACGTAATCGCCGGCCAGGATACCGGGTCAGCTTCCACGCCCATCACGGGCACTGCCAATACCAGCGCAATACAAACAACCAAAGTACTCATGATTCCTCTATTCATGTCTTGCCCCTCTCACCGTATCAAAAACGGCCAGGATCTTTTCAGGCGGGATGTCGGGCTGGATGTTGTGGATCGTCCCGAACACGAAGCCGCCCCCCCTCGACAGCAAGTCAACACGCTCGCGAACTTCGCGCTTGATATCCTGTACAGTTCCAAACGGCAGTGTCGACTGCGTGTCTACGCCCCCGCCCCAGAAGCAGAGATCCTTCCCGTATTTCCGCTTTATCAATGCCGGATCCATGCCCCTCGCGCTGGTCTGGAGCGGATTCAATACATCAATGCCGACTTCAATAAAGTCCGGCAGGATCTCCTCGATCGCACCATCGCAATGGATGAACACCTTGGCCTTCGTGCGGGCCTTCACAAACTCGATCCACCTTTTCATCCGGGGCTTGAACAGGTTCCGGAACAGGGACGGACTGACCTGCAAGGCATCCTGGGCGCCATAATCGTCATTCATCTGAATGCCATCGATATACGGACCGGCGACGGCCAGGTACTTCTCCAGTATTTTGAGATCATGATCGAGCTTCACATCCAGCCAATGTTCCATCATATCCGGGTTCAGAACGAGATTCTCCATGAACCGCTCATAACCGAACAAAACCGCGCCAATCTCGAAAAACGAGCACGTCATCAAGGGCAGCCCCGCAAACAAAGCCTTGTCGGTCCCCTCGTACAGCCGCTTCACTTCAGAGGACAGCCACCGCTCCTCCCGCACAGACCACAGATCGGGCCAGACGTAGCCGTCAATGTCAGCTGGCGTCTCCGCCTGGGCCAGCGGCATGGGACATACATCGAAATAGAGGGACGACGCGGGCCGCTGGGCATAGAGCAATCCATCATGCCAGATCTCAATGGTGCCGTCGGCCTTGAACGTCGGCTCATAACCTTGCGGAACGAGACAGGGTGCACCATCAACCATCAATCCGGGCTTCCACTCGTCAAGATTAAGAAACGCCATTCCCGTCGAAGGCGCCAGCCGGTGGAGTTGCACAACATCCCCGCCCATGCGATCAATCATCGCGAGCGAGGGCTCCGCCAACTGTTGCTTGATGTCATAAATCCGGATATCCTCCCGCATCCCGAGATATGCGACCAACCGGTGATATGCCACAGCGGCAATCCCCGTCACCCGGCTGCCGCCGAAATCAACCGGAACCCGATCCGTCTCTTCATGATTCAATGCTTTCCGCACGCATTCACGACTGGTCATATTTATTTCTCTCCATATTCTTGCTGTGTTGTCCTGATTGAAAACTTAACGCCACCTGAGCTTGCACCGCCCAATCGCGTAAAAAACCGACTGTGCCCTTGTCTTCGCCGTGTACAAGACGGTAAACGTTCCATCGTCTTCAACCGTAACACCCAACGGCGTGCGCAACGCGTGATCCCCCTCCGGCGTCCAACAATTCCCGCCAGTTTGGATTTTTAGCCGAGTTTCAGGCGGCCAGACAATCCCATCCGCCGAGATGCTGTAACCGATTTCCTGATCACCCAACGAGTCGAAGATCGCCAGCCAGCGTCCGTCAGCCAGGCGAACGGTAACCGGATTCTCGGTAAATACCTTCACCAGCGGCAGGGGATTGCCCGCAGGCATCCGCGTCCATGGCCCCGCGAGCGCCGGGGCCGAAGCCAGCCCTACCAGCCAGGGGCTCCAAGGTTTGTGGTTGTGACTCCCGTACAGCGCGTACCATTGCTCACCCACCCGATATGGGAAAAAGGAATCCACGCCCTGCTGGCCCTCCCACTTCTGGGAGTTCTCATCCGGTCGCATCAGAATCCCCATGTCCTTGTAGGGGCCACCTATCCCGACCCGCCCTTTCTTCTGCGAGGCTGCCCGCCAGATGATGCCTTCGTAGTCCGAGTAGAACTTCTCGCCCTTGTTTGTATCCCCGCCGCGATAGGCCACGTAAAACATATTCCAGCAATCGTCCGCCTCATTAAAGGCCATGCCGGTCACCCATACCTCGGACCGCGAATTGGTGGATGAGCGTCCATGCACACTCTCTAATATCGTCCCCTCGCGCCGCCACTGCACGGTGTCCTTGCTGGTCCAATGGGCAATGCGCATGTCGAGACGCGCCTTAGGCGTCATTTCATTTACAAACATGTGATAGACGCCATCCTGCTTAAGCACCTGCCCGGTTTCGAACCCGCTCTGGTTCGTACTGGCCCTGACATCGGGATGATCCAGTCCGATGACCGGCCCAACACTCTCGCTCAGT
Source organism: uncultured Verrucomicrobiota bacterium (assembly GCA_964584205.1). Classification (GTDB taxonomy): domain Bacteria; phylum Verrucomicrobiota; class Kiritimatiellia; order CAIKKV01; family CAITUY01; genus JAABPW01. The sequence continues at coordinate 3,644 of CAZOZF010000220.1, forward strand.
ACTACCAGTTCATTGCTGGCAAAAGAGGATGATCCCAAACAAATCCCAACGCCCATCATCAGCAGTCGCAACGCAGTCTTTCTCATTTTGCGCCTCCCCCGAGCCTGACTTCACGACATGGAATTTCCACCTCGTCCGGGATCACGCCCAGGATCACATAGGCGCCCTTCCCGATCATTTCAATTTTGTTCCGCCCGACGTCATAACGAAAGGCATGAACATTGACCCGTGGTAATGCCGCCTCGGTCAGCGCCTTGGAGTTCTGGATTACTGCCGCACCAAACAGTTTTGTTTCATGTCCGCCCCGGTCGTCGGCATGCGCCACGTGCTCAAGATTCGGCACCTTCAACCAGCTGGACCCAGCCCCGTCAAAATAGCCGATCAGTACTTTGACAGGTTTCTCGTTCTCGATTTCCACAACCACATCCTGTCCGGTTGTACTCTTCTTATAACTGAAACGGATGCCGGTCAACCCCTTGAGTTCAGGCGCAATCGCACTAAGCGCATAATCCTGATCGCTGAAGACTTTCGCGCCGGGCTCAACTGTGTAGGTCTGCATGTCAGGCGACAACAGTTTGAACGCGGAGCCGGGCAGCGGCTTTATGTCCGGTGACTCACCCTGCACTTTAACCCTGCCGGCCAGGACATCCACCCGCTGCCGGAAACCGTCCAGCTCCGCCTGGTATTTCTCCACCAACTGCGACCAGTGCCACACTCGGTTGAATGGAATATTCTGGCGGCCATGATATCCGGGTCCATAGCGGTAGGCAGGCCCCGCCTTCTCAGCCAACCGGCGATACGCCGCAACCGAAGCCTCGACATGCGTCAATGCCTTATCAAGATCTCCCGGCTCGTTACTGTACTCGTTTCGAACAACCAGCAGGGCCGCCTCAGCCATCTGGGTGATGTGCTCGGTCAGCTCCTGCGTGCAATGGATATCATTGCGCAGCCGCGTAAATTCAGCTTTGTTGCGGGTCACATCCGCAGCAGCCGCTTCAATCGCCGCCACCGCCTCTTTTGCAAATTGACGGACATCCCGAATGATTTCAGGCGGCGTCTCACCGGCATGCGCCGTCTTCTTCCATTCCTTTTCAATATACTCCCGGATATCCTCGCCGGGCGGCGAATCCGAGGCGCGCAGATCCTTCCACACGCCATACTTCTGCGGTCGGCTCAACTGGTCAAGCGTCATCCCGAGGCACAAAGACTGGCGGTTGCCACCCGTAATCCCGAAACGCCGCAGTAAACGCGGAGC
>CAZOZF010000221.1:0-4897 GCA_964584205.1 uncultured Verrucomicrobiota bacterium
GATCTTGTTCAGGCGGAGGCGGTCATGGATCTGATTGCCTCGCAATCGGCCCGGGCGGCGTCATCCGCGGTTGAGCAACTCGCCGGGCGGTTGAGCGAATCGGTGCGGGCGGTTTATTCCCGGGTAGTCATGGCCTGTTCTGATTTGGAGGCCACCCTGGACTTTCCGGAAGAGGACTTTCCCGACGATCTTGCTGAGCAATCGGTACAACATCTTGATGCTTCGATGGTTATGATAGATGACCTGCTTGTCAACTGGGAGGAAGGTCATCGGTTGCGGGAAGGCGCATTGGTTGTGATTTCAGGGCAGCCCAATGCCGGGAAATCGACGTTGCTTAACCGGTTGCTTGGAAAGGATCGAGCGATTGTTTCTCCCGTCCCCGGCACCACGCGTGATTCCATTGAAGAGACCTTTGTCTTGAATGGAATCCCGATTCGGCTGGTCGATACGGCAGGACTCCGGGATACGGGGTGTGCGGTTGAGCAGGAGGGCATTGCCCGGGCCAAGGTTTATATAGAAAAGGCGGATCTTCGCCTTCATGTTGTTGATGCTTCTTTGCCGTTTTCGCCTGCCGACCTTACCAGTCTAGTCGAAACGGCAAAACAACAAACGATTGTGCTATTTAACAAAACCGACCTGAAACAAGTTGTATCTCATTGTGATTTCGTAGGTTACGAATCTTTAGCGATTTCCTTAATTAAAGAATATGGGATTAATGCGCTGCTTGAGGTTATGACAGCCAAGTTGGACGCCAATCCTCATGCCCCACCCCACGCAACTTTATCAGAACGGCATCGCGGTCTTCTAACAGGTGCACGCCATGCGTTATTGGAGGCCCGGCAATGGATGGTTCCGCTTCAACAAAAGGGGCTTGTTCCCGCGGCCAGTCATCTGCGCGAAGCAGCAGACCTTCTGGGGCGCATCATTGGGCGTGTGTATTATGACGATATGCTTGACCAGATTTTTTCACGTTTCTGCATCGGGAAGTAGATAATGGAAAAGAGAAAATGAATTCAATCCCCTTGGATCCCTATGTCTATTTTTTGTGATGTGGTCGTTATCGGTGCCGGGCATGCCGGCTGTGAAGCCGCATTGGCCTCCGCTCGCCTGGGAGGACGTACGGTCCTATTGACCATGGAAAGATCGGCCATCGGGCGGATGTCGTGCAATCCTTCTATTGGAGGGATTGCCAAGTCCCATTTGGTGTTTGAACTGGACGCATTAGGCGGAGAGATGGCCGTCAATACCGATTACACCGGCATCCAGTTTAGGGTGCTGAACACGAAAAAAGGACCTGCCGTCCAGGCAAATCGTGCCCAATGCGACAAGCCCGCTTTTTCAAAAAGGATGCAGACCGTTGTTGAGACAACCGAGAGCCTGATGGTGATCGAAGGCCTAGCTGAGAGCATTGAGATTAAAAATGATCGAGTGACCGGTGTTTGCCTTGAAGATGGCCGAACCATCCACTGTAAGGCGCTTGTTCTGGCAACAGGCACATATCTTCGAGGGGAAATATTTATTGGGAAAAACAAGATCCCAGGGGGAAGAATTGGAGAACAAGCAGCCAACCGGTTAAGCGATTCACTTAAGAAGCTGGGGTTTACACTCGGCCGGCTAAAAACAGGAACTCCTCCAAGATTGCATCGCGATTCGATCGATTACGACAAAATGATTATTCAGCCGGGCGAAGACCCGCCTCCTTTCTTTTCAAGAAAAGCGAAAAAGGAGTGGGTATTGTTCCACGTGGAACAAACCAGCCCATTGTTCCACGTGGAACAACCTTTTAGCCCGCTTCGCCCTTGGGCACTGGGAAGTCAACAACTGCCCTGTTATTTAACACACACCACCTTGGATACGCATGCGATCATCCGTGAGCATCTTGATGAAAGCGCCTTGTATGGGGGAATGATCACGGGAACCGGAGCCAGGTACTGTCCATCGATTGAAGACAAGGTCGTAAAATTCGCCACCAAAGAAGCGCATCATGTTTTTGTTGAACCCGAGGGAAGAGAAGTTGATGAGGTTTATCCTAACGGAACATCAAATAGTCTGCCGGTTGCGGTGCAAGAGGAGATGATTCACTCAATTCCAGGGCTGGAGCGTGCTCGTTTTCTTCAGCCTGCCTATGCGATCGAATATGACTATTCGGATCCGACTCAGTTGCGGCACACGCTGGAAAGCAAGCGGATTGAGGGCCTATATTTTGCTGGCCAGATTAATGGAACCACGGGTTATGAGGAGGCGGCCGCACAAGGCTTTGTGGCCGGTGTAAACGCCATACACAAGATAAAGGGGTTGCCGGCTTTCGAATTGGGTAGGGGAGATGCCTATATTGGAGTTTTGATTGACGATCTGGTGACAAAAGGAACAGACGAACCGTACCGGATGTTTACGTCACGGTCAGAGAATCGGCTCTATTTAAGGCAAGATAATGCCCGGTTCCGCCTGTTGCGTCATGCATCGGAAATTGGCCTATTATCCCAGGATGTTCGGGATGAAACTCGGACTGATGGGGAGACAATAGAAAAAACGATAATCCATTTAGCGCAACTGTTTGATGCTGACGGGTCGATGGCGCAGCGTTTGCGTCGGCCCGAGGTGTGCTATGCGGATTTGGCCAAGGCGCCTGCATTAGCGCCCGATCTGGCCGATCAGGTAGAAATCAGGATCAAATATGAAGGCTATATTCAGCGCGAAACGCAATCGATTGTTTCAATGGAAGTGCTTGATAGCCAACGACTTCCGGTTAATTTAAATTATGACGCCATGACGGCTGTCAGATTTGAGTCCAGAGAAAAACTAAAAAAAATAGCGCCTGAAACGCTCGGTCAGGCTTCCCGCATCCCGGGCATAACGCCCGCCGATATCGCCATTCTCTCGATCTTGATCAAGAAGCAGAAGACATGATATAAGCTAACACAGTCAACCGGAAAGACAATCATGCCCATGCATTCTTTGACACTGGCCTCTCATTCAATCATCCGCGCCTTTCTTGAGGCCGCTGGCCAGGTGGCGGCAAAGGGATTGGTGCGATGCAGCAGCGGCAACATGTCGCAACGGCTCGAAAACGGGAATATGCTCATCAAGGCCAGCCGGGCCTGGATGGAATCACTTGCACCCGCCCAGCTTTCGGTGTGCAGGATTTCGGATGGAACCCGGGTTGAAGGGGCAAAGCCCTCGGTGGAGACGGCACTTCATGCGGGAATCTTCAGGGTGCGCCCTGAAGCCAGGGTCGTGTTGCACTTCCAAAGTCCTTTTGCCACGGCGGCGGCCTGCCGGAGCGACGTCGACTCACTATCCTTTCATCTGACCCCGGAAGTGCCGTATTATATTGGGACTGTGGGAGTTGTGCCTTTCCACATGCCCGGGACAAATGAACTGGCCGAGGCCGTCATTTCCTCGGCAACCCGGCACCGGATGATTCTGTTGCGCAATCACGGGCAGGTGACGTTTGGCGCCACGTTCGAGGAAACGATTCAAAGGGCGATATTCTTCGAAATGACTTGCGAGCTCATATGTCGTTCGGGACGCCAGCTTCACCCGCTTGAGCCGGAATCGGCGGCCAGACTCATCGCCATGAGTGGCGAAACGAAGCCTGTTTGACACGGCCTGCGACAGGACGGCGGCAAGCGTAATATTCACAACGCTTGATTTTACTTACACTTTCCTGTTATCATACTTGTAACTGTGGACAAGAAACCTGAACAACACGCCGAGTCACCGCATTCTCTCGTCATCATAGAGGATGAAAAGATCGTGGCTTCCATGCTGGTCGCCATGTTGTCCAGCCAGTCCGACTTCAAGGTGCTGGGCAACGCCTTTTCCGGGGCTGAGGGGCTTGCGCTTTGCCGGAAGACGCTTCCGGATATTGTTCTGCTGGACATTGCCCTTCCCGATATGTCCGGTTTCGACGTGGCGCTGATGCTGAAAGAGGCGGGAGTGACGGCGCGCGTCGTGATCTTATCCTCGCATGTGGAGCCCTATTTCATTTACCAGGCCGTGCGACTGGGTCTTCACGGCTTCGTGGACAAACAGAGTTCGCTCGAAAACCTGACCTCAGCTATCCGGCAGGTCGGCCAGGGCAAACGATATTTTTCAGCTATTTTCAATGCGGTCCGGACCGAACAACTCGCGCAACCGGATTCGTTTCACAAGATCCTCACGCCACGGGAGCTGGCGATCCTCATGATGGTGACAACCGGGATGGACGATGCGGCGATCGGCCTCCACTTGGGCATTACCCCAAGTACGGTTTCCACCCACCGGCGAAACCTGCGGCTTAAGCTCAAGGCCCATAGCGATCGCGACCTTCTGGCCTACGCCAGGGAATGGGGCCTCGTTCCGCTCAATTCCTCGCCCTCCACATAATCCAAACACCTTCTAAAGGCGGCTCAACCGCCTCGGTGCGATTGGCCGGAGGATGCAAGACAAAACGGGTCGGTGCGGGGCCAATGCCAGCTTCTCCGTGTTCATATTTTCTAATAAAACGATCTGTAGGGGGGCATATTCGCAGTTTACACCCTTGAACAACCAATCCCATCATGATACAGTCAAACAAATTTATTTGGGGGGGGTACAGGTTCTTATACTTTTAGCGAAGGGGAAAAAACCTCATGAATCAAGGAATCAGGACGGGTTGGGCGGGATTCGCCTTGTGGATGGGTCTGTCAGTATCTGGTTGGGCGCAAAGCATTGTGCAGGAATTTTATATTCCGATGCCTGAGGCGCAAATCCGCCAATCCTTCCTGATCTTGGCACCCGCCACGGGCGCCATTCTCGATTCGGTGGCGTCCATCGTGGTGGGGGGCGCGGGAACCACGATCGTTTACGATCATTGGGAAGATGGTTACGAAATCGATTTGAACAACCCCACCCAAGCCACAACCCGGATTTGGGG
>CAZOZF010000222.1:0-4866 GCA_964584205.1 uncultured Verrucomicrobiota bacterium
GGTTCGCCCTACCTGTCCAAAGTCAGTATTTTCTCTTAGCTTGATAGCTATGGACGCCCGCCCTCCAGGGGGAAGATCTGGTGCGAAGCACATTGGAGCCGGTATTGCTCTGCCCTTGAAGAGTGCCTTACGACAGAACCACCGCGTGGGCCTCGCGGATGAAGAAGTTTTTGCAGGGGTTCCATTTAAATGGAACCAGCATCCTTGGCATAGGTTCGGCTTCCGCATCACTGAAATAGGTCAGGCTTTTTGCGATATGGTAGAGATTGATCCGGTCTGCGCCATATTTTCTGGGAAGCCATTCGAAATACTCCCTGAGCGTCGGGCGATCTTGCAGGATCAGGTAAAGGTCGATGAAGTCCTTCCGGCTTCCCCGTCCCGAGATGGCCGCTAGTTTCATGAGCGCGATATCGCGGATATCGGCGACTGAGAAGAAACGATGCGGGGTAGGGGGCAAGAGAAAGGGGTCGCGAACCCTGAAGAATGAGAGCTTCGTGCCATGGATTAAGACCGTCAGGGTATGGATGTCTTCCTGCAACGTCTCATAAGGCCCGTGGGCGGCAAGCACATCGTGAAGGGCTCGCACGTCCCCCGCATCCGTCCTGAAGAAATCCAGATCCTCCGAGACGCGATGGCCCAACCGGAAGGCAAGTCCGGTACCGCCCGCGAGTATCCATCCCTTGAGTAATTCGGATGGATCGGAGCCCAGCCGGGTTAAGAGGGCCAGACTGTGTTTGGGTAGGACTTTTTCGTGCATGGGATCCCCTCCTGCTTTAACAGAGCTTGCCAGAATGCGGCGGTTCGTGGTGAAACCCGGGTGGCGCGGGCCACCGTTGTTAGAAATCGCTCTTTCCCGAGAACGGCTCTTAAGGTTCTGACATCCTGCAATGTGCCGTACTCCAGAACACGTTCCGTTACCCAGACGGGGTGACGGTCGAAATCCAGGGGACCCAGGTGGTGATCCCAGAATAATCGTGCCAATTGTTTGACGGCTGCCGCCTTGGTCACACCGGTCGGGACGTGTGTCGGGCGGCAAACCAGTTCGATGTGTAGTTCGCACCCCAGAGCCGTGGCCAGCTTCCGTAGTGTATTGGTTTCGAACCGCGTCCATCCATGCTCATATCTTGACAGGGTCGCCGCCGATGTTCCCACCCGGTTGGCAAGTACTGAAAGTGATAACCCTGCCTTCTTCCGCCGGTGCTTGAGCTGATCCGAGATGCTTAATAGCTCATTCATGCCATTATCATATATGATCATAGCTATGGCGTCAATCCAAGCCTTTGACTTTTCCTTTGTCCATCCTCAATCTCTTTCTGGCCTCTGCGGGTTATCCATGGACGATTGTGCGAACCGGACGGCGAAGTGTCAGCACAAAAGACTTTTCTCGGATTCTGGTTCATTTTGGCCAGGGATTCCGCGTCTGCTGGTTTTGTCGTTCTTGATGATGGCTATCAGGCGGTTAGCGGATTCCGGCACTTGAGCGTCGGAAAGCGCGTGAAATCACGGTCCGCTGTCCACAGGCAATTCACGCGGTGTTCGAGGCAGATTGCGGCGATTCGGGCATCATGCACGCGGGCGCCTGTGATTTTTCCTTTGAGGATCAGGCCGCGCAACGCGATCCAGTATCCGGCCCCTTCGCCCAGTAGGCGAAGCACGGGGGATTCAATGAGGGCATCCACCACGCTCACGGCAACGGAGGGTTCGGTCGGCTGGGTGAAAATGCGTCCGTTCGTCACCACGGCGGCGAATTCGTGGATGCAAGGCCAGGGAATAGCCCAAGGCTCCAACCCTTCCGCCAGAGCCGTGAGGGCCTCCACCGCTGTGTCGTGATGTGAATATTCGGTACGGTGAAAGGCGACGAGGATATTGGTGTCCACCGCAATCATCCGCCCCTCCCTTCATAGGCCGCATCCCGGATGCGGTCCCAACTCGCCTCGTCAAATCCAGGCTGAAACCCTCCCCCGCGAAAAGGAATGGATTTGAGCTTGAACGGTTTGCGGTGGATTCGCTCTTCGAGCACCCGGTCCAGCCCCTCTTCCACCAGACTCCGAAAGGTCACATGCTGTTCGCCAATCACTTTCTTGCAGCGCGCCATCAGAGAGTCAGGTATATCTATGGTTGTCTTCATGCATATTACCTTACTCGTATATCATGGTGAAGCAAAGGGAAATTTCGGCCGCGCTGATGGGTTGGACCACAAGGGTTGGCGCACTGGCCAGAATGTTTTCGGGCGTTGCTCAGCCGGGCGTCCAGTTCCATAGGCGTACTGCAGGCGTTCACGGGCGGTCATTGGCCATCTCCCGTCCAAAGAGTCATATCCATTAGAAAGGCGTCAAAGTTCCCATTCTTTCGGTTGCTGTCCTGATGGCCGTGCCTGAGTCATAAACTCCGGCCATTAAATAGTAGCGACCCCGCAAGCCCTGATAATGCGATCTGAATCGATTCAGATCCAATTTAGGCGCATTTCAGGTGCTCTCACCCAGTCGATTTGCGGATGATCAGGCGGCCCTGCAGGAGGACGGTGCAGGGAGGCAGGGTTTGGTCTGTTATCCGGTCACGCAGGGTGAAGAGCGCTTTGGCGGCCAGGCCGGCGGCGGGCTGGGCGACGGTGGTCAGGGGGACGGCGAGTACCTTGGCCACCGGCGCATTGTCGAATCCCGCGATTTTGATCTGGTGCGGGATTTTCGCGCCAAGCGACTGCAGGGAGCGCATCACCAGGGCGGCATTGAGATCGTTGTCGCACACTACCGCATCCGCCCGCCATCGTTTCAGGATCGCAACGCCAAGTTTCTGGTCATCGGGCGGGGCCTGCAGCACCCGGTCGTCGGGCAGGTTCAGTCGCTGTTCGTGCAAGGCCTGGCGCAAACCCGCGAGACGCAGGCGCGGTGTGGGGAGTCGGATGAGTTGGCTTACAAAGACAAAACGGCGACACCCCTGGGCCAGTAGATGCCGCCCCAATTCGTAGCCGGCATGCCCCTGGTCCATGCAGACCAGGTCGTGCCGGCTACGGGCGGGGGATTCAACGATGTCACGGTCCATCAGCACGACTGGAATGTGGCGCGAGGCGAATTCGGCCAGGACGTTATGGTTGAAGGAATCACCTTGTCCGCCGACCGCATACGGCACCATGATGACACCACCCACACCGTTCGCCATGAGGCGTCGCGCCACCTCCACTGGACCGCAGCCGGCGATACTGTGGGACTGTTCGCCGGGCAGATCTGGATGACCGGGCAGGACCTGCCATCCCAGGGCGGCGGCCTGACGGATCAGGTGTTGCAGAACCTGGGGGAAGATACTGTCTGAATCATGATGCAACAACCCGGGGATCATCACCCCGATGCTGGCGGCAGATCGTGTGGCCGGGCTGACGTAGGTGCCGGAACCTTGTTTGCGCCAGACGAAGTTATCCTTGGAAAGATCATTCAAGGCCCGGACGATGGTGATCCGCGAGACCTTGAATTCCTTGATGAACTCCCGTTCGGTGGGGAGTTTGCTGTCCTGGGTGTATTGTCCGGAGCGGATCCGGTCCAGGATGGCGTTGTAGATGATCCTGTGTTGCGCGCCCGACGGTGACGAACTCATGGGCGGCCCCCCGGGAAACCGGCGCAGGCCGTGCCGCGTATAAAGATGCAGAGGTGTGGATGCATTCGAGGGAATCTACCATGTCCGCTGATGATCTAAAAGGACATATCCACTTGATGGAATTTCCACTGGTTTGCGGTGATCGTTCCCATCATGATGGCATTAATGACTATACAGGAATGGATTCGCGTGAAGGAGTTGTTGTGAATACTGCTGATGCATTGGTGAAAAAACTTGGGTTGTCCTGTGAAAAAGGGTTTGTCCCGATGGCCAAAACCACAGGCGGCTTGTTTGAGGCAGGTCGAAATGGTGTCTGTAGCGTCTGGGCGCCCGCGGATGGCAAAGTCGAATTCATCCTGTTCGATACCGGCGAAATTCTTGCCCGAGTCAACTCGGCAACGGGATGGCCCGCCTACTACCCGGTGCCGCCGGTCGAGATCCGGAAGCCGGTGAAGGCTGTTCTCATGGACCTGGATGGGACGAGCGTGCGGAGTGAACACTTCTGGATCTGGATCATCGAACGCACAACCGCGAGCTTGCTGGGCGATCCCGTGTTCAAGCTTGAGGATGAGGACTTTTCCCATGTGTCGGGGCACAGTGTCTCCGAGCATCTCCAGTACTGCATCGACAAGTATTGCCCCGGCCGGTCTCTCGTGGAGGCGCGCGGATTCTATTTCGAACATACGCATAGGGAAATGAAGGAGATCATGGAGGGGCGCGGAAAGACCGACGCCTTTACGCCAACATCCGGGCTCAAGGAATTCCTTCTGGAGTTGCAGCGCCACGGGATCAAGCTGGGGCTGGTAACGTCAGGGCTTTACGAGAAGGCGATGCCCGAGATCATTTCGGCGTTCCGCCAATTGGATATGGGGGACCCGGTCGATTTCTACGATGCCATCATCACCGCGGGATTCCCGATGCGGCGCGGCAAGGATGTGGGCACGCTGGGCGAACTGGAACCCAAACCACATCCCTGGTTGTACGCCGAAGTGGCCAAGGTGGGATTGGGCCTTTCGTATGAGGATCGCCATCACGTGGTCGGCATCGAGGACAGCGGGGCGGGGGTGTGCTCCATCCGTTTGGCTGGATTCGCCTGCATTGGGATCGGCGGAGGGAATATCGAGGAAAGCGGAACGCGGGGGCTATGCACCCACTATGAGGACAATTTTGAAGCAATACTGAAACGGATCATATAGTCAACAATAGGAGTGATTATGGCTAAGAAGTTCAAGATGCATGTGATTTCGGGAACGCATTGGGATCGGGAGTGGCGGCATACGG
>CAZOZF010000223.1:0-3026 GCA_964584205.1 uncultured Verrucomicrobiota bacterium
CGACGTGCCGCGATGGCGAAATCCACCATGATAATGCCGTTCTTCTTCACCAGCCCCACCAGCATGATGATGCCGACAAACGCATAGATTGACAATTCGGACCCGAACACCATCAGCGTCGCGATGGCTCCCACCCCGGCAAAGGGCAGCGCGGACAGGATCGTCACGGGATGGAAAAAGTTCTCATACAGAATTCCCAACACGATATAAATCACCAGCACCGCCAGCGCCAGAAGCCACCCCATTCCCTTGAAGGACGACTGGAATACCTGCGCCGTGCCCTGGAACATGGTGCTAATCTGGGGTGGAAGCACTTCGCGGGCCGCGTCATTCACCTTCTCCACGGCATCCCCGAGTGACACTCCGGGCCTGAGATCGAAGGAAATCGTTACGGAGGGCATCTGGCCGGAATGATTGATCGTCATCGGCCCCACATCGTTCCTCAGGCGCGCCACCGCATCGATCGGAACCAATCGTCCATCTCCCGCGCGGATATGGAGCCACGATAGCGCAGCGGGATCCGCCTGATAGCGGGGTAACATTTCCAGAATGACGGCATACTGGTTGTTCGGCGCCAGAATAGTGGAGGCTCGCCTGCTGCCGTAGGCGTTGAACAGCGCCGTCTCCACCTGGTCGGCCGTAATCTGGAGCGAGGACGCCAGATCGCGGTTAATCTCGACGTTCACCTGCGGGTTTTTCAACTGCAGGTCGCTGGTCACGTCCTGCAGGGAATCCAGCTCCCGGAGACGCTCCACCAGACGATCCGACGAGCGGTACAATTCGGCAGTGTCCGTTCCTGAAAGCGTGTACTGATACTGGCTTTTGGCGGATCGCCCTCCAATGTTGATCAGCGGGGGATTCACCGGGAACGCCCGAATCCCGGGAATCCCGGACAACTTGGACCGCAGGGATTGCACCACCTGATCCGTGGTCATCCGGCGTTCTTCGCGCGGCTTCAAGTTCACAATCAGTCGGCCGGTATTCCCCGCGCTGCTTCCCCGCGCCCCTGCACTGGAGAGAAATCCCTGGATATTGGGATCGTCCTGAAGAATCCGGATCATCTGATTCTGGTGGGTCACCATGGACTCGAAGGAAATCCCCTCAATGGCTTCTGTGGTGATATTGATCCGTCCACGATCCTCACTCGCCATGAATCCCTTCGGAACCACCCAGAAGAGAACCCCGGTAGCAATCAAGGTGATCCCGGCCAGGGCCATTATGAATCGGCAATGATCCAGGGCCCAGCGCAGGCCGTCCGCATATCCCCTGAGCATTCCGTCAAACCCGGCCTCCATGATCCGATACAACCGCCCATGCCCTCCATGCGCTGAGGCCCCGACAAACCGGGCGCTGAGCATGGGAATCAGCGTCAGCGCAATCACCCCGGAAACCAGCACCGCCGCTCCGATGGTCACAGCAAACTCACGGAATAACCGCCCCACCACCCCGCCCATGAACAGGACTGGAATGAATACCGCGGCCAGGGAGATGGTCATCGAGACAATCGTGAAGCTGATCTCCTTCGTCCCATCCAGCGCCGCCGTAAATCTATCCTTACCCATTTCACGATGGCGGACGATGTTTTCGAGAACCACAATGGCATCATCCACCACAAACCCAAGCGCCAGTGTCAGCGCCATCAGGGACAAGTTGTCGAGGCTGTAGTTTAGGGCCGCCATGACCACAAAGGTGCCAACCATGGACATCGGCAGGGCGAGGCTCGGAATCAGTGTCGCCGACACATTCCTCAGGAAGATGAAGATGACCAACACCACCAGAACCAGTGTGAGAAGCAGTGTGAACCTGACATCGTCATAGGACGCCTTGATCGACTGACTGGCATCAATGAACACTTCCATTGTGACCGCCGCAGGCAATTCGGCGTTCAAACGTCCCAGAAGTTTCCGGACATTGGCCACAACCTCCACGGTGTTTTTCCCGGGCTGACGCCGCACGGCCAGAACAATGGACCGTTGCACCTGGTTGCTGGTGCAGTACCACGCAGCCACCTTGTTGTTCTCAACGCTGTCCAAAATGGACCCCAGTTCTTCCAGCCGCACTGGAGCCCCATTCCGATAGGCCACAATCAGGGGACGGTAGTCCTTGGCGCGAGAGAGCTGGCCATCGGCCAGGACGGCAAAAGCCTTGTTGGGCCCGTACAGGATGCCGGTCGGCAGATTCACATTTCCGGCCTGAATGGCGCCAGCAACCTCATCAAGCCCGATTCCCCGCACCGCCAGCTCATGGGGATCCAGCTGGATCCGCACCGCAAATTTCTGGGATCCGAACACATCGACCTGGGCCACCCCATCCACCATGGAGATGTTTTGCGCCAGAAAAGTTTCTGCATACTCGTTCAGGTCGTAGAGCGGCAAAGTCGGGCTGGTCAGGGCCACGTAGAGGATGGGCTGGTCTGCTGGATTCACCTTCTGATAGGAAGGCGGAGTATCCATTTGCGGGGGCATATCCCTCATCGCCCGGGAAATGGCCGCCTGCACATCCAGTGCCGCAGCATCCAGATCACGACTCAACACAAACTGGAGCGTAATCTGGCTCGTCCCCTGGGCGCTCGAGGAATTCATCGAGTCCAGTCCGGCGATCATGGAGAATTGTTTCTCCAGCGGGGTGGCCACCGCCGATGCCATCGTCTCAGGCGTCCCCCCGCGAAGCGAGGCGGAAACCTGAATTGTCGGGTAATCCACATTCGGCAGATCGCTCACCGGAAGCTGGAGATACGCCATAACACCGAAGATCGCCAACCCCAGCGTAATGAGCGTGGTCATTACCGGACGATGGATAAACGGAGCGGCCAGATTCATGGACGGCCTGCCGAAACGGGTTCAGACTTGGAAGCCACCCGGGGCTTCACCCGCGAACCCGGCTTGAGACGAAGCTGCCCATCGGCAACAACCTCTTCGCCGGGAACCAAGCCGGAAGCGATGACAGACACTCCCGCAACAGTCCGATTCACCACCACCGGACGGACAGCGACACTGCCGGTCGGGTCCGTTACATAGACATACGCC
>CAZOZF010000223.1:3126-4856 GCA_964584205.1 uncultured Verrucomicrobiota bacterium
CGCCGTCTTCGCCGTCGCCGCCTTGGCGGCTGCCGCCTCTTCAGTCCGTTGATTCCTGAGAAAAATATAAACCGAACCCGCAACCAGGAGGATAACAACAAACAACAGGCTTATTTTTTTCATAGTTGGGGAATCCCGCACCCCCCGCTTAATTCACGGTCGGGGTAATCAACTCGGGATAGACTACGGCGAACCGCTGGTTTTTCAACCAGTATTCGCGGCCCTTCACATGAAGACGTCGACCGACCAGCGAGGGCATCTGGCTGTCATTGCCCTCAAGGAAACAAACCGTCACCTTCGTGCCATCCCGCACATCGACAAGCCGGTAATCCACACCCCTGAAAAAGGCCAGAGGCACCCGCTCGACCGTACCCGCCCGCTCAACCAAGGCGCCCTGCCCCAGGACGGGAGCCAGATGCTCTTGCGTCAACCCTGCCGGAAGCTCACGCGTCAACACCGCCGTTGTGGACACATCTCCCTGACCCTCAATCCGGATCGCTACCGCCACAGGAGGCGCTTCAGGAACCGGCACGGGCACCGGCTGCACCAGACTCCGGTTGATCCACAGGACCAAATCAGACGGAGGAGCAATCCCAAGCCATTCCCCCCGGGTTTCCCGCACCGTTACCGAAACCCCTTTCCGGAGCAATCCGACATCCCGATAACTGATCCCGGGACCTGAGCGAAGCTTGATCTTGTCACCTGTCACCACCCCGTTCTTCACAAATTGACTTTTTACCCATACCCCGGCGTTAGTGGGCGCCAGAACACCAAGCCAGTCTCCCTCAACCCGAACAGCCATCAACGTCTGTCCCTCTCCAGTTTGTGCCACAACCTCGGTTCCGGATTCAGGCCGAACCCGTAAATTCACCTTGTCGGCCAGGGTGCGGACTTCAAGATTTGTTACACCCTGCCCGAATACGGATCCCGCTCCAAGCAGTCCCAGAATCATCCATTTCATAGTCATGCTGACCTCTGTTTTTCGGATTTTTCTCCCTCACCCGTCCCCATCCCGGCCTCCCGGAACAGGGTTTCCACTTCGCGACTGGACAGCGCACGGGCTTTCCCATCCGGCAACACACCCAGAACCAGTGACCCAATCGCCACGCGCCGCAATGCAAACACTTCAAACCCGACATTCGCCACCATCCGCCGGATCTGGCGCTTGCGGCCTTCCTTGAGAATAAACCGGTATTCTGTTCGTAACCGGGGCAGTGCAGTAATCTCCTCCGCCCGAAGCATTTCGCCATCCGACTCCACTCCCTCAAGCATTCGGCGACGGGCCTCTTCGGTCAGGGGGGCATCCAGGCGGACATGGTAGGTCTTGGCGACTTCATGTCGGGGGTGGGTCAGGCGCAGGGCCAGATCGCCGTCATTGGTGACAATCAGCAACCCTTCGCTGTCCTGATCCAAGCGGCCAACTGGATACAACCGTTCCTGGATCCCTGGAAAAAAATCAAGGAAGGTACGCCGACTATGGGTATCCATGCAGGTACACAAAACCCCGAGGGGCTTGTTAAGCATGAAATAGAGCTTCTGCTCAGGAAAGACCCGCTGGCCGTCCATCTCGACAGCATCGGTTTCCGGATTGATACAGAAACCCTGCTGACTGATAAGCGAACCATTGACGGAAACCCGGCCATCGGCGATGAACTGTTCGCAGGCACGCCGGGAGGCTACCCCGCAGGCAGCGAGGTATTTCTGAAGGCGAACCGGCTTATTCAGGCTTG